>JBARVL010000297.1:0-5234 GCA_049646245.1 Crinalium sp. | reverse complement strand
AGAACTTAGCAACGCCACCAGCAAATCGCCCTTTCCAAGTTAATGTCGCGCCCACCACAGACCAAACAAAAATCCACAACAATTCCCCAAGTTCAGACCATACCTTAATTAGTGGGCGATTATCTAGCACAGAACTAATCATTTGGCTGGCTAAATTGGCATGAATTTCTACTCCAGGAGTTAACTCAAGCGATTTGACCAAACGACCACTGTAAGGCGTGTAGAAAAAGTCTTTCAAACTAGCCGCGTTAGGTCCAATTAAGACAATGCGATCGCGCATCAAGTCCGGCGGGATCTTTTCTTGAAGTACATCAGTCATCGAAACAGTGCGAAAAGTCTGTTTCGGTCCTCGAAAATTTAATACTATTTGATACCCACCATCATCAACTTTCATATAACCGCCATCATTATTCTTAAATGGCACAAATACTGTTTCACCCAACTGCATATACTTGGGATTAATTGCAGATTTTTTAGGAGTAATACCTTGGGCTTTTAAATACATCAAACCCATCTTCAGCCCTAAAGTTTGCAAAGAATTACCTTCAGCATCTTGTAAAAATAGCAAACCACGACGCAACCTCCCGTCTGGATCAACCACCACATCAGCACCAGCTACTTGACCCTGCTGCGCTAAAACTGGCGGTGGTGCGAAACCAGAACCTTTCTCCTCAACTTTAATTTTGTCTCCACTGAAATCAGGGACTTTCTGCACACCAATCAAATTCGGTGTAGTCTTAAACACATTCACTAATTCTTGATGACCTGGAGGTACGGGTAAGTCCCTCACCAAATCTAAACCAATTGCCCTTGGCTGCTGTTTTTTAACTTCGAGGAGCAATTTAGCCAGTAGTTCATCTGAAAGCGGCCATTTTTTATAAGTTGTAATATCTGCCTCATTAATACCAATAATCACAATGCGTGAGTCAGTAGCTTCTAGTGGACGCAGCAAAAAAAATTGATCGAGTGCAGCCCACTCTAAGGGTTGTAGCCAACCAGCAAAGCGCATTACCAACACTAAACCCGTAACACTAGGTGCTGTAATCCAAACATTACGCCACGCCCAAATCTGTTGTTTCAGCTTTGCCCACATCGCTTGTTACGCCTCTTACTACATTCGTTTGGTATTCTAAAATGACCCATTAATTATGAGGAGTTCCATCGTGACCAAGTACAGGAATTGCTCACGCTCAAAATCTAGCTTGCTTACATCTTCAAAACGCCAGCCACATCTACCCATAGGCATAAGCTTCAATTCAGAGTTGAAGCAGCATTTTTTTAAAACTCATAGATTCATTTTAGTTTTTTTATATCTGTGGCTAGGAGCTTTTTCAAAATCGGTTTTAGCAGATCCAAAACTGCTGCCACAGCCAGATCAAGGCTCTAATCTAATTAGTAAATCTAACGAGTCCACACCTAAATCTGACAATCTTGTAAATTTATCAAATTCTGCCACTTTATTATTACCAGAAAAAACCGTTGATGCTAAATTACAACTTAGTCAATTTAATAACAATATTGATAATCTAGAAGAAATTGTACCCCTGGCTCAATTAGATAACAATAACACTTCTTCTACTCAAACAACAAATGTAGAAAAATTACAAGGAAATGCTTTAGAGAGTACTCAGCTAATTTTACCAACAGCCGAGCAATTATCAGCAGGTGAAGTAATCACTAACTTGCGCTATCGGCAATCTTTTCCCACACAAAATGTAACAGGTGGCTTAACTGGTCAACCTACACTTGGCATTACCTGGGGTGTTACTAACAACTTAGAACTTAAACTTGATGCACAAAGTATAGATAATTCACAGCCTGGTAAACAAGGAGCATTTCAATCTCAAAGAAGTACCTTCGATGGTGGTGGTAATGCTTTTCAAGAAATAACACTTCAGGCTAAATATCGACTTTGGCAAAATCCTACAAATAATCAAGCTTTAAGTGGAGTATTTGCCATCTCTAGAGGGGTAAGATCTTATAGATTTTTTAATGCCACAGATCCCGATCTAGCGGCTGGGACTAATCAACAAGAATTGGTAACATCATTAGAGTTTCCCTATACTGTAAAAACAAGCGATCGCATCTCATTTACCCTTTCTCCTAAAGTTGCCTTTCTTCCCGAAGATAACGCCCTTTATTTCCGCAGACCCCCCGTAGACAATCCTGGTTCATTTGGTACAACTTTAGGTTTAGCAGGAGGCGCAAGTTATCGGATTAATCCCAGATTATCTCTTTGGGGTGATGCGTTTATTCCCTTCACAGGCAACAACACCATAGATCGAGATTCCGGTTTACCCGATCGCGCGATCGCATTTAACGCAGGCTTAAGATATATAGTTAATCCCAGATTAGCTACAGATATATTCATTTCCAACACCCTGGGTAATACAGGCGCTTTATCCGTAATTACAGATCAAGAATTTCCTTCATTAGGCTTAGGCATCACCTTTATCCCAGGAGTAACTAATGCCAATCGCCGCTACCCTACATCTTTTAAATCAACCCTACAACCACCACCTGCAACACCCGCAGGATTTGCATTTTTAGATGGTGGTACTATCAAAAGCGGACAATTACTAACAACAATTCAAGGAGGTAGTCAAGGATTACTTACTGCCATCCAGTATGGTTTATTAGATGATTTAGAAATTGGGATTTTTCTCGACAATATCTCCGGAACCGTAGACGAATCTGAACTAGGACTCAGTGGCAGAATTAGATTCCTACATCAAGCCGATGGCGACCCATTTACCTTAACTGCTGTGGGTACTATTGGTAGGTCAAATAATGTCCTAGTTAATTTAATTAATAATAACGCCAATGAATTTAAACAAAGAGGCTACACCAAAAGCGGTTTTTCCTTTAGCAACGAAAATCAGGGTGTAGAAGGACAACTATATATAGTTACCCTTTCCACCCCCATCAATTACCAATTCCCAACTGGTAGCGCGATCTGGCTGACACCCACACTGGGCTTCATCCAGCGATACGGCTTGCAGATGGCTGGGTTAAACTTAGGTGGTTCACTTCCAGTAGCTCAAAATCTCCAACTTATCGCTGAAACAGGAATAGACTTAAGTGGCAAAGGCAACGGCTTTATTGATAACAAGCGTCAAACAGTAATTCCTTGGAGTTTAGGTTTACGCTGGAACCCCTCATTAGAAGGAATTACTGGCTTAGAACTTGAAGCCTACGCGACTAACCGAGTAGGCTCAACACCTTTTCACAGTCTGAGGGTACAAGCTGATAATCCATTATCTTTAGGAATAGGAGTTCGCTTGCCTGTTCAGTTTTAATCCTTTCCCTACTAGCTGACTCAACCTTAGTCAACCAGGTTCACTCTATACTTATTTAAACTACTAACTGCCACATCCTAATCTATTTAATTGATCTCAAAGCACTAACACCATGACGATCGAACCTAATATGCTTAGTTCTGAGGAGCGAGATTTGCAACGTCTAGCAAGACTTTACCAAGAAGTACGACGGCTATACGCTTGGCTAGGATTGCTGAGTGGTTTATGTGTATTGTCAATAGGATTAATGGGTGCTATGGCAGTTTCACTAATGACACAGCAAAACCAAATTGAAAGACAGATTCCCTTCTTAGCAGATAAAGCAGAAATTGATCGAGTTAAACATTTAGAGAATCGCCTAAATAATGTAGAAAGCCAAGCTTCTATACTTAATCAAAATGTGGGATTTATTAACGAACAAGTATCCCAAGGATTACCAAGCCAGCTTAAAGGGATTAAAACAGATATGAATAAGCTACAAACAAGTGCAACTCAGTTTTGCCGAAATATTAAATACTAACATTAGTTAATCAATTATCAATTATCAATTATCAATTCAGCGAATACGCCAATAAAATTGTATATCTTCCGTTTGGTTGTTACCTTTGATCAATAACTACTATATAAACTAGAGGCACAACAGCTAAAGAGTGAAACTGTATCATACATAATGTCGGAGAGTTAAAGTATGTTTGGAATTGACGTTGCTAGTTATGGTGGAACAGTTAATTGGTCAGCAGTTAAAAACTCTGGCAAAATGTATGGAATTGTCAAATCAACCGAGGGCGTTACCATCAAAGACCCCTCTTTCTCTCGGTATTGGCAAGACATGAAGCAAGTCGGAATGATCAGGGGAGCTTACCACTACTTCCATCCTCTCAAATCCGACCCTGTACAACAAGCCCGCGAATTTCTTAAAACTGTAAAGCTTGAACCAGGTGACTTACCACCAGTACTAGATGTAGAAACAACTAACGGAGCTAGTAGTGCTACTGTTGTGAATGCCATGAAGCTGTGGCTGTTGGAAGTTATGAAAGGCATTGAACAACAAACAGGAAAGAAAATTAAACCAATTATTTACACTTATCCTAATTTCTGGATTAATACCCTTAGAAACCCTTCAGATTTTTCTACATTTCCACTATGGATTGCTCATTATGATGTGCAAAGACCTTGGGTACCTAGCTCATGGGGCGAAGGCAACTGGACTCTTCATCAATACAAAGGAGATGTTAGAGGAATAACGGGCGTAAGTGGTGTAGGAGATCTCAATAAATTTAATTTGCTTTTTCCTGGAGCGAAAGGTACAAGAGTTAGGGAAATTCAACAGCAACTAAAAGACTTTAAGCAACCAGAATTTGATCCTGGTAGTATTAGTGGTGATTTTGATGAAAAAACCAAGAAAGCAATACTTGCTTTTCAAACTGCTAATAAACTACAAGTTGATGGAATTATTGGACTAAAAACCTGGTTGCAATTGCTGTGGTATACACCACCAGTACCAAAACCGCCCGTCACACCTCCTGCAATCATCAATTTAGTTGATCTTCCTAAATCATATACAGGCGGTTTTACTGTCAATCAAGATCAAGCTATTAAGTGGTTGCAAAGCA
This sequence comes from Crinalium sp., assembly GCA_049646245.1. Lineage (GTDB taxonomy): Bacteria > Cyanobacteriota > Cyanobacteriia > Cyanobacteriales > PCC-9333 > Crinalium. The sequence goes on along the minus strand of JBARVL010000297.1, from coordinate 322 downwards.
AAATTCCTCAAGCAACTTTAGCCGAATTTGCCCAACGCTGGAAAAATTCTCAATAAATAGTTTTTTAATCCAAATTCGCAAATGAGCGCGGCAAATATTTCATGTAGAGACGTACCATAACGTCTCTACATTTTTGATTTGTTAGACTAAAAACAATGAGGATTTCCCAGTCCACCCTGACAAGGACGCTTTGCCGATGACCCTATCCATCCATCCAAGTAGATTACTGCTTACTAAAGAACTCCCCACCCTGGACTATACTGCAACATCAAATCGCTTTGATGAAACCTGGGAAGCACCTCTGTCTACCCTCTTGGGATTA
>JBARVL010000296.1:0-5953 GCA_049646245.1 Crinalium sp. | reverse complement strand
GTATCGGGGCAACCACAGGGGGATTGCCCAAAATTCGGCGTTAATCATTTTGCTTTATGCAAAATCTACCCGCACCAGTATCGGGGCAACCACAGGGGGATTGCCCCTACTCAGGGGGATCTACATTTCAGGCTTCAGTCCTAAAAAAAAAGAGGAAGCCATTAGCCTCCTCTATAACTTTGCACCCAAGGGATATTGAAAAGCAAATAAAACAATAACTTTGTTTAAGGGCGCTTGCTATTAATTCTCTCCAACTGAGATTAGAGAGGAATTCTGACCATTTTATTAGTAAGCCAGACCCATACTGCGAGTTGTTTCTGCGCCCAGGTAAACTCGGATGCTGAGGAAGTCTGTAGGACAAGCAGTTTCACACCGCTTGCAACCTACGCAGTCTTCTGTCCGAGGCGAAGAAGCAATTTGCGCTGCCTTACAACCATCCCAAGGAACCATTTCCAGAACGTCAGTAGGGCAAGCACGTACACACTGGGTGCAACCAATGCAGGTATCGTAGATTTTGACTGTATGAGACATCTCTTAAAAACTCCAAACGAGTGTTCTCTTGTATTTAAGACCAGAATTCAGGCTTAGTTTACCGCAGGTACTGAACCCACGTTGCATACCCGCTACATAACTTTAAAGTTTTTAATATCTTGTCCGCTTTTTTTGTAATCAATCTTCTCTAGTTTTGCCGCCTTGTGGCTCATGCCTTGGGGGAAAATTCCCATAACCGTATGAGGTTTACCGGAAAGGCAAAACCTTACTGCTTGGGCATTATAGAGATGTAGCAACTAAAGACTTAACTGATTCAACACGAGATAAGTCCAGCATTTAGAAGTTAAAGTGCGATCGCACTTTAACCTTGTTCCGACTGTTAGCCTTTAACAGTGGGTGCGATACTTGGAGGAGGGAGTTAGCATAACATTTAGTGATCTATGGAATCAGACTCTTTGCCAACCGAGGTAATTTTGACGCACCCACGTCAAACCATCGGCAACATTAAACTAGATTGGACACCACAACCAGGTAATTATCTCGATATTGAAGGAAAAACCTACGCGGTATTAGAACGTCGCCACCGATATCAACTTAGAGCAGGTCGCTATCAGTTACAAAAAATTGCTCTCTACGTTCAATCTGCACCCAGACCGACAGAGCAAAGCCTAGTGAATGGACACTGGGTAATCGGAGATGCTAATTGTCGCTTCAATGCTCACTCAGAATTAATTCGCTGTGCAGTAAATCCCGAAGGTCCGTGCGATCGCTGTCGATTTTATGAACATTTGTAAAGTTTATTCACAACTCAAAACCTTCTAAAACTTCACCTACAGATAGCCGCATCCCATTCACAAAATCCCAACCCGACTGTATACGTTTACCTGCCATTTGCACTTCCAGCAGCAATAATAGCCCCTCACCCGTTTGAACTATTGGTCCTAACTTTTTAGCAATACTGACAATCTCTCCAGCTTTTCCTTCAAGGGAAGACAAAGACAAATTATCCTCTAAAGCCTGTAAATTTGGAGGTAGAGCAGACCAATAAGCTGCACCTATTGGAGCAGTAGCAGTAATTTTCAGCATTTCGGAACGAAATTTCGCCACACAGTCTGGATATAATCCTCGAATTTGATTGTGTAAATCTATTGCCTTGTGCGACCAATTGAGATAATAATCTTGCTTTTGAATTAATGGCGCATAAGTTGCTTGGGCAGAATCTTGGGGAATTGGTTGAATTTCTTGGCGCTCTAGTTTAACTAAAGTTTCCACTAACAAATCTGCTCCTACAGTAGAAAGGGTGAGAGCCAATTGGTGAGCATTATCTAGTAGCTGAATGGGTATAGAAGCTTTGAGCAGCATAGAACCAGTATCCATACCTGCATCCATTAGCATTGTCGTAATTCCAGCTTCCGCCTCACCATTAGCAATAGACCTTTGGATAGGAGCAGCACCCCGATACTTAGGCAAAATTGACCCATGAACATTAATACACCCCAGCTTGGGCATATCCAAAATCTCTTGAGAAAGAATTTGCCCATAAGCGACAACCACAAACACATCTGCTTCTAGCTGTTTTAGTTGACTAAGAGTTTCGGCATCTTTTTTTAAGCGTTGGGGTTGCCAAACCGGAAGTTGTTGAGCTAGGGCTACAGCTTTTACGGGTGAGGGGATCATCTGATTCCCACGCCCGCGTCGTTTATCAGGCTGAGTAACTACCCCCAAAACGTCAAACTTTGGATTAATTACTAACTTTTCTAAACTAGACACCGCAAACTGAGGAGTACCAAAAAAAACTACTTTCATATAAATTTTAAGCTGAAAACCATATAAAACCTAGCTTCACAGTTACCAGTTATCAGTTACCTGAAACCGACGGTCTATGACGGGGGATTGAACCCGCAGATCATGTCCTGCCACGCTCGTCAGTGGGGGTCTCGTTCCTCCCTGCGTAACTGTACAAAAAAAACTGGTCACTGGTCACTGAAGATGAGCATACATTTAACCCGTAGCTAGTCAGGCAAAATTATCTAGCAAAGTTGAAGAAAATTAAAAATTTGGTAAACTCTCGTGAAATTTTACCTACGAAGTAACTATAAAGCTACTTAAATTGGTATACATAACATATAGGACTCTGCACTGGGCCTTGGGCGTTCCTCCTCACACAAGAAGCGCCGTCTCGCAACCTGACCCTACCCCATGTTCAAACGCATATCCCACTTAGGATGGTTCTGCTCCCAACCATACCTTCCTCTCGTAGCAGCAGCACTGTTGATGGCTCCTAGTCAATCAGCACTGGCTGATATTACTATTTTGGCTGAAGACAGTTCATCGAATGTTCCATCTTTTCAGCCTCCTGAGATTTACCCAGAGATCCCCAATGTACTTAATTATGGATTTGGGGTTGCCAATTTAGGAATTGGGATGGTCAATCTCGATCAGGCAGAAATTGGTTATGAGAAAGAGGTGGCTAAGAACAGCCTCTTAACTAATGAAGTTAATGCTTCTCCTGACGCGGCTCAGGCATCCTTGCAGAGTGACCCCATTGATAGCCCCCATCCAGTACCTTGGAATTGGGTATTAGATACTCACGAGTCAGTTACTGCTAACGGTGGATCTGGGGTACGCTATTACCGCACTCGCTCTGTAGTTTCGCCTGATGGTGAGTATGCTGCTTACAGCCGGATTCAAATTGATGCAGAACCAGAACTGTATCGCAGCCGTGTTAGCAGTGTGATGTTTTTAGAAAATTTGAAAACTGGGGAATTGCAAAAGCTGAGTGCTTCTTCTCCTGTGGTTGAGCATTCGCTTGCCCAGGGTAATCAAAATAGCGCAGGTTCAATTGCGATTCTGATGCCCGTCTCTTGGTCGGCAACTGGAGAGCGCCTACTGGCACGGCAGCTTGAAGGTTTGTTTAGCACCTCAGATGCCTCTGATTATGCAGTTGTGTGGGATCGGGAAACAAATACGATCAGCACAGTATCTCCTCAAGAGAGTGAGTACAGCACTGCTGTGTTATTAGGCTGGAGCCAAAGCAGTCCAGGTCAAGTTCTATTCCGTGCTGGAAATTTGGGCGATGAGCAGTGGCCGCAGTGGGCTGTTGATCTGAAGGGTCAAACCGTTGCTGCCAGTGACGACCAACCTGTGTTGGCTGGCAAACTGGTTAAGTTCCTTTGGGCTGGACCTCAAGCTCATTGGTAGTTATTAAGGGTTTTTCAGCGCCTCTGATCAAGTATGAAAGATCGCTAAGTTTTGGTCTTTCATACTTATTTTTTTCTCAGAACATCCTAGAGGTGTTATAATATCTATAAATTAGGGTATGTAGCTCAGTGGATAGAGCATCAGGTTCCGGTCCTGAGGGTCGGGGGTTCGAGTCCCTCCATACTCGTTGATAATTAAAATCTGACTAATAGCGGTTCCTCTGTCAGCTATCTGCACCGTCAGCTTTTTTAAAAGCCAATGCTTACAAGGGTTTCAAAATAAAAAATGCCCTAACCACAAGGCGCGACTGCTATAACAACTGCAAAAAAAGTCTAGAAAGACAAGATCTTATTTATTCACCAATTTTATCTCTAACTCCTTTAACAATCCGAGATAATTCACTCTTCTCATCAATAGAAATACGGCTGGGTGAACCGCTAATAATTCCTTCATAGTTGCGGAAGGAATCTTTGATTTCAGGTCCATCTTTACTAATTGTGTATTCACGGATGCCTTTATCGTGCCAGGAACCGCGCATTTTAAAGACGTTAATTGCGCGAGACATTTCTCCGCGAATTTCTACATATTGCAACAGAAGAATTGTATCGGTAATTGTGGAAATATGGGATTCAGTAATAGAATTAGAACCCATAAATTGATCTGTCGTATTAGTGAAAAACCCGGTTATTTCTTCTTGTTTGGCATATCCTGTAATCCCAATTACAAATTGTCTGAAAGCATTGTTGCTAACACCTCTATCTAAGGCAGAAAGTGAATCAATGGCAATTCTAGATGGTTGAAATTCAGCAATTTCAGATTTAATAATTTGCAAATGATCTTCTAATCCGGCTGATTCTGGGTATGTACAAAGAATTTTTAGTAAGCCTTTCCTTTCTAATTCCTCAAAATTAATTCCCCAAGAAGAAGCATTACGAGATAATTGAGCGCGTGATTCTTCATAAGCAAATAAAATAGCACGCTCACCTGACATACAACCTTCTTGGATAAACTTGCTTACAAGTAATGTTTTACCAGTACCAGTACCGCCTGTTGCTAAAATAATTGAATCTTTGAAAAATCCACCACCGCACATTTCATCTAGGGTTTTGACACCGGAAGAGACACGGATATTGGAAGAACGCTGGGTAAGTCGCATCGCTCCCAATGGAAAAATATTAATTCCGTTATTAGTAATCGTAAATGGATACTCACCTTTCATGTGAGTTGTGCCACGCAATTTGAGAATTTCCATCGTCCGACGACGGCGTTCTCCTTCTAATACGTTGCGAACAATTACAACGTTATCTGAAACAAATTCTTCTACTCCATACCGCGCTACTGGTCCATATTCTTCTACGCGCTCAGTTGTCATAATTGTGGTAACGCCTAGTTGTTTGAGCCGAGCAACTAGGCGAAAAATTTCGCGCCGCACGACTGAGGCGGCATCATATTGTTGAAATACGGCTGTTACTGAGTCGATCGAAACACGCTTGGCTTTATATTTCCGAATTGCGTACTGAATACGCTCAATTAAGGCAGAAAGGTCAAAATGACCAACAACTTCCTGACCTTCTGGATCTGGGGAAGCATCAAGCAAAAATAGCTTGCCTTCATTAATTAATTTTTGTAAATCCCACCCAAAGCTGTAAGCATTTTTAATAATATCGTTAGGAGATTCTTCAAAGGTGACAAATATGCCTGGTTCATTAAAGTTGCTGATGCCATTGTAGACAAATTGTACAGCTAACATGGTTTTGCCAGTGCCAGAAGTTCCACTGACAATTGTTGCTCTTCCAGCAGGTAAACCGCCATGAGTAATATCATCGAATCCTTCAATCATTGTCTTGATTTTTTGGACTCCGATAGAGGGCTTCTCTGCGGGTTCTGGGGTTGAATTAAGTTGATTCATCACTGCATTTACAAAATTTGAAATTTAATTACAAATTACAATTAATCTCATAGCTAGATCGCTATTTTGCTTACATATACTCTCAGTATTTAATCATTAAAATGGAGCAGAACTACAAATCAGCTTCTAATTCACTAATATCTTCGTATAAAAGATCCAATCCGATTAAAACTTTTTCTCTATCTGATAAGTCACCAATAATTTTCCTCACGGGTGGGGGTAAGATTTTGGCTAAGGTAGGAGTTGCAAGAATTTTATCTTCTTCGGCAAGTTGGGGATTTTTCAAGACATCAATTACTTTGAGAGCATACACTCCTTTAAATTCATTCTCAAGAATATTTTTTAGGGTTT
>JBARVL010000295.1:0-7299 GCA_049646245.1 Crinalium sp. | reverse complement strand
TTACCTGCATGACTCGCCAATCCCACGACCAATTTGCTAAAGAATATTTAGAGGAACTACTAGCACCTCTAGGGACGATTAAACAAAGTAAAAAAGTTAAAAGTGAAATCCAAGAAATTGATGTTTTGTTTGAACCATCTTCTCACAAAGCGAACCACGATCTGCCTTTAGGCTTGTTAGGAAAAATCGCAACAACTCCCTATTTGTTTGAGCCTTTTCGCAATCCTCCCTCCGAGGTAGAAATCCGCAGTTGTTTACTAAAATTGTATGCCGTTCATGGAGATGTTTTAAGGAAAGCAAAACGACAAAATCAAACTATTCCTGAAGCAGAATTGCCCGTATCATGGATATTAACCCCAACATTTTCATCTCGAATGGCTCAAGGATTAGGAGCATCAGAGATAGATGAAGATTGGGTTAAAGGAGTTTATTTCCTCCCTAATATTTTAAAAACCGCAATAGTCGCGATTCATCAGTTACCAGTAAATGAAGATACCTTATGGTTGAGAGTATTGGGGAAAGGAGGAACGCAGAAAAAAGCAGTAGAAGAGTTGATTGAACTGCCAGCAAACAACCCTTTCAGAGAGAATTTATTGGAAATTTTAGCAAACTGGCGCAAGAATTTAGAGTTGAGAGATAATTTAAGTAGTGAGGAACAGGAAGTAATTATGAACCTATCACCTGCTTATTTAAAACAACGGGAAGAGTGGAAGCAAGAAGGACAACAACAAGGACAACTTTCGATGATTACCTCTCTGATGGAAGCGCGATTTGGAAATCTAGATTCAGAACTATCTGGTTTAGTTGAACAGATTGCCAAAATTCCCGTTTCCGAACGCACCCAGTTACTTCTTTCTTTGGCGAATTTATCCCGTGAAGAATTGCTACAAAGAGTTAGAAAAAATTAAAACTATTTCCCATCTTTAAGAAGAAGTTAATAAGCTCAATCCGATATTAGACCAATGAGCAAAAGTTTAAATTATCCCCCTTAATCCCCCCAAACTTCGGGGACAAATAACTCCCTCCCCGCAGATTCGGGGAGGGTTGGGGTGGGGTCAGAGATCTTTATTCAAGAAGTCTAATAACTCATAACAAAAGGTTGATTTTTACCTGTGCGGTAGGGGGGGTTAATTGATTTTTTAGTAGGATACCTAGATGTAGGTTAACCAGCCCCTACAAACTCAACAGAGTAAAGGAAGATTAAGACTGCAATTTTGCCCAGTTTTGTTGAAGATCTTCAATTGTAAATACTGCTTGAAATTCTAATCCAACAGATTGATAAAATTCAGCACCACCTTGTTGTCTATCTACCAAAGAAATTACCCGATCAACTTCATAACCTGCATCTCTTAAACGCTCAACTGCTTTCATCGCAGATTTACCAGTTGTCACCACATCTTCCAATACCACAACTTTTGCACCTTCTGGCAGAGTTGGACCTTCAATATATGCCCTTGTACCATGTCCTTTTGCTTCCTTACGGATAATTAACGCCGGAATTGGGCGATTTTCATAGGCAGAAACTACACTAACCGCCGATACAATTGGGTCAGCACCCAAAGTTAATCCCGCGACTGCTTGGGTATCCTCTGGTAGTAGGGATAACAGCAAGCGACCAATAGCTAAAGCACCTTGCGGGTGCAGTGTCACTTCTTTACCATTAATGTAGTAAGAACTGCGTTGCCCAGAAGATAAAACAAAATCACCCTCTTTATACGCCAGTTGACACAATAAATCTAGTAAGTGCTGACGCAGTGTGGTTAAGTCAGTAGTAGGTAAGGAAGAGGTTTGGGCAAGAAGTTCGTTAGTCATTACTAAGGCTCAATCAGCTAAATATTTAATTATTTGACCAAACCTCATCGTAAACTTAAAGATCGGATACGATTGAAAAAAAGTTGCGGGTGGGGTTATGAGAATGCGTACCAACTTAATAGCAGTGTTGGCTTTTACTGCTGCGGCTAGTTTTTTTGCTAAAAGTGCGATCGCGCAGACAACCACTTCAACCAATGGTACTGGAGAATACATACCAGACGCAATCAACAGAGCTTTCTTTTCTGACTCTGGAGACATCTACCGCAACGCCAATGCGCGTCGTCAAGTTCAATTTCTTCTGGGTATTGGTTCACCTGCAAGAAACGCTTTCCCAGAAAATGAGATTAGACGCGATGCGGAGAGAATTGAAGGGCTTTACAGGGATTTGCTCGAACAGCAGGTATCTAGCGATCCACTAATTCGCACTCCCGATCTCACCAATCCCTTTAATACCTCACTTCGGAGCCTGGGTACGAACCAACGAGTATTTGGTGGTAATCAGATCTTAGAAGCACCTCTACAGCGTTAACAATGACCCATTAACAATGACCGCAAAAAGCGTAATATCTACTCATGTAGAGTAGGGCAAGAGTATTGTGGCAAGGTCGCACAAAGATCAAGAGTGTATCTCTTGACTCAAATTTTAGTTTTAACTCTCCTCACTAATCACCTGCCATTAGCTTGAGCAAAACGTTCCTAAAATCTCCCTTTAATTCCCCTCAATCAACCGCAAATAATCAAGGATGATTGAGGGAAGGGGCAGCGCAGCTATAAAGCTGAGACAGAGTGAGTTTTTCTATGTTAATCCAGGGTGCAGGAGTTGAACCTGCCTTGGGTTGCCCCACGGATTATGAGTCCGTTGCCTAAACCGCTCGGCCAACCCTGGTTGAGGACATCATTAGTTTAACAAGATTGCCTGACTTTTAACAACTTTGTTTAACAAGTAAATAATTATAGCCCTTTTAGCTGATCGTTACAAGCAAGGTTTTACACGGGACATACATAACTTAGGGGCAACTTTAATTTCAACCTAACATCTAAAATAATGTAGATGTTAGGCTTAACCTGTTATTGACGTTCTTACCTGAACTTTCAGCACATAAACCTGGCAGTTGAGTAAAAATTGTACAGTAAAGCCTACGACTTTTTTTGTATGTTCAGAACAGAAATGAAAGTAAATTCAACAGTCGTACTCACATTATTATTGCTATTGCTGATGTTAGGCTCTGGTGTTGTCAGTTCAATGCTGGGGTTTGCTATCGGTCATGCAGCCCTTAAAGGAGTTACACAGCCAGACATTCGCCCAACTAATAAACTGACTGGCAGTAAGCAAGTTGCTTCCGGCAAAGAAAAAGTGATGATTCTGCCGGAGGAAGATATATTAGCCGCAGTGAAAGCAGAGCGTAGCGGTAAAAACAAGGCATCTTCGGTAAACAAACCGAAGGCGGAAGCTGTATCGCAAAAGTCATCTGCTCAATCTAGTTCAGATTCTCAAGCAGGGTTTCCAATTAAAAGTGAAAGTCAAGGGGTAACGTTGCAAGTGCTTTCAGCACGTCAACAACCAGGTTCTTTGTTGCTAAATGTGAGTTTGAAGAATCAAGGAAATTCTTCTGTGAGGTTTCTGTACAGCTTTTTAAATGTTACTGATGACCAAGGCAACACTTTAAGTGCTACCACAGACGGTTTACCAGGAGATTTACCAGCTAATGGGCAAGAGTTTACGGGTACGGTGACAATTCCCAACGCTTTGCTAGATGACTCTAAGAAACTATCATTAAAGTTAACAGATTATCCCGATCAAAAACTGCAACTGCAAATGTCTAATATTCCAGTTGTGAAGTAAGGGATTCCTACAAGGCAAAAGGAAAAAGGTAGATATGATGTTGATCTTTTTCCTTTTGGCTGTAACTTTTTTATGGTAAGTGCTGTTTTTATTATCTTAACGTTGAATGCAACTCTTTCTTTGAACTGGTCAGATGTAGCCGTGCGATTGTTGTCAGTGCTACTTTTGATTGCGATCAATGCTTTTTTTGTCACGGCTGAATTTTCGATTGTGTCTGTGCGGCGATCGCGCATTAATCAACTGGTGCAAGCAGGTGATGCTGAAGCGTATACAGTACAAAAGCTACAACGTAGTATTGATCGACTACTATCTACAACTCAACTTGGAATAACTCTCTCTAGTTTGGCTTTAGGTTGGATTGGTGAAAGTACTATGGCAGTGTTAGTCGCATCTTGGTTAGCGCAACTGTCTTTACCAGTAACTCGATTAGGTTCTATCTCTCATTCTATAGCAATTCCCATTGCTTTTGTACTGATTGCTTACTTGCAAATTGTTTTAGGTGAACTTTGTCCTAAATCTTTAGCTTTACTTTACCCAGAACAATTAGCAAGATTTTTAGCACCTCCTTTTTTAGCTATAGCTCGTTTTTTTAACCCTTTTATTTGGATTTTCAACCAATCAACTCGCTTTCTATTAAGACTTGTAGGCATTGAATATAAAGGTCAGCCATATACGCGCTTAACGCCAGAAGAGTTACAGATGATCATTAATACTGATCGTGAGTCTACAGGTTTACAAGCAGAAGAACGAGAACTACTAAATAATGTTTTTGAGTTTAGCGAAGTCGTAGCCGCAGAAGTAATGATTCCGCGTACAAATATTATTGCTATTCCAATTACTGCTACTTTCCAAACTTTACTTGATAAAGTTGTTGCTACTGGTCACTCTCGTTTTCCCGTAATTGATGAATCACTCGATCATGTGCGTGGCTTGATTTACTTCAAAGAATTAGCTGAACCTTTAGCTCAAGGTCATCTTACCCCTACCACACCTATTCAACGTTGGATTCGTCCGGCAAATTTTGTACCAGAAAGTACGCCTTTAAGTGATTTATTACCTGTAATGCAGCGATCGCATCAAGCAATGGTGATAGTTGTAGATGAGTTTGGTGGTACTGCTGGATTAGTCACACTTAAAGATGTAATTGCTGAAATTATTGGCGATGAGCCAGCATCTTCTGGTTCTCACTCTTTGGATTTGCAAGTTTTAGACGACCACACTTTTTTAGTGCAAGCGCAGATGAATTTAGAAGAAGTAAACCTAAATTTAAATCTTAATTTGCCCTTGACTGATGAGTATCAAACTCTTGGGGGTTTTCTGCTTTATCAATTACAGAAAGTTCCAATACCAGGAGAAACATTTTTATATAACAATTTAGAATTTACTGTTATTTCTGCTTCAGGACCACGTCTGCACGAAATTAAGATTCAAAAATAATTAACAATTATCAATTAATAATTAATCTTTACTCCTCGCCTGTAACAGCATAAGGTAACGGATCTTCTAGCCCTAGTTCAGAAAATGCTGCCAGTCTTAGCCTACAAGAGTCACAAACACCGCAAGCAATATCGCCACCAGAGTAGCAAGACCAGGTTAGATTCCAAGGAACGCCCAAATTATTACCTAGCTGGATAATTTCGGTTTTTTTGAGCTTAATTAAGGGTGCGACTATACTAATGGGTTCTCCTTCCCTTCCCTGCTTTGTTCCCAGTCGAAATACTTCCTGCATTGCCTGAAGATAGTCTGGGCGACAGTCGGGATACCCTGAGTAATCAACTGCATTGACACCTATGTATACTCGTTCTGCACCTTTAGCTTCTGCGAAAGCTAAAGCAAAGCTTAAGAAGATTGTGTTCCGTGCGGGAACATAAGTGACAGGAATTTCTTCTGAAATGTCAGTAATAATGCGATTTGTTGGCACGGCAATAGCGTCATCAGTCAATGCCGAGCCACCCCAACGGCGCAAGTCAAAGGCGATAATCTGATGTTCTTTTACACCTGCTGCACTAGCTATGTTAGTGGCTGCTTGTAACTCTCGTTGGTGTCGCTGCTGGTAGTCAAAAGAAATCGCATGAACTACGTAGCCATCTATTTTAGCTTGATACAGAACTGTAGAGGAGTCTAATCCACCAGATAATAAAACAACTGCTTTCACGGGAAAAATTCTCTATTCAACAAATTTTGGCTGCGATCAGTTTTGAGCCTGCAAGCATCGGTGATAAATTCTATATCTTCTAACTGATTAAAAGCGATCGCAACTCAGGTCTTATAAAACTAATACTTAATTGAGGAACTAGAACAAAACTTTGAAATTCTTTACAACTAGAGTCGCTGTGATAGTATCTGGATGGTTTGAGGCGACTAACACAAGTTGTACATCGACTTAATACCCGTGGTGGAGGAGTTATAGGAGTGGAAGATAGTATGTCAGTTAAGCATTTAGATAGTCATATACATAGAATTCAGCCGCAGCCAATCAAAATAGGCGTTATCGGTGTCGGGAATATGGGACAGCATCATACCCGTGTTCTCGGTTTACTAAAGGACGTTGAGTTAGTAGGTGTCTCAGATATCAATGTTGAACGAGGTTTGGACATTGCTAGTAAATATCGCGCTCGTTTCTTTGAAGATTACCGCGATCTTCTGCCTTATGTAGATGCAGTCTGCGTGGCTGTCCCTACAAGGATGCACCATGAGGTTGGCATGAACTGCTTGGAAGCAGGTGTTCATGTGTTGATTGAAAAACCTATTGCCGCTAGTATTGCCGAGGCTGAATCCCTGGTAAATGCTGCTGCCAAGTCTCAATGTATTTTACAAGTTGGGCATATTGAACGCTTTAACCCAGCTTTTCAGGAACTCAGCAAAGTTTTGAAGACTGAGAAATTACTGGCGTTGGAGGCTCACCGAATGAGTCCTTACTCCCAGCGTGCTAATGATGTCTCTGTTGTCTTAGATTTGATGATCCACGATATTGATTTGCTGCAAGAACTGGCAGGAGCGCCTGTAGTCAAATTAACCGCTAGTGGTAGTTGTGGTTCCGAATCTAAGTATTTAGACTATGTGACAGCGACGCTAGGCTTTGCTAATGGCATTGTTGCTACCTTGACAGCTAGTAAGGTAACGCACCGCAAAATTCGTCGGATTTCTGCTCATTGTAAAAACTCTATGACTGAGGCAGATTTTCTTAATAATGAAATTTTGATCCATCGCCAAACAACTGCTAACTATATGACTGATTATGGTCAAGTTCTATATCGGCAAGATGGATTGATTGAAAAGGTTCATACCAGTAATATTGAACCGCTTCATGCAGAGTTAGAGCATTTTGTCAACTGTGTTCGGGGTGGCAATCAACCTTCTGTAGGTGGAGAGCAAGCTTTGAAGGCACTGCGTTTAGCTAGTTTAATTGAGCAAATGGCGCTGGATGGTCAAGTATGGCAGCAGTCTGACCAAGAGCGCCGTGAGCTAAATTCACAGTCGATGACAGTTGCTTATTAGATATTACGCTTTTTTCATTTTATAGCAGTCGCCAGGGAGGTTAGGGCATTTTTTATTTTGAAACCCTTGTAAGCATTGGCTTTTAAAAAAGCTGACGGCTGTAGGCGCTCTGCGCCGTGGCGAAGCCTAAGCTGACAGAGGAACCG
>JBARVL010000294.1:0-2282 GCA_049646245.1 Crinalium sp. | reverse complement strand
TTTTTGCACCTAGTCCACCTTGACAGAAGTAAACTTCATCGCCAACCTGAAATTTTTGGACGTTTGCGCCAACGGCTTCTACAATTCCAGCACCATCACAACCTAAGATAGCTGGCATTTGATTGGGATAAAATGTAGCTCGTTTGCGGAGTTTGGTATCAATGGGATTGATTCCTGCGGCGCGGAGACGCACAAGGATTTCTGTATCTTTTTCAATCTTGGGGTTTGGTACTTCCTGAAGTTGCAGCACTTCGGAGTTTCCTGGTGCTGTCATTAAGACTGCTTTCATTTTTGTTGTTATTTATAGCTATAACACTTAATTTTATGTAAATTTTTAGTAATGCAGCAGGTGTATGAAGAAGCTGCGATCGCACTCTACAACCAAACCCGATCACCTCTGAATACTAAATCAACTTTATCAAAAATTCAGACTAGATGTTGATTTCTGATTGTGGGGTAGGTGAACTGCGATCGCCATATCTCAAGACTACACCAATATCTTCTCCGTTTCCGCAATTGTAACAAGATCATCACTAAGGGAAATTACATAAAAAATTGGAACTTTTGTGGAAAACAGTCTTCTCTACTTGTGTAATCACTTAAGAGAAAACACGGAGATAAAAACCATGAAAAAAGTAATTTTGGGCTTAGGAACTGCTTTAGTTGCATTAAGTATGAGCTTACCTGCAATGGCTGCAACTACTTCTAAATATCAAGTCAAGGGAGAAAATGCTTATGCCGATTTTTACAAATTTGATGAATGCAGTCAAACAGGTGTAAGTGTATTTGGCGCGAATAATGTTACTAAAAACTCTCCAGGTTCGCCAACTACTCAAAAGGATGCTTACCTTTATTATTGGAACTATAACTTCTGTACTGGTGCAGCTTCATCTGGTTACGGTTCATCTACTGACTTTACTTTTACAGCCGATAAACAATTAAATTCAGCAAGTTTAACTGGTACATTCACCGTTACCGATTACAATTCAGAAACTACAAAAAATGTGCCTGTAAGTATTAATTGGACTGGTACAGGTGAAATTTCTCGTGGTAACAGCCATTCTCGTTATCAAGGTGCTGGTTACTCTTCCAACTATAGATCGACTGGTTCTTATCGACAAGCAAATGTCTCAGGTAGCGTAACTGTGGATGGTAGCAACATACTTGCGGGTTTAACTGGATATGGTAATCTCAACTCTTCAACTTCCGCTTCTCTAGAGATTATCCGACGGTAGAAATTAGGTAACTAAAAGGGGAAAATTGTTGTTTAAATAGATGAGCGCGATGTTTGCGACGGGCTGCGCCTACGCAATTTTCCCACTTACCCTCTTTCTTAAAGATGTCGATGTCTATTCAAGACTTTTAATGCAAAGCTATTGCTCCATTTTCACTCTTACCAATTGAACTAAGTTGCTCGATTGTCATGGATGGACTAAGCGGACGATTACGGGAAAATGTACTTAATGGTAAAACTCGCAATACTTCCTCAATCGTAGTTACTCCGGTAGTAATTTTTTCAATAGCTGATATGCGGAAAGAAACAAAATTAATTTCCTTCAGGTATCTATTTAACTGAGTCATACTGCCGTCATAAATAATTTCTCGTACTGTCTCATCGACATTCAGTAACTCAACAATTGCCTCTCGTCCCCAATAGCCAGAATTAAAACATTTAGCACAACCTTTGCCACGTTTCCATGTATCTCGATTAGTATATTTGTGATCTAATCCTAGTACCCTTAAATCTGCCTCACTAGGTTTGTAAGGTTCCGCACAATGAGGACAAATTCGGCGTACTAAACGTTGAGCAACAATTCCTAATAAAGCATCACTAATTAAACTGGGATCGGGTCCAATATCTTTTAATCGGGGAATAGCGCCAGGAGCATCGTTAGTGTGTAGAGTAGTTAAAACTAAGTGTCCTGTCAATGCCGCCCGCACTGCTGTTTCTGCTGTTTCTTTGTCGCGAATTTCCCCTAACATAATGATATCTGGGTCTTGGCGCAAAATCGAGCGTAACCCAGCAGCAAAGGTCATTCCGGCTGCTTCATTTACCTGAGTTTGGGTAATGCGTGGTAATACATACTCTACGGGGTCTTCTACTGTAACGACATTTACTTCTTCTGTCGCGACTTCTTGCAAACTGGTATACAGCGTACTGGTTTTACCAGAACCCGTAGGTCCTGTAATAATAATCATTCCTTGGGGTTGCTGTAACCAATTACTGTAAGTTTGCATTGCTTCGGGAGCAAATCCCAATTTATTCATATCAGTAAACGGGT
>JBARVL010000293.1:0-8039 GCA_049646245.1 Crinalium sp. | reverse complement strand
GCGATCGCGAATAAAATTCTCTACAGTAGTATCAACTTCCGGCGGTTGTTCTACCACCATTTCAATCCCAAGTTCTGCAAGTAATTCTTGCTGGGCAGCAATTAAATCTCTCACGGCTTCATAGCCGAAATCAATTGCTTCAATAATATCTTGCTCTGGCAATTGGTTAGCACCAGCTTCGACCATGATTACGCCTTCTGGTGAACCAGCGACGACTAAATCCAAGTCTCCAGCTTCAATTTCTTTGTAGGTGGGGTTAATTACAAAATCATCCCCAACTAAACCAACCCGCACCGCCGCCATTGGACCATTAAACGGAATCTTGGCAAGCATCACAGCAATACTTGCGCCAGTTACAGCCAGCACATCTGGTGGTACTAGCTCATCCATCGAGAGCGTACTTGCTACGACCTGAATATCATCCCGCAACCAACTAGGAAACAATGGGCGTAAGGGGCGATCGATTAAACGGCTAGTTAAAGTTACTTTTTCAGGAGGACGACCTTCACGACGTAAGAAACCCCCTGGAATGCGACCTGCTGCATACAGTCTTTCTTCGTAATCTACTAATAAAGGAAGAAAATCTATCCCTTCTCTGCCTGTTGAACGGGTTGCTGTCACCAAAACAGCCGTATCCCCTGATTGAATCAGAACGGAGCCTCCAGCCTGTGGCGCAAGTAAACCAACTTTCAGTCTAATATCCCGTCCGTCAAAGGATATAGACTTATCCAATTCTACCATTCGGTACTTTTTCCTTTTATATCACTTTTCTTTCTCTGTGGCAATCGTAGCATTTATAGACTCAGGGGAGGGGGGAGGAGGGAGGGGAGAGGGGAGAGGAGTGATTTGCTTTTTGGATAAAACTTGACCTAATGTGTGATTATTGACAAAATTTTATGTCCTCTTGCTTCAAGTAAGTTAACAATTATTGGTAAAAGATCAACATATTGCAAAAATCTTAATTTAGTTTTTGACCGCCGATAAACGCAAATTTTCTAATGGGAAGAGGTTAAAGATGAAAATTAGGATACAATAAGCTTGGCGCAAAATTCTTAACTACATCTGTGTTCATCTGTGGTTAATTATCAAAATTTTGGCTGACACAAAAAAAACAACAATAACCCCAAATATTCCAACCCTAAATTTTAATTTTTAGTTGTCATTGCTTGAAAATATTTTTATTGATTAAAGTCTGACTGAAAACAATATAAGGATTGTTTGTATGGCAATATTACATGGTAGTTGGCTAACTAAACCTCAAGGCGGTTATTTATTTATTTGGGGAGAAACATGGCGCAGAATTACTTCGGTTGAAAATTCGGAAGATGATCTGCGATCGCATCCTCTAGCAATGACGCAAGAAGAGTTTACTGCTTTCTTAAAATCCCGCAATCTTACTATTGGCAAATTTTTAGAAACATCGGGAAGTAGTAAGGCGAAAACAGACGGTAAACATAGATGGAAATCAGAAGCGATCGCATTTCCCACCCCTAGATCAGAAGAAACACAAACCTACCCGGAATATTCTCCTAAAACATCCGATATCGACTTGCAGCAATGTCAACTAAAATTATGGCAAGTTGAAGGATATCGCCTTGAACCTGTAGAAGCAATTAAATTTTTACAAGCATTACCACTAGGATCTTTTAAAGCAACAGATGCTTATTTAGGTGGAGATATCCGCTTTTGGTCTCATGTTTGCCGTTGGAGTTTAGATTTACTAGCAAGAGCTAAATTTTTACCAGGAATAAATCGACAGTTGGATGGTACTGTGTTGGGTTGTTGGCAACCATTATTAGATAGTGCTGTAGATCAAGCGCGGTTAGAAAGATTTGCCCAACAAATGCCTACTTTGTGCCGTACTTATCAACAGTTAGAAGTTAATAATCAGGAATTTATCTCAGAAACAATTGATGCGGCATTTTTAGCATTAGAACCAAAAGCATTAATTTTTGGATGCTTAAGTAATATTATAGATTCCCAATGTCGCGCCGCAGCATCATCGCTTCCTAAATCAGGGATGAATGCTTTACAAAATGCAGAATTGATAGTGCGTCAGTGGCTACAATCTTTAGCAAGCAATTCTAGTATTTTAGAGGCAGATGCAGCAACAATAGCCCGTTTAGAGACAACATTGCGGTCTTGGACAACACCAATTCAAGAGCATTTAATTAATTTCATCGATCAAAACTTAGAACAAAATCAATTTCGTACTTGTTTTATCCTGCACCCACCAACTACAGGCGTTACCGAATGGAAATTAGAGTATTGTCTTCAAGCTGTTGATAACCCAGATTTGTTAGTAAATGCCGAAACAATTTGGAATAACCCTGTTGAACATTTAGTTGATCAAGACAGGACAATAGAAAATCCGCAAGAAACTTTTCTTAAGGGTTTAGGGTTAGCTGTACGGTTATATCCTTTAATAGAACCGAGTTTGCATCAGCCACAGCCACAATCTTATAACTTAAATCCAGTAGAAGTATATGAGTTTATCAAAGCATCTGCATGGCGGTTGCAAGATAGCGGTTTAGGAGTATTAATTCCACCTAGCTTAATGCCTGGACAAGGTTTAGGCGGAAGAATGGGATTAAAGATTAAAGCTGAAGTTCCTAACAAGAAAAAAGAGCGTTTAGGCTTACAAAGTTTACTAAAATTTAAGCTGGAATTAGCTGTTGGCGATCGCACTATTTCTAAAGCAGAATTTGACCGCTTAATGGCATTGAAAACACCATTAGTAGAAGTAAATGGTGAGTGGATAGCACTACAACCACAAGATATCCGCGCAGCAGAAGCCATTTTAGCTACGCGCCCAGAAAATTTATCTTTGTCTGTTGAAGATGCTTTACGTTTGAGTACTGGCGATACGAAGACGTTGGAAAAATTGCCAGTAGTTAGCTTTGAGGCTTCTGGGGTATTGCAAGAGTTAATTACTAATTTAACTGATAATCAGGCGATCGCACCCCTACCAGCCCCCGCAAGTTTCCAAGGACAATTACGACCTTACCAAGAGCGAGGAGTAGGTTGGTTGAGCTTCTTGGAACGTTGGGGCTTAGGCGCTTGTTTAGCGGACGACATGGGAACCGGAAAGTGCATTTTACCACATTCTTTTGTTTTTGTCAATGGTTTAATCCAAAAAGCTGAAGAAATATGGCAAGCTAATGTTCAAGATGAGCAGTTTGACGGTGAAGGTTTTTGGACTAATTCCAAGCAGCAATTGATTGTGAATGCTATAAACGAGCAGACAGGAAAAATTGTATTAGCTCAAATTCAACGTCTTTATCGGCAAAATGTCCAAGAAAAGTTAAGGACAATTAAGCTTAAAGACGGTAGCAGTATAACTATTACCCAACGTCACAAATTATTAACTAACAAAGGCTGGACAAATAACTTACAAATTGGCGATTATGTTTGTGTACCAGCAAAAATGGTATGGGAAGGAAAACCAGAAGATCCAGACTTAGTTAAGTTTTTAGCTTGGCAAATTGCAGAAGGATATGAGGAGTGCGATCGAGCATCTCTGAAAATCGCCCAGAAAGATGCAGCAACCTTAGAAGAATTACGCCTGATACTCCACCGTTTTAGCGCAAAGTATGGAATTAATATTAACCGTCCTGCTGTGCGCCTGCGTGCTAATAACCGCGCCGCCGATTTATCTTTGAATAGCAGAGAATATCAAAATTTCCTTGAATCTAGAGGATATAAATGGGGAAAACTTTCAGCAGAAAAAAGTTTTCCACCTTTCATCATGCAAGCAGACTTAAATAGTGTGCGTATCTTTCTCAAAAATTATTTTGATGCTGAGTCTGCGGTTATTCATAGTATGCGAAGTATAGAAATTAGTACCGCTTCACCTGTACTAATTCAGCAACTATCTGTATTACTGCGACGGTTGGGAATTTGGATGAGAATACAACCAAAACAGAAACGAGCTACTAATGGCAGTGGTATATTCAGAACTTATTATATTGGTGTAATTGGTGGTAACTCTGCGCGGAGGTTTTTGCAGGAAATAGGATTTGGGAACCCCGAAAAGCAACGCAAGTTAGAAATAATTTGCCAGATAGCAAGTAATACAAATGTTGAAGGTATTCCAGCTTCAGATATCTTAGCAAAGGCAATAGAAATAACTCAGTTACCTGTGCGTCATTTTGGAATGCACACCACTGTCTATATAAATGGTTCACAGCAATTTTCCAGAACTAGCTTAGAAAAAGTAATAGCTGGATTTGATCGCATTATTAGTGGTGAAGCAGAGAAAGAATATCGTCAACAAAAGCTTTCTAAATGGACATTGCAGACACTAGAACGTTATGCTCAACTAGATGTGGAATTGCTAAATCTAACTCAGCAAAGTTTACAACGCTTGCTCGATTTAGAAGTTTTTTATTGCCAAATTGAATCAATTGAAGAAATTGATTATCAAGGGTGGGTTTATGACTTTGAGGTGAGCGATCATCACAACTTTGTTGCCAATAATATCCTTTGTCACAATACAATTCAAACCTTGGCATTTTTATTGCATCTTAAAGAAGAAGAAGCATTAGCAAAATCAACGCTGTTAGTTTGTCCAACTTCAGTATTAGGAAACTGGGAAAGAGAAGTAAAGAAATTTAGCCCAACTCTCAAAGCTGTAGTACATCATGGAGATAAACGCGCCAAAGGTAACGATTTTGCTAAAGCAATCAAAGGTAAAGATTTAGTCATTACCAGTTATTCACTTGCTTATCGAGATGCGAAAACATTTGAGAAGATATCTTGGCAAGGTGTAATATTAGATGAAGCACAAAACATTAAAAATTCCGAGGCGAAACAATCGCAAGCGGTGCGAAAATTATCAACAGAATTTAGAATTGCGCTTACAGGTACACCTGTAGAAAATCGTTTATCAGAACTTTGGTCAATTTTAGATTTTCTCAATCCAGGTTATTTAGGAACTAGCCAATTTTTCCAGCGACGGTTTGCAATTCCGATTGAAAAGTATGGCGATACAGATTCATTAAAAACATTGCGATCGCTCGTGCAACCATTCATCCTCCGTCGTCTTAAAACTGACCGCACAATTATTCAAGATTTACCTGAAAAACAAGAAATGAACGTATTCTGCGGACTGTCAGCAGAACAAGCAAATCTTTATCAAAAAATGGTGGATGATTCCTTAAACCAAATTGAAGAATCTGAAGGCATTCAGCGTCATGGATTAATCTTAACATTGTTGCTAAAACTCAAGCAAATATGTAACCATCCAGCGCAATTTTTAAAAGAAAAAAGCTTAGATAGTAATCAAAGATCAGGTAAATTACAACGTTTAGAAGAAATGTTAGAAGAAGCAATATCAGAAGGCGATCGCGCTCTCATATTTACCCAATTTGCCGAACTAGGAAAACTTCTACAACCCTACCTCCAAGAAAAACTAGGTTGGGAAACCATCTTCTTATACGGTAGCACCCGTAAACAACAAAGAGAAGAAATGATCGATCGCTTCCAAAACGATCCAGAAGGACCAAGAATATTTATCCTCTCCCTTAAAGCAGGAGGAACAGGACTAAACTTAACCAGAGCAAATCACGTTTTTCACTTTGATCGCTGGTGGAACCCCGCAGTAGAAAACCAAGCAACAGACCGCGTATTTCGCATAGGACAAAAACGCAACGTCCAAGTCCATAAATTCATTTGTAACGGTACACTAGAAGAAAAAATCAACGACATCATCGAAAGCAAAAAACAACTAGCAGAACAAACAGTAGATGCAGGCGAAAACTGGCTAACAAAAATGGATACAAACCAACTACGCAACCTACTAATGCTAGATCGCAACGCCATCATCGACGAAGAATAAAACCCTTTGCGCCCTTTGCGTTTCCCTTTGCGCCCTTTGCGTTAAAAAAAAAGATGTATAGCCCCACAAACAACCCCCAAAACTCCACCATCATTTCCAGCCGTGAATGGTGGGCGCAACAATGGATAGACCTACTCGAAACCTCCCGCTTCAAAAAACGCCTAGAAAGAGCGCGTAACTACGCCAGACAAGGTAACGTCCTCAACATCGACTTTGAAGGAGGAAAAGTCTTATCCAGAGTACAAGGAACCGATCCCGAACCTTATCAAGTTACTATATCCCTTGACTTATTTGATGATGAGCAATGGGGTTATATCATAGAAACCTTATCCCAAAAAGCATTTTTTTCTGCTCAATTATTAGCAGAAATAATGCCGCAAAATATTCAAGAAGTTTTCAGTGCAAATGGTTTAAGCTTATTTCCCTTCACCCTCCCAGAAATTCATTCCCAGTGCAGTTGTCCTGACAAAGAAGTACCTTGTAAGCATATTGGGGCAGTATACTATTTGTTAGGCGATCGCTTCAGTGAAGACCCATTTGTATTATTTCAACTACGAGGTCGTACAAAAGAACAAATTCTTGAAGCCTTACGCCAACTGCGTCGCGCTCATGTTTCATTACCAGCCGACGCAGAAGACACAAAAATTACTGATATTAAATTACAACAGCCAAAACCACAGCCAACACCCCTAAAATTAAATCAATTTTGGCAGTATAACGAGCCATTAGAATCATCGTTAGTTGTGATTACACCAGCAGCGAGTAGCGAAAATATATTAGATATACTTGGAACAATCCCACTAGCATCTGATGCTACAGCAAA
Source organism: Crinalium sp. (assembly GCA_049646245.1). GTDB lineage: Bacteria > Cyanobacteriota > Cyanobacteriia > Cyanobacteriales > PCC-9333 > Crinalium. The sequence continues at coordinate 1,377 of JBARVL010000293.1, read as the reverse complement.
TCCTGGCTCAAATTTATCCCAGCTAGTCACGCAGTATTTAAATAGTATTTATCAAGCTGTTAGTCAACAAGCTGTTATATCAGGATTAAATAGAGAAGAATAAAACGCCCCCAATATAGTTGGAGCATCTTACCAGCATAATATTTTGCCTAAGTCCCGATAATTGAAGTTGGCTGGAATATGATATAACAAGAGTGACGTAAAATATCAATAAAACAAGTTCAGTTATAAGTTGAGCAACAGCAAAATCTCTACCTTTGTACCATTGTTTTATAATACTAAAAGTAAGGGTGAGCCAGAAAATGAATCTAGTTCAAGTTTTAAAGTATTCTAGAATAATTCCGATCGCACTGGTGGGGATGATGGATGTTGCATCAGCCGCCCCTTTGACTGCAAACCAGGCTGCTCGATATGCCCAACCTATCTTCGCCAAAGGCTTTAATAATGTGGGTTTAGGTCCAACTACTAAACCGAATGAAGTTGCAGTATTATGCAAGCGCGTTCCCAAGCAAGTAAATACTCTCAGTTGTTATGGGAGACGCTTAGATAAATATTGTTCGGGAAGAATGACCGTCTATAAAACAGCCCAAAACAGATATAGGCACAAAAATGATAATCTCGGTTGTATAGCTAACTAACCGAAAAAAATAGAGCTGCTAGGGCGGTTGGAGAGAATCAAAAAAATCAGGAAAATAAGCAATTACTCTGACGGGGTTGCCACCACGTCAGATACTTATCATGTTCCTGAAAAATGCAATTAACCAGGATAAATTGTTCCATCAGGAAAAATTGCCCCCACCAAAATTGCTCCAGTCAACTTAACCATTATTTTGTCATTAAATCCTATTTTAGCCCCAGTTAAATCTGCTCCTCTCAAATCTGCTCCACTTAAATCTGCTCCGATCAAATTTGCTTCCCGCAAGCAAGCATTACTGAGATTTGCTTGCAGTAAATTAGCTCTAAATAAATTAGCTTTATAAAGATTTGCTCCTTGAAGATTTACCTTATGTAAAAATGCGTCGCTCAGATTAGCATGACTAAGGTTAGCATCACTTAAATTTCTCCCCGAAAAATCTTTTTCTTTCAAATCCGCACCACTTAAATTTGTACCGCTCAAATCTGGAGCAGGTTTTCGCTCTTGATATTGAGATTGAGATTGAGAAGCCGTTGGTGGCTGTTTATAATAACTAGGCGTTGGTGGCTGCTTATAATAACTAGGCGTTGGTGGCTGTTTATAATAACTAGGTGTTGGTTGGCTAGATGGACGCGGTTGAGCCTTTGGGGTTGGAGGGTTCTTTCCAATTAACCGCAATTGATCGCGAGCATGATTTATTTCTTTCAATTTATCCTGAGCTTTTTGCTGTAGCCGAGGATTAT
>JBARVL010000292.1:0-4443 GCA_049646245.1 Crinalium sp. | reverse complement strand
TCAGAAGCTTCTTGCCATCGTTGTAATTCATAGTAAAGCAAACCGCGATCGCGCAATTCCATTACAGCATCAGGAAATAGCAACAAAATTCGCTCAACTGCCGCCACAGATGATTTAAAATTACGCCGACTTAAATAAATCATCTTTAAATTTGTCAGCATTCGTGCTAAAAATTGGCGATTGCTTACAGGTTGCAACAATTCTGCGGGAATTGATGATATTGGTTGTTGGTAAATTTGGCTCAGTCTTTCCTCACAATCTTCATCAAACATAATTTCTCCACGATTAAAAGCATCAACAAAAATGCCAACATTTTCAAATTCTGGGCGAATCATAAAATGCCCAGGCATTCCAATTCCTACCATTGGGAAATCCAGCCTTCTCGCAATTTCTAAGTAAAGTAAAGAAAGTGTAATGGGAATGCCAGTACGCCGTTCAATTACATCATTTAAAAAGCTGTTACGCGGATCATAATAATCTTTTTTATTTCCAGTAAAGCCTAAATCATCATAGAGATAGTTGTTAATAGTTTGAAGTACCCGTAATGGATAGCGTTGTTCTGGCAAACGTTTTTGAATCTCACTTGCCATAGTATCAAGGGCATTGAGATATTCCTCTGGATCAAGATTTGGGTATTCTTCTTTGGCAATATATAGGGCTGCCTTGCCTAAATCAATTTGCGGTTCAGGTTGTTGAATTTCTTGGGAGAAGTATTGCCGCGCTAAATTAAAGTTCATATTTTTAGAATTTAGGTTTATCGGAGGAAATTAATTAAAAGAATGAGGAAATACTTGTGGCTTTAAAATAAATTTTTGGATGATCTTTTACTTTATTAAACGCAAAAATTAAATAAGATTTGCTCAATTTATGCAATAGTTCTATTCGTAATCTGCTCCAGATCCATATCGCCAAGCATCAAGCAATCGGTGGTAATAATATTGCTGTATAGGCGGCAACATTTTCTCTAGGGGCATCATCATTTTTCCTAAAGGATATAGCGTGGTATATCCTCCTAAAGTAAGATAATGCACCATCCAAGCCAGTAGTGTTTCTAATCCGACATGAGGAATGACTGGTAATACGATCGCAGGATTATTTAGTGAAGTTTTCAACAGCGTTTTTGATAAACCTGAAAATTGCACAACGTCTTGCAAAAATGGTCGGAGAACATCGTCTCCTAATTGCGCCATCGACTGAAATACACCTGCAAGCAACTGGTTAATTTGATCTGCGTTAAGTTTTTGCTCGATACCAGCACTCATTGCTCTTTGGAACATCCAAGTTGCAGCAATATTAGGTTGATAAGGTTGCAGCAGTGCCAAAGCATTCTGACTTAGAGCATCACTTTGTAAAGCTTCGTGAATTCCTGTCGTTAAACGCTTCAGATGTCTTACTATTGCTCCGAAACCTCCAAAGCTGACAGGTGATTGACTACCACTACTATCTCCCACAAGTAATATCCGATTCCAAGGTGTTCTTAAGGGACTTTGTTTGTAAGAAGGAAAAAAGCCAAATAATGCTCTTTGAAATTTCAGTTGAGAAAGTTCTATATTTTGATACTCTGGTAACAAACGTAAGTATTCTTCAAATAAAAACTCTAAGCTAGGACGTTCAGGATGAGCATCCATGTAGGTAAATAAATAAGTCGTTCTGCCATCTCTAGCTGGAAATGCTTCCCAAAAGTATTGGCATTGTTGCTGCATGGGTGTAAAAGATACAAATAAATCACCAGTATCGTTTTCTGTAAATCCTTGAGCGCAGCTACCTACTACTAAGCACACTCCTTCAGGTTTTTGTCCTTGTCGCGCCTGTTGCGCTATAGGAGAAAAATGCCCCATTGCATCTATTAATAAGCGCGTATTTAAAGCTTTCTCACCTGCTTCTACTCTTACACCATTGGTGTGAACAATTGCTGCATTAAAAGGTGTTTGTTCCAATAATTGACCACCAGCAGCCAAAAATTTTAACTTCAGAGTTTCTAAGAGAAAAACTGGGTCAACGCCGATGTTAAGAATATCTCGCACCCAAATATCAGGAGTATTAGGAAAGGCAATTCGAGCATGGTTATATTGAGTGGCGATCGCACTCTCTAATTCTGCTTCCTTTAGTAACCATAATTCCACAAAAGTTTCTAGTTCTTTGCGGGATATATTCCACTCTTGATCTCTACCACGTAAAATTCCGCGCTCAATTACAGCAACGCGGTAGCCCTGCATTTGTAAAGCAGCAGCGACTAAAATGCCAAGTGTGCCACCGCAAATAACAATATCTAAATCTACAGTTTCTAGAGGTAGTTCGCTTTCTTTAACTATCGCAGGAATTGGTAAAGTATTATCTTTAATTGCTTGCCAAAGGCTGTCGGCGCGACGTAGCCCTCCTAATACATCCCCTGGTAGTTGTGAGAGAATTTCTGCGGTTAGAGTCATAAAATTTTATTCTACTCCCTTCCCGCTATGGCGAATACCGATTAAAAAACCGCCAAGACGCCAAGGACGCCAAGGAAGAAGAAGAATATGATCGTAATCTTTTAAGGGGAACGAAGTAAGTAGCTACACTTTAAAAATATAAGACTTCAAGTCCCCCCTCGCTGTTGACGGGGAGGGGTAGGGGGTGGGGTTTTCCTCCTCATCTCAAAAAGGCTGCCCCTGCTACGCCTTACTCAAAGCTACTACAGCATTTTGACCCCCGAAACCAAAACTTAAACAAAGCGTCTTTTGCACCTCACGCGACTGTCCCACAGTGACAAAATTTAAATCAAACTCTGGTTGTGTTAAGCCTACAGATGGCGGTAGCAAATTAGATTTCATCGCCATCAGACAAAAAGCTACGCCTAAAGCTCCAGAAGCCCCCAACGTATGACCTGTAGCACCCTTGGTAGAACTAACAGGAACATTTTGAGGAAATAAATATTTAATTAACTGTGCTTCATGCTGATCGTTAAGTTGAGTAGCTGTACCGTGAGCGTGGATATAATCAATATCCATTGGGGAAATTTTACTGCGTTCTAAACATTGCTTAACGGCTGCGATCGCACTTCTACCCCTTGAATCCGTAGCGCATACATGATAAGCGTCTGCTGTCAAGCCAAATCCCAAAACTTGACCATAAATTTTTGCTGCCCTACGACGAGCTAACTCGGCTGTTTCTAGCACAAATACTGCGCCGCCTTCACCCAAAACTAAACCTTCCCGATGTTTGTCAAAAGGATATGCGCCAGTTTTAGCTAATGCGCCCATTTTGTCAAACCCTGCCAAAGTTAGGGGTGTGATAGCTGCTTCCACCGCACCCGCAATAACACGCTGACATTGCCCAGTTTGAATGAGATTATAAGCTTGAGCGATCGCCCATATACCTGTTGCACAAGCTGCCATTGGCGCTAATACAGGAGCCGTAGAAATGATTTGACGAGCAGTGGCGATCGCTGCAAAATTAGGTAAAGTATCCAACCAATGCTCTAATTTTGTGGTATTTTCTTGAGCAAGAGAAGTTAAAGAAACTGTGGAATTAAAGTCTTGACATCCTAATTTCTGCTGACTACTACTATAAAATTGTCTAGCTAACTCTTCCCAGGATGCCTGACAACTGCGACTTGAGCCAATTACTACCCCACAATTAATTAAGGGTGGCAGCAAATCAGCATCTTTTAATGCTGCTGCTACCACCAACTCAGTGATATTTGTAAGATTGTTGGGTATTTTACCAATTAGTGCTAGAGGAAATATTGGTAATTCTGTAAATATTTGGCGTGGAATAATGCCAGATTTACCTGCAATTAAACTTTTCCAAGTATTTTCCAAATTCCCTAAAGCCGAAATTAAGCCAACACCAGTAATAACAACCTCAACCACCGAATTTTAGGTTTTGAATGTTAGTTTGTGAATCGACCAAAAAATCCCACCTGCCATCAAAATCCATCTCGCTCAACCAACAATTAACACTAAACATTTAGACCTGATAATTGTTAATTGTTAATTGTTAATTGATTTACTGTGGTTTTTTCAAATTTTCGATCCCTTGAGTTACCTTAGCAGAATCAATGCGATCGCCCTGCTGAATCTTGTCAACTACACTCATTCCATCGGTAACGTTACCAAAAACAGCATAGTCGCCATCCAAGAACGCTAAATCTGCTAAAGCAATATAAAACTGAGAAGAAGCACTATCTGGATCTTGCGATCGAGCCATCGCCAATGCCCCCCGTGTATGTTTCAAAACAGGGGGATCGGAAATACCCGCGCTATTGAAAGTTTGGCTATAAATTGGACTTGTTGCCCCTCTTGGCTTAATTTCTAAGGGGATATAACGCTGCTGATTTGTAGCGGGATCAATAAAACCACCAGTTCCCAACCGCTCCTGTGGAAACTTGGGATCTTTACCTTGGGGATCACCCCCTTGAACAACAAAAGGTTGTGGTTCCCGCACTACTCGGTGAAAAACCAGCCC
>JBARVL010000291.1:0-14611 GCA_049646245.1 Crinalium sp. | reverse complement strand
GATCGCGATCGTATACATATTTCCTGACTTCAGGAGGAATGCGAATTCTAGGTGTTTTACTCATTGGTTGTTTTCCTAAGTTTGTTCATTAATCATACGGCGAAGATCATCTAGTGGTGATTCTGGTTGGTTAGTTTCTGGTTGATTGTTTTCAAGTGTTTCTGTAACTTCGGGTTCATCAGGGCAAAATTCTAGACTTACTCTAATTTTCATCTTGCCTTTTTTCCAACCTTTTCCACCAATTTTCAATATTTCGCCATCTATACCATTTCCAAACCACTTTTTTGCTATATAATGGCTGAGACTTATACTACTAAATTCTTGTGTTCTTATTTCAATTCCTTGAGATTTGAGTTCCTCAGTAAGCAAGCCTTCAAATTTTGTTTGGAATATATCTGTAATTTTTTGTCTTAATGTACCAGCTTTTAGCCCCCTGTCAGAAAGCAACAAGGCATCTTCATCCTCACAGTTTTTTAGCAAAAAGTTGTTTTCCATATTAATTTATAATTTGTAGCTTTTGTGTACAACTGAATTTTGACATAAATAAACTTATTGAGCTATATTTTAATAATTATCTATTGAATATTTAAGCGATCGCGATCGTATACATATTTCCTGACTTCAGGATGAATGCGGATTCTAGGCGTTTTACTCATTGATTGTTTTCCTAAGTTTGTTCATTTATCATACGGCGAAGATCATCTAGTGGTGATTCAGGTTCGTTAGTTTCGGGTTGATTGTTTTCTGGTGTTTCTGTATCTTCGGGTTCTTCAGGGCAAAATTCTAAAATAAATTTGATTCTGACTTTTCCTTTTTGCCAACTTTGATCGCCAGGTTTAAGGATTTCACAACCCCAACCATGTTCAGATAGAATATGCACATTATCAGGTATTCTACCTTTAGAAGATAGTTTTTCTCGTAACATAGGAAATCCTTTTGCCTGAAAAACAGCCTTCATTACTGAGAGCAATTTTCCTACCTTGAAAAGAGAACCCGTTTCGTAAAATAACACAGCAATATCATTTTCTTCTGATGGCGAATCGAGCGGACGGAATTGATTTTCCATATAAAATTGATTTAGTTATTGATTTTGTTGATTAATTATCCTGTGTAGAACGTCTAGCGGTGATTGTGGTTGACTGACTTCTGGGTTATCACTACTAGGATCATGTTCTTCTTAAACATAAATCTTTAATAAGTATACAACCGAGAACGGAAAACCCCACCCCCAGCCCCTCCCCTTATTAAGGGGAGGGGAGCAATTTTCCCCCTTCCCCACAAATAAGGTTAAGTTTTTACAAGTATTAATACTTATTTACATAAGTGCGATTCGCATTATGGGACGCTACGCGATCGCACATCCTCAAACCATCTAAAACTCTTCCCCCCCTCCCCTTAATAAGGGGAGGGGGGCAGGGGGGTGGGGTTCTTTTAGTATAAAAATTTCATTTAAAATTATCTTTGCTATAAACATCACAACGCGCTACAAATGAATTCTCTGTCTATTAATCCCCATGATTGGCTCAACATAACGTTTAGACTAACTGTAGCTTTAATTGCTGGGGGCGTTGTGGGTTGGAATCGCCAACTAAGCGGTAAAGCGGCTGGCTTGAGGACTCATATGCTAGTTAGCTTAGGCGCGGCGTTATTTGCTTTGGTTCCCTTAATAGCGAGTAATTCCACATCTGTTGATAGTCTTAGTCGTGCGATTCAAGGAGTTGCGACAGGTGTAGGATTTTTGGGCGCGGGAGAAATCTTACATCAATCTACTGAAGAGATGGGTAAACCACAAGTGCGGGGGTTAACATCAGCAGCAGGAATTTGGGTGACAGCAGCGTTAGGATTAATTGCAGGTTGTGGTTTATGGGAACTTGGCGCAATTGGTACTTTAATGACGCTGTTTACTCTTAGTATTGCGAAGAGAATAGAAAAGGTTGCTTTTAAAAAGAGAGATAAGAATGAAATTTAAGTTATCCCACTATAAATTTAACTATCGTACTATCTTTCCTGGTTAATCATCCGCCGTAAATCATCAAGGGGTGATTCTGGCTGGTTGATATTTGCTTGATTGGTACTAATATCTACATTATCTTCTTCCGCATAAAATTCGACAGTAACTTTAATTCTCATCTTTCCTTTTTTCCAGGTTTGAGATCCTAGTTGAAGAATTTCACAATTAACACCATCGTTAAATATGCTCTCACAAGCACCCCAATATTTATTAGAATGACTCCTATCCCAATCCACATGGATTTCCCTATGCTTTAATTCATGGGTCAGTTTTTCTCCCATTGATTTTCCAAATGATTCATTAATTTTTCGCGTTAATCTCCCTGCTTTAAACATGGAATTTCCAAAAGCCACAACATCATCATCTTGGCAATTTTGTAAAGAGTAGTTATCTTCCATATCAAATAATTCCTAAATTAGCTGATTAATTTTACCAACTTTACCACATCCGCCCGCACCCTGAAGGGTGGGGAACCATACAAACTAAGCCCGCCTGCGCGGGCTAAAGACAATGAATCTTAACGAAGCCTGCGGAGGCAGGCTTTGCCTGTATAGCTGCACCCTTCAGGGTGTCAGCTTTACAAATACACTTTACTATCTGAATCGGCAATAACAACAGCATCTAAAACAGCATCAGATTGAGGGATATCAGGCAAAACATGATCATACAATTGCATTGCCTGTAAACAATTATTAATCCCCTCCACAGCTTGATTAAAAGCGTCTATTTTCTGTTCAACTTCAGTTAACAAACGCTGATTACTAGCAAGCTTTTCTTCAGCTTCTTGCTCTAATGTTTGCTCTAAATAAGTTCTTGCCTGATTATATTGTTGCAAAATTTCATCCGCTTGATGCTCCGCCATTGGTAACAGATTAGTTTTGAGAGTTTGGTTAATCGTTTGGCGGAAGTTACGTTTAATTGTTTGAAAAACTTTTGGCTCAAAATCTAACTTCAACAACTGCCTAATTGCAGGTTGTGCTTCTATCATGCTTTCAATATCATAACTTTGGGATGTTTGCTGTAATGTTTGGCGAAATTGATAGATAGAAAATGTACCTTCATCATAAAAACGGGGACTTTCCCGCACAAAGCGATCGCACTCAATTCTCGCTGCACTTACTAAAGCATCAGAAACAGCTTTCTCCACCTGTTTTAACTGTTGTTCAATCCCCCCATCATTCCCTAACAAACGATACAATTTACGGTAAAATTCTGCTTTGCGACAACGTTCAACAATATTTTGAAAAAGCCGATGATTTACTTCTTTGCAAGATTCTACTAAAATATCTTCTAGTTCATTTGCTAAGTAATAAAGTGCTTCCACTAAAACAGCAATTAAAGGTGCAGTAGCATTGCGGGGATGATTTAGAGTTGCACGACTATAAGCAGCTTCTACAGAAAAAGTATCCAGCAACTCATCTAAACGGCGAATCATCCGCGATTGTAATACCCTGAAATCGGTTTCAAAAGCATCCGAACAATGTGTAACTAACTGATTAACTTCTTCGGTTATATGTTGGCTAAATTCTTGCCCAACTTGTTGTAATTCCTGGTTAAGTTTTTCTACTTCCCGCGCTTTCATTGCTTCAATTTCGCGGGGTTGACTGTCTAAATCTTGCTCAACCGCTAGATAATGCTTACGCAAACTAATACATATTGGTTGCAAATCATCAGCTAAATTAGTAAACAATTCTCGTCGCTTGTCTTCTTGCAAATAACGGGTAATTGCTGTATGAAATTCCTCAATTCCACTATCTTTAATTAGCTGTTGAATTAAAGGTTTTCCCTGATCAGCTAAAATTCGCACATAATTTTGATTAGGCGTTTCATAGTTATGAACGGAAATTTGAAACTGACTAGGAGATAACTTGCCTGAATTAGCACAATAGCGATTAAATTCATAGACAAATTGGGGAGTATCTTCACTAATACCAGTACTTTTCACACTCTCAGCAAAGATGGTATCTAAACCAAAGCGATCGCGCCCACTTGTATTTTTTAGCTGACTACCATAAAATCCTAATAATCCACTGGTTTTATAAACCTTCAACGTATCCCGAAACTGAGAACTAATTAAATCATCTAACCGTTGGCGCAGTTGCACATTATACCAAGTTTCATCAATGCGGTTAAATATATAAAAAACGCGATCGCGAATTCCTGGGTTACTCCGCATCTTTTCTAATAATTCCGTTTCCTCCGTCGTCATATCTCCAGCAGATGCAGGTTTAAGCACACACACCACCGCCGACGTTTCGGGATCTTCAATTTTGCGATAAGTTAATTCTGCATCCTTCTTAACAGGTGCATCAATCCCAGGCATATCAATTAGCACATTGCCATCTTCCAATAAAGGATGATTGCAATTATATTCTAAGCGTTTAAGCACTGCGCTATTACTACCACGTCGCGCATAAGTAGCAGCTTCCTTCAGATTAGAGAAATTAAACTGCTCCATAGAATAGGTAGCATTATTAACAGTATGAATGCGATCGCGATTTCCGACAAATCCTTCCAACAATAAATCTAAAGCTTTCGCTTGCTTCGCTCGATCTGACTTACTCTCGCCACCCTCTTTGGTAATAATTGTTTGGCACTCTTGGCGTATACGGTTAACAACTTCAGAATTATTAACATTAATCGCCGTCGGCAAACCCAGCTTTTCACACAAAGCAGTTATTTGACTTTGAATCTCAACTTCACTCAAAAAAGTCAAAACAACTTTTTCTTCATCCGGTTTTGCATAAGCAATGTAACATTCAGTACCCGTCGCGTGTCCCTCTGCACTATAAAGCAACTCCCGTTCCAGCAGTGCATTTATTAACATAGATTTACCCGCACTAAAAGCACCTGCAAACACAATTTCAAACGTCGGCGAAATTGCCTTTCTCAAAGACGCTTGCACAGAAGTAATATCTTCAGTGCGTAAAGACGGTTCCTGATGAAGTAAATCTAGCAGAGTATCAACTTGCGCTTGCAAGTTTTCGCACTGAGGCGGCATTTTAGTCATAAAGGCACTAAATTTTTTAAATATCGTCAATATTAACAACTATAGCTAGGATAGGTAAGCAATGGTTACACTACTAGGCTTTGATTATTGATGAAAAATTTATTAAAATAAAAATATATAATTTCTGCTCTGGTTATACCCAGATATTGATTTAGCTCTCGACAAGGTATTATTCTAGCTAAACCTGAATTCAGGAACTATATTAAATCTAGGCACAGGCACAACTACAAAGTGCGATCGCCTTAACGCAGTTTTTAAGTCACAATTGCCCGCATTTTAAAACTAATATGACAAACCCTCAAACATCAATCATTCAACATTACCACGAACGGACAAAATATCATCCAGAAACAATTGCCAGCAAAAATCAGGGGCTAGACTGGGACAAACAACCAATACCTTTTAAAGAATACAAAATAGGTACATCTTTCGATCTCAAACCTTATCTAGTCAACAAACCAGAAACATTTCCCGATTTAACTGCTGCTAACTGGTGGATACGTTTGTGCCGCTTGCTATTGTGTAGCTACGGATTAACAGCAAAAATTCCCACAATGGGAGAACCAATGTATCTCAGGGCAGCGCCTTCTGCTGGTGGTTTATATCCAGCAGAAATTTATTTAATTTCTCGTGGGACAGCACAATTACCACCAGGATTGTATAACTACCAATCAAAAACTCATACACTAATTCATTTTTGGGCTAGTGATGTTTGGCAAGAATTACAAACAGCTTGTTTTCAACATCCAGCCTTAGAAAATACACAACTAGCAATTGTAACTACAGCTATTTTCTATCGTTCCGCATGGCGCTATCAAGATCGAGCCTATCGGCGGATTTTTCTAGATACAGGGCATCTGCTAGGCAATATTGAATTAGCCGCCACCCTCAACAATTTTAGACCCTACTTAATTGGTGGCTTTGTAGATGAAGCTGTTAACCAATTACTTTATCTCGATTCCGAGCTAGAAGGAGCAATAACTGTCATTCCCTTATCAGATTTGCAAGATTTTCCAGAAATACCCGCAGCGCCAACAGCTTTACCATCAACCACTCAAACAGATTATCCTCAAATTCCCGATGGTGATTTATTGGGATATTGTCATCAAGCTACACAAATTTTGGAAAAAAACTATCAAGACGTAAAGGATAAATTACCCGAATTTTTTATTGATACCACCGCAGAAACATTGATTGATGATAAATACAACTTCCCCTTCTGCTTAAAAGTTTCTACTGTCACCCCACCGATTAATTGGGCAGGAGATAAGCCAGAAAAAATGCCTTTAGAAGCATTAGAAGCCAGCATTCTAAAACGTCGTTCTACCCGCGCTTATAGTGGTGCAGAATTAACTTTAAGCGAACTGCAAGCGTTACTAGATTTTACTTACCAACCCCAAAATTACACCAACCAAGGTTTAGATAATTCACCAGACTACTTTGATTTAAGTTTAATTGAAACATTTATCGCTGTTTCAGGAGTAAATGGGTTAGAAGATGGCTGCTACTACTACGCGCCGAAAGCACAAGAATTACGGCAAATTCGGTTTAAAAACTTCAGACGAGAATTACACTATCTTTGTCTAGGTCAAGATTTAGGTAGAGACGCGGCGGCGGTATTATTCCATACAGCAGATCTTAACTCTTCAGTGCAGAAATATGGCGATCGCGTTTACCGCTACTTACACATGGATGCTGGTCACTTGGGACAAAGATTAAATTTAGCTGCTATCCGTTTAGAATTAGGCGTTAGCGGTATTGCAGGCTTTTTTGATGACCAAGTAAATGAAGTTTTAGGTATTCCAGCAGATGAAGCTGTTCTTTATATCACTACCTTGGGAAGACCAAAGACAATTAACAATTAACAATTAACAATTAACAATTAACAATTAACAATTAACAATTAACAATTAACAATTAACAATTAACAATTATCACCTAATCAGTATTCTAATATACAGAAATGCTGACAGCTAATAGCTGACTGCTGACCGCTATAAGTTATAATTTGCGTATATCTTAAGGTAGACAGGGGAATTATATAATTATTTTTTATTGTTAAAAAGCTCAAAAAAAGGCTTGAATTATTTAATAACTGAGAGGAGATAAAAGGTTGGCGACTTTATTAGTAATAAACAAAACATTTGATAATTGTATGTTGCAAATTATTGTATTTGTAACCAACTCAACCGGATTACGTCGTTTAATTAAGGAAAGGTTTAATTAGCAATAATTAGCTGTGCATAAATAAACGTATAATAATTTTCCCAATCACCAGTCCCCAGTCCCCATGTAACGTTTAATTTCAGCCACATACTTAGTAAATTTCTCAAACAACCATAAATGATTGGATTACTTTTTTCCCCTCTAAATCAAATTAGGTCTCCCGTAGTGAAAGCCATCACACCGTATACTCAGGCTCATAGATGTGATTTTTATAGGCTACAGCCAATAATGGACACTTCGGTTTTGCTGGTGGGAAGTGTAGAATTTATTTCTAAATTAATGGCTCGTGTTTTTGATTTATTTCCTGCGGAGATTAATCCCTGTTATGACTGGGATGAAGTTTTACCAGAAATCCAAAAACAAGCACCTGACATCTTAATTATTCAGGCAAACCAAGAAAATAATTTAAATCTGTGCCGTCAAATAAAAGAACAAACTCAAAAAAACTGGCTTTATTGCATTTTTGTAGAAGATCAATTGCAAGTAAATGATGAGTGTCTACGTTTGAATCAAGGCGCAGAAGCCTTAGAAAACGGAGCAGATGCTTACATGGCAATAACTCCAGGCGCAAGTGCATCAACTTATGATGCCGAAAACCGCTTGATTTTGGCACAAATCCAGACTGGGTTACGTCAAACTCGCCAATTCCGCCAACTACTACAAACTAATAGTGTTTTATCGACGATTGCAATTACAGATTATTTAACACAAATCAAGAACCGCAGCACTCTAAAATCCGAGTTATCAGAGCAGATTATTAATGCCCGTAGTAGCGATCGACCTTTGAGTTTGATCATGCTAGATGTAGATCATTTTAAATTAGTTAACGATAATTATGGGCATTTGGTAGGCGATCGCGTTCTCCAAATATTAGTAGCACGCTTACGCAATGAATTACGTTCTCAGGACAGCTTCTTTCGTTATGGCGGCGAGGAATTTGTCATAATTTTATCCAACACTGACGCTGTTACAGCCCTCTTTATAGCTGAACGTTTACGCAGCTTAATTGACAAGCAATCTTTTAGCGTTCAAGCAAATCAACAGCTACATATTACTATCAGTTTAGGAGTATCCACTCTCAATCTTACAGACGACGAACAAGGAACAAGCTTACTCAAACGCGCCGATCAAAATCTCTTAAAAGCTAAATCTGCGGGTCGCAACCAAGTAATGACTGAATCACAAAGCTAGGGGAGGAGGCAGAGGGGCAGAGGGGCAGAGGGGCAGAGGAGGGAGGAGGGAGGAGAGAGGAGAGAGGAGGGAGGAGAGGAATGGGAAAATTGTTAATTGTTAATTGTTAATTGTTAATTGTTCATTGATAATTGTCAAACACTCCTCTACAGGTTTGCGCTGTTGCATTGCCACTACTATAGATTCATAAGCTGTTAAATGCTCTTGGATCAGAGTTTTTGCTTGAAGAATACAAAAACGCTCTTGCTGTAAAGACTCATTAACTGAACGCCCCATTCCTGATAAAACTGCTTGAAGTTTTTGTCGATCTTCCCCACCGCCTTCAGCACTACCGTAAACTAAATTTTCTGCCGCAATTCCAGCCATCCAAACAGTGCAATAACGCTGGATGATAATCGCGGCTTGTGGTGAAGTAAATTCCTGTGGTGCAAAGCTAACCCCACCTTGTCCTGGTTGCCCTTGTTTGAAAGCTTCCCAAGCACTAAGAGTATATCCAGTAATCGGAATGCCTAATAAATAAGCAACCAGGAAATGACCAGCTTCATGTTTGATAATGCGATCGCGATATTCAGGGGAAAATCTAGCAAACATATCTAAAAGCAGATTAACACCTTTTCCTTGCCAACTCAGGGTATCCAAAGTAGCAAAGCTTAACATTCCAAAAACTGCGATCGCAGGAATAGCTGGCGAGATATTAAACAATGGCATCAGCAAGCTAGAAAGCGTTATTACAAAGACACTAATAGCAATTAAATTCAGAGAAGTTTGTTGCATACCTGCTCTTTAAGTGAGGGGTTCTTTACTGAAGATGAGTAAACAACTCATCACCAATCTTACGATCTGTATAAATGCAACTAAAATTAATTCTTAGTGTTGCTTTCTGGGTTCTGAGTTGGAGGTGTTGAAACTTGACTTTTTGGTTCTGGTTCCTGCTGATTTTCGCTCTTCGTTTTAGCCTTATAAAAAGTTTCTAAACTATTGCGATCGCCAATAAAACGCCAGTGCCAAGGTTCATAACTTACGCCTTGAGGATTACCTTTGGGAAACGACAACTCAAAGTTAAACCGCGCAGCATTTTTATCCATCCACTTAAAAGCTTTTGTATTTTCAAACTTTTGGCTGAGATTCGTTGCTGGTGCATTGCCATCACCAATATCTAGGGCATAGCCAGTGTGATGTTCGCTATAACCTGGAGGGGCGCTAACTTCCGCCCTTTCTGTCGCTAACTGTCCTCGTTGCGCCTTAACATCAAAAAACAAGTGTTGCTGTTCAGCAATAGTACGGAATCCAGAAATTGGTACTATGATTACACCCGATGCTCGTGCTGCTGCCACCATCGCCTGATATTGTTTCGCTGCCGCCTTACGCAGCTTAAAATTACCCCCTGGCGTAATTGATTCTAATTCCGATGTCGGTGCTGCTTGATAGGCAAAGTGTCCTAATAAAGTCGGATCAGGACTATTAGTCGCATTTGGGCTAGGTTCAGGTGTGCTTTGATCCGACGTTGAGGAATTAAGCGACGACTTTTGTGGTGCAGTACCAATCAATATACCCGCAACAAAAGCGATCGCACCCAACAATACACCACCAACCAACATAAATGGCTTTAAGTTATAGCGACGACTAACAATTGGTGTATCATCCCGCATTGCGGCTGGAATATCATCCTCATCTATTGGCGATGATTCAGAAACATCCATTCGTTGTCCAGGTAGACCAGCGTTATCCAAGGAAACCCTCCTCCACAAAACTTTCTGAAATTTTAGACTAATTACACCCATAAGTATTCAAGCTTAAGCTTTTTGGCTGGTCAATTATTCCTTCAACCAGCAATAACCTAGTACTGGCAGAAACTTACAATTTAGATCGTGACTTAGCAGTAACAGCGATCGCACTTGGCTCAATCTCACTACTCCCCATTTGGTTATTAATCTTCAGCAATTAAATCATTGCCACCCACCAACAACTCATCCGTTACATCCGTTACACCCATCCGTTGCTCTCCCTTCCCTCACCAACTCTGCCAAACTCATCTCTTCATAGCGTTCAAACGGCTGATGAATCCAAGGATTATCTAGTAAATAATCAACGTAGTAATCTGGCTTGATGATAGAACAAGCTTTGTACCAAATTACAGCAGTGCGAATTTCTTGAATATTAGCACCATCATGTTCTGGCAACCATTTAATTATTTCTTGAAGAGTAATACCAGAATCTACTAAATCGTCTACTAAGAGAACGTGACTACCTAATTTATCTGTAGTCATAGTTAAATTGCGGGAAACTTGCAGAGATCCACGCTGATGACCATCACTGCCACCATAAGATGTTGTTGTTAAGATTGCCAAGGGTTGTTTGTAAATCCGAGATAAAATATCTCCAACTCGTAAACCGCCTCTAGCAATACAGACAATTTGGTTAAACTGCCACTGCGATTGATAGATTTTGACAGCTAACTGCTCAATTTTTTGGTGGTATTCTGACCAAGACACATAAAGGTCTGGCATAACATCTATGATTCTAGGGTTTGACATCTGATATTAAATAAGAAGTGATTATTTTAATCTGCTGTAAAAATTAATGAATAATTCTGCTTCCGAGCATGATTTTGTCACCCCTGAATCCGAAAAGCTGAGTTTGTCTACCAAGTTAGCTTATGGTGCAGGGGACTTGGGTTCTGCTATCACTGCTAATATCTTGGTATTTTATTTATCGTTTTTCCTGACTGATGTAGCAGGGATGGGTGCTGCGTTGGCAGGTAGTGTGCGGATGGTAAGCGGGATTTGGGATGCAATCAATGATCCAATTGTAGGAGTATTGAGCGATCGCACTCGTTCTCGTTGGGGTCGTCGTTATCCTTGGATGATCTTTGGTGCAGTTCCCTTGGGAATTTTCTTCTTTTTACACTGGATAGTCCCCCCATTTTTTAACAGTAGCACTGGCAATAATCAATGGGGATTATTTTGGTACTACATTGTAATTGGTATTTTTTTCAACACGGCTTTTACTGCTGTTAACTTACCTTACACTGCCTTAACACCAGAACTAACCAAAGACTACAACGAACGTACCAGCCTTAATAGTTTCCGATTTGCCTTTTCAATTGGCGGCAGTATTTTATCTTTAGTTTTGGCTCAAATTATCTTTTCTACTATTAAAGATAAAAGTCAGCAATATTTAGTACTAGGAGGTATATGTGCGTTACTGTGCATATTGCCTTCCTACATTTGTATTTGGGGTACACGCAAGCGTGTAGCTACTGTCAAAGAACAAAACCAAGAAGCTGAAGATAATTCCACCTCACTACCTTACTTAGAACAGCTACGAATTGCTTTTAGCAATCGAGCTTTCCTATTTGTAATTGGAATATATTTGTGTTCCTGGTTAGCAGTTCAAACTACAGCTACAATCATTCCTTACTTTGTAGTTAACTGGATGGGTTTAAAACCAGAAGTTTCGGCACAAGTGGCGCTGGGGGTTCAAGGAACCGCACTATTAATGCTATTTCCCTGGACGGCTCTTAGTAAGCGATTAGGTAAAAAAGCCGTTTATTTTATGGGTATGAGTCTGTGGCTAATTGCTCAGGTAGGATTATTTTTCTTGCAACCAAATCAAGTTGGCTTGATGTATTTCTTGGCTGTACTAGCAGGATTTGGTGTTTCTACTGCCTATTTAATTCCTTGGTCAATGATACCAGATGTAATTGAACTAGATGAACTCAATACTGGTCAGCGTCGGGAAGGCATATTTTATGGATTTATGGTATTACTGCAAAAAATCGGTTTAGCAATCGGGTTGTTTATAGTCGGATTAGCCTTAGAAGCGGCTAAATTTATTCCAGGTCAGCAAGTACAACCGGATTCAGCACTATTTGCCATCCGCCTTGCCATTGGACCTTTTCCAACAGTGGCTTTAATTGGTG
Organism: Crinalium sp.; assembly: GCA_049646245.1. Classification (GTDB taxonomy): domain Bacteria; phylum Cyanobacteriota; class Cyanobacteriia; order Cyanobacteriales; family PCC-9333; genus Crinalium. Next base: position 2,251 of record JBARVL010000291.1, on the reverse strand, counting down.
GACTAATTCTGGCATACTTTTATCCTCTTACCCGCGAAGTACACGCAGAAATTCTGCTTAAATTACGGGAACGGCGATCGCAATCTTGATATAGCGGTCAGCTATCAGCCCAAAGCTATCAGCCAGTAGAAGGAGAGTTAGGTTTGTAATTGGCGTTTCAGTATCTTTTTAATTTAAATACCCCGACTTTTTTTGCTGAAGTCGGGGTATTTATCTGCCGTTCATCAATAACAGCTTAGTTGAGGCAACTCACCAAATTAAGCTAACTATTAGTAACGAGCAGGCTCTTCATCTTTACGGAACAAATTTGCTAGACCAATTAGACCTAGTAAACCTAACCATCCCCAATTATTATGACCTTGGTCTTGGGTCTGTGTTGATTGATAAACGGTAGTTCCTGTAGTTGTACCAGTGGTAGCTGGAGTCTGAGTATCTGTAGTTGTGGTAGTAGACTCTGTAGTAGTCTCAGAACTCGTTCCACCCGTAGTAGTACCTGTGGTGCCAGTAGTACCAGTAGTGCCAGTACCTGTTGTACCTATGCCACCTGTTGTACCAGTAGTCCCTGTAGTCCCTGTAGTACCTGTGCTATCTGTACTGCCAGCCGTGCCAGTACCCGTAAGACCAGTGCCTGTAGTCCCTGTAGTACCTGTAGTGCCTGTGCTATCTGTACTGCCAGCCGTGCCAGTACCCGTAAGACCAGTACCTGTAGTCCCTGTCGTACCTGTAGCACCTGTAGTACCAGTACCCGTGCTACCAGCCGTGCCAGTAGCAGCACCTTGAGCCAATGCCGATAAAGGCAAGGATGCCCCAACAAAGCTTACGGCAAAGATCCCAGCCCAAACAGTTTTAGATAAATTAGAAGACTTCATCGTTTATAGTTCCTTTTATTTCTTAGAATCTTGTCAGTTGTTGAGCAAACTCAAATTATGAGTCTTTAACTAAATGGAAATGGTTATTTTGTCTGTAATACCCTTTGCTTTCTCGTTACCCCAAAGGATTTTTAAAACACTCACCACGTAGCATAATTGGCATTATTGCAAACAGCTTCTATCCAACGATGGAGCTAGGATTATCATTGGATGTAATTTTTAGATATTTTTTTTGAGGAATATATTTAATTATCCAATTATTCATTATTAAAGCTTAATTATTTGATTTATAAAAACTATATGAAGTATAAATAAATTAAATGGAGTTAAGGAAAATATTGTATTAACAAGCACAATTTAAAATTTAAATAACCAACTTGATGAATTTCCAACCGAAGTAACAGAACAGTTACCTGAAGATGCCCAACACATTTTTCAGGCTTCCTTTAAGAGCGCGACAGAAGGCGGTATGAGCCAAGAGAGTGCGATGAATGTTGCTTGGAATACAGTCAGAGACAAGTACGTGCAAGATCAAAGCGGTAACTGGCGACGGAAACCCGAAGATACCAACCAACACAATAAATCTATTCAATCTGGTGGTAATTAATTGGCTTGAATAAGCCTCATTTGATTAATACAGCAGGAGGTTTGTGAAAGCCACAAATCTCCTATTTTAGTTATTAATGCAACATTAATGTATGAATTTATGCGGAAGTTTACACCGTAAATCAACTCTTTACTACTCTAGTTAATTTAATTCATTACCAACTGATTTCTACGCCATTCGTGACGCACAAAATTTTTATATTTCATTAAAAAAATAACCCTAATTCTTTACAGTTTTAATCACAAAAAAATGATTTTACCTGTGTTTATCTGGGTTAATCTTGTCTTTTGTCTGTGGTTAATTATCTAACTTTAACTTTGATATTTCACTATAAATACCGATTGCTATATTTTTTTAATATAGGCGATCGCACTCTGTCAAAATCAAAATATAACCCAAGCTACTTGTTTTGTAGTAAATTATAAGCAGTGGTTACTTATACAAGTCTATCCCTCACATTCAAGATAGTCTATCAACCACAAACATCACTGATTAATCACCATCAAAGTTATGTTTGAAAAATTGTTTACATCTTCCTCGGAACTTGAACAAGATTTAACAAATACTCGCCGTCCTCGTAAAGGCGTAATTATTGGTGCAGGTCAAGTAGGTATGGCTTGCGCTTACTCAATGTTAATTCAACATACCTTAGATGAAATGGTAATTGTTGATAACATTCAGGATAAATTAGAAGGTGAAGTTATGGACTTAGTTCATGGACTACCTTTTGTTGAACCAAGCATAGTCAAAGCTGGTACTTTACAAGATGGTCAAG
>JBARVL010000290.1:0-30844 GCA_049646245.1 Crinalium sp. | reverse complement strand
ACAACTGCGATCGTCCCGCATGGTTCCCAACCCTTAGATCTCCAAGTCACAATTGACGAACTACGAGCAGAAGTCGCCCGCTTACGCGCTGAATTACAACGCTATCGTAGTAGCTCCGTCTAAAGTTGTTAGTTTTTTGCTCTTAAATAACTAACAATCAAAAAATAATCACCATCACACCAAAAAGAAGAGTGTCTGTATCTCCTGACGACGTTGTTACACCCAACCGTCACCTTGACAATGCCCTACCAACTACTTTAAGAAAGACCTATAACGACAAAGCTTATCGGTGGAATCGCGAAAATTATTCGCGTCACCGACGCTTCGTAGATATTTGGGGTTTTGTTTTCAGTTTAATGACTGGCTCATGGCTAAATAGCAAATCTTGGAGTTATCAAGGCGGCGTGACTGAAGCAAAGCAAGCCAAGAGACGCAAACAACAAGCTATTTGGATTCGCGAGACGCTATTAGATTTAGGGCCAACATTTATCAAAGTTGGTCAGTTATTTTCTACCCGCGCCGATCTATTTCCTTCAGAATATGTAGAGGAACTTACTAAACTGCAAGACCAAGTACCCGCCTTTAGCTATGAGCAGGTGGAACGTATTATTGAGCAGGAGTTAGGTAAAAAAGTTTCAAAACTTTTCCGCAGTTTCGATCCAGTGCCTTTGGCTGCCGCTAGTCTAGGACAAGTTCACAAAGCAATCTTGCATAGTGGTGAAGAGGTAGTCGTCAAAGTACAGCGACCAGGTTTGCGGAAGCTGTTCACTATTGATTTACAAATTCTCAAAGGAATTACCCGTTATTTTCAAAACCATCCTAATTGGGGTCGTGGTCGAGATTGGCTGGGCATTTACGAAGAGTGCTGCCGAATTCTGTGGGAAGAAGTTGATTATATTAACGAAGGTAGCAACGCAGATACCTTTAGGCGTAACTTTCGCGAGGAAGAATGGGTAAAAGTACCCCGCGTTTACTGGCGCTACACATCTCCAAGGGTATTAACTTTAGAATATCTCCCAGGAATTAAAATTAGCCACTATCAAGCATTGGAAGCAGCAGGAATAGATCGTAAGTTAGTTGCTCAACTAGGTGCGAAAGCTTACTTACACCAACTGCTTAATGATGGCTTTTTTCATGCTGACCCTCACCCTGGGAATATTGCTGTTAACTTAGATGGATCATTAATTTTTTATGATTTCGGCATGATGGGAACGGTTAATCCGATTACCCGTGAAAAACTGATGGATACCCTGTTTGGTATATCTCAAAAAGATGGTGAACGGGTTGTAAGATCCCTGATTGAGTTAGGGGCGCTTGCTCCCGTTGAGGATATTGGGCCAGTACGGCGATCCGTTCAGTATATGCTGGATCACTTTATGGATAAGCCGTTTGAAAATCAATCGGTTGCTCAAATTAGTGATGACTTATACGAGATTGCTTACGATCAACCTTTTAGGTTTCCAGCAACTTTCACGTTTGTAATGCGAGCATTTTCTACTCTTGAGGGTGTAGGTAAGGGTTTAGATCCAGATTTTAATTTTATGGAGGTTGCAAAACCTTTTGCAATGCAGATTATGACTAATGGTAATGGTGGGGATACAGGCAAAAGTTTTTTGAATGAGTTAGGTCGGCAAGCGGCTCAGGTTAGTAGCACAGCTTTGGGTTTGCCTCGACGAATTGAAGATACTATTGAGAAATTAGAACGGGGAGACTTACGGGTGCGTGTGCGGTCTACGGAAACCGACCGCGTTTTGAGACGTATTAGTAGCGTTCAGTTGGGAACTAATTATACTTTACTGATCGGGACTTTTACGCTGTCAGCTACTATTCTGCTGGTTAATAATTATGTTTGGCTGGCTGGGGTTGTGGCTTTGATCGCAGTTGGCTTATTAGTAATTCTCATTCGTCTGCTGATGCGGTTGGACAAATTTGATCGTACATTTTAATCGCGATCGCGCAAGAAAAGCAACTTGTTAGCCTTAAACTTAAAGCTAAAAGCCAATACAGCAGCTTACAGTCAAAAGCTATGTTTTAATTCCCGTATACTTTCAACAGGCAAGCAGAGGATTTATGATATTTCGTTTCACGGGTCGTACTGATCCGGGGCTGGTTAGAAGTGTCAACCAGGATGATTTTTATATCGACCCAGAGGGACGATTTTTTATAGTTGCTGATGGCATGGGCGGACACGCAGGCGGTCAAGAGGCAAGTCGAATAGCTACAGCAAAAATTTATCAGTTTTTGGATAAATATTGGGATTCTGCTGAAGAATCGCCAAAGCTATTAGAACAGGCGTTTTTAGACGCAAATCAGGCAATTTTACAAGACCAATATAATCATCCAGAACGCTCAGAAATGGGTACTACGGCTGTGATGGTAATGTTTCGTCATAATCAGCCTTGGTATGCCCATGTAGGTGATTCTCGTTTATATCGCTGGCGAGATTCGTCTTTAGAGCAGGTTACTGAAGATCATACTTGGGTAGCGCGAGCGATTAAGGCTGGTGAACTCACTAAGGAACAGTCTCGCGTTCACCCTTGGCGGCACGTATTGTCTCAATGTTTAGGTCGTAAAGATATTTATCAAATTGATGTGCAATCAATAGATTTAAGGGTTTGCGATCGCATTCTACTCTGTAGTGATGGGCTTACAGAAGAACTCACTGATTCTGCGATCAGTTCCTATCTTGAATCTAACTCTGACTGCGATCAAGCTGCTGTTGCTCTAATTAATGGTGCTAAACAAAATGGTGGTCGAGACAATATCACAGTTGTGATCGTTGCCCTTGAGTAATTAAGCTGCCATTGGTAATCAATTGCTAAGTAGCTTCAACCTAATTTAATTGTAAAACCCCACCCCCAGCCCCCTCCCCGACCACAGGAAGGGGGACATTTTCGGCAACTTGCCTGATTTTGAGTATATATACTTAAACTGTTCGTTTTGAGCAATTTTGGTGGTTGGTAGCTGTTAAAACTACGTTATACCGAGCTTGGTTAAGTCTTGGGAGCTAACGCCAGAAAAGTTTCTCACTAATACCCACTATTTTTAGTGGCTATTTAACTATAGCAGTCGCGCCTTGTGGTTAGGGCATTTTTTATTTTGAAACCCTTGTAAGCATTGGCTTTTAAAAAAGCTGACGGTGCAGATAGCTGACAGAGGAACCGCTATACAAGGCGCGACTCTATCTCTGGAATTAGCCCCACTTGGTATCCCTAGCTAAGGCTAGGAAACTTTCCCAAAGTTGTTTACATCTTTTGGTTTATCCGAATTACCCATTTAGAAGGAGTGCGATTTTGTCAAACAATTGTTATCTTTCTTAATACAGAGGTACACATCAGTAGCCCACCACTGCTAAATCCTTTACTTCTGTGCTTTTCAACAAACTAACCCTAGTTTCTCGAACTTAGTAGGAGCTATTATGTCCCAGCCAATTGAACTATCTTTAGAACAACAATTTAGTATCCGTTCCTTTGAAACCCAAGTGGAACACATGAGCCATGAACAAGCACAACAATTTTTAGTGCAGTTATACAAACAGATGATGATGCGTGAAGAAACCTATAAAAATCTACTCAAGCACCAATGGGGTTTAGAACCTAATGCTCATTTTGAGTAGAGCCTTCCTATATGGTGGGCGACCTCCTTCTCTAGCTTCGTTCCTAGGAGGAAAAAAGCTGGGGATGTTGGGGCGTCAACTAAATAGATAATTCTTGTTGATTCTCTTGAATAAGAAATACTAAAATTTTTCGTGTAGCGTTAAAAACTTTATTTTATTAATTGATATTATTAGATAGTTTATCCTGAGAGATCTCTAGACAAATCAGTTTGAGTAGCTGACAATTTCATCAAAATTTTAGGTTTAAGTTTATCCAACTCTTGTTTAAGCAGTTTTTTACTAATTTGCCCGTCAGATATTGAAATTGTTGTATTGCTCATATTAGCCCAGTCTTCTAACAATTTGCACTGAGCAGGGGCAATTGTTGCAGTCAAAACCTGACTACAACGTGATGGTTTTTCAATAGCAAAAAGTAAAATTCGATATCTACCAGTTTCTGCTAAAAGTTGAGTAGTTTTCTGTCCTAGTGATGTTTTGAGATCTAGATAGCAAGGAAGCCAACGAGCGCCGTGTTCTTTGGTGTAGAGAGTGGTAATCCACAAAATCATGGGATGAGGGGATACCAAAAACAAAAATTGGTTGTAGCGAGTGCTAAGTAAACGTTTTTTAATTTCTGCTTCGGAAAACATTACCCAAAGCGTTACAAATGACTGCTGATTATTATGTAGTAGTTGAGGAAATACAATTTCGGCTTGAGGTTTATCTTTTGGCCAAGAAGTAACCCAAAATATTTCGTCAAATCCTGGGGTAGATTTTGTTTTTGCTTCAGGAGTAGGCGGCGGTTGAGTAAGACTAGCTTCATTGTGCTGAGAGGGTTTTTGAGCGACATTTTTTTTATCAATAGATGTTAATTCTATTAATATTTTGGTAACACTTTCGGGGCGATCGCTTGGCGATTTAGCAAGACAACTCATTACTAAATCTTGCAATTTGGGCAATTTTAAATCAGATCTGATACATTTAAAACTAGGAGTTTGGGAGAAATGAGCTTTTTGCCAAGCTGGAAGTGAATTCACATCTGCTTTAATAGGTCTTTCCCCAGTCAGCATTTCAAACATCATTACACCCAGACTATAAATATCTGAGCGATTGTCTAATTCTTTTCCTAGCATTTGTTCTGGTGAACAATATGCAGGAGTACCCATAAAAGATCTAGGTTTGATGATATCAGATTGAAGCTGGGCAATGCCAAAATCGAGAATTTTAGCTAATTCTCCTACGCTTTGATCTTGAAGGATCAGAATGTTACTAGGTTTAATGTCGCGATGAATAATTGGGGAGAGGTTGCCGTTAATTAGAATACCTTGATGAGCGCACTGTAACCCTAAACAAATTTGACGAGATAGATTGAGAAATCGTGGTAAGGAGAGAGGCTGTGGTTTGATAATAGCTCTTAAGCTTTCTCCTTGGAGATACTCCATGACGTAGAAAGGAATTTCTCTTTCGTCTAAGCCATAATCTCTAACTCGAACAATATGAATACTCGTTTCACCTAATAAAGCACAGATAGTAGCTTCACGCTGAAAGCGATCGCGTTTGGTTTGATTCAAAACGGCTTGGGAGAGAAACTTAACGGCTACGCTTACGCCTCCAAGTAATACATCATTAGCTTGATATACCTCGCCCATTGAACCTCTGCCTACCAACTCTACCAGTTGATAGCGGTTAGCTAGTAACCGATTTTTTTTAATATTTGTACTCATAAATTTCTACCCTGATATACCTTGGAGAAGTTATATTCAAGGGCATAATTGTAGCCCTATCTTAACTCCTAAGCTGATGGTAGATGCCTGAGCTAGACTAATAATATAAATTATTCAGTGTTTAATAATTTTATTTTTATTCTCTCTGTCGCTCTAGAGTGACTTCCATTGCGCTTGTTAAGTTATTAACCGCGATGATGCCACTTGATAAATAATAGGTATTGTCATTCAACCGATAAAATGTTTCAAAGCCGTTTCGTCGTTGGCGATCGCCTAGCACCCAATAACGTTGCACAATTGATTCTGGAGCTACCCAACCTTCGCCCTCTACACGACCTAAAAGGCTATGCTGTAGTACGAAAGTGTATTGACGCTCCCCCAGATCAAGATGTCCTTTGTATTGGAAGGAGATTTCATCGCGTTCACCACCAGGAAAGACTAGCTTCGTAACCATTGTGTACCAGTTTTCGCGTCCCCAAGCTACTAATGTTTTGCCTTTGACACTTATTGGCATTTCATCACGCTCCAGCCAATTGCCCTGAAGCGTCCAGCGTCCTGGTTCCATTAAAAACGAGTGTGCCACGATAATTACCTGATAGCGCGAATATCGAACACTGCCGATTGATAATTTTCTCTTCAGTTAAGAGTAGATGTATCTGGCAAGAAAGATCGGTATCTTGTGCAAGTTGCTTTACAGTTTTTGATTGAGTAGGAATTGAAGAATTTAACTTTCAGGCAAAATGGCTGCGGTTCTTGACTTCATTACCATTTTTAAATTATATCGTTAAAACCCTACTCACTATGACCCTTAGAATATTGATTTTGCTTAATCAAAACGCATATCAACACAGATTAACCCAGACAAGATCTGGATTAATTCGACTTATGCAACAATCGTTACTCAATAGGTAGATGAAGTTCCCCAAGTATGGCAGGTTGTCTCGCACCTGTAGCTTGAATTAAGTTACCAGTAATGCCTAATTGATGCCAATAAGCTAAAACTGCAAAAGCGATCGCTTCTTTAAAATCTGCACTCACGCCCGCAACATCTGTGGTTAATACTGGTATTGGATCAATCTGCGCTTGCAAGCGTTGTTTTAAATACAGATTGCGGCTACCACCGCCACACAATAGCACCTCATCTGGCATTTGGGGTAGAAAGTTGCGGTAGCTGTGAACAATTGAAGTAACTGTAAGCTCTGTCAGTGTTGCTAACAAATCGGCTGGGCTGAGATTATAACCTTGAGCATCAGCTAAACATTGCTGTAAATATTCTCTGCCAAAATGCTCTCTACCAGTGGATTTGGGGGGAGTAATTTGGAAGTATTCTTGAGTTAGCCACTGCTGAACTAAAGCATCGCAGGGAGTTCCCGTAGCAGCCCAATTACCGTCTTTGTCATAGGTTTGGCTACCATTGCTTAATTGCAGTACTGCTAAATCTAATAAAGTATTTCCAGGACCCGTATCCCAACCAGAAATATTTACATTATCAATATTATTTGTAGCTGGTAAATAAGCAACATTGCCAATTCCACCTATATTTTGAATACAGCGAGCTTTAGTGGGATGTCCTAGTAAACAGGCATCTATCTTAGGGACTAAAGGCGCACCTTCTCCACCAGCAGCAATATCAGCTACTCGAAAGTTACTGACAGTGGGGATACGAGTCAAATCAGCAATTAAAGCACCCCTACCTAGTTGTAAGCTATATGCCATGTTGATAGCAGGAGAATCTGCTGGAGATTGTTGCTTTAATGGTCGATGATAGACGGTTTGCCCGTGTGAGCCAATTAATTGAACATGATTTTGGTTAATTTGAATAGCTTGGGCAGCTTGAGCGAATTCATAAGCGATCGCATCATCCAATTGAGCCAATTCTGCCATAGAAATAGCTTTACCCGCGCAGACATCCAGAATTTGTTGTCTCAACGCCAGTGGGTAAGGATAAGTTGCTCCACTTAAAAGCTCTACTTTTAAATCTAGCTCTTTACCACTAATTTCTACTAAAGCTGCATCAATCCCATCTACAGACGTACCACTGATCAAACCGATTACACGGGTCATTTTATAATTTGTCCTAAGAGCCTTGGCAACTGCTATACCTACTTTTAATCGTTAAGAAACTTAACTAATTGCTCTAACTTTGACCAAGCTGCACCTGTATTTAAAATATCTTTAGCTATAGCAATGCCTTGAGCATGATCTTCTAAAGGTACAGCACCGCCTACCTGAAGTGCTAAAGCAGCATTCAAAGCTACGACATCTTGTTGAGATGGTGTGCCATTTCCTTGTAAGACATTCCTCAAAATTTCCGCATTTTCTGTAACATCTCCACCACGCAATGCGCCCAAAGTTGCTGATGTTAAACCTAAATCTTGGGGATTTATTGTAGTTAGCTGCACTTCACCGTTAGACAGTACTGCCAAATCTGTTAAGTCTCCCAAACCCGCTTCATCTAGTTTTTCGCGCCCATGCACAACAATTGCTTGTGATGTACCTAACTGCTTTAAAGCATGAGCAATTGTTGATACTAATGTCGGGTCACATACACCTATTATTTGACCAGTAGGACGTAGTGGATTCACTAATGGTCCTAATAAATTAAAAACTGTCCGCACCTTCAAAGTTGAGCGCAAAGATGCCACAGCTTTTAAAGCGGGATGCCAACCAGGAGCAAATAAAAAGGTAATCCCTACTTCTTGAACTGCTGCCTGTACCTTCTCACTAGGTGCATTTAAATTAACGCCTAGTGCTTCTAAAACGTCAGCAGAACCAACTTTGCTAGAGGCAGAACGGTTGCCATGTTTTGCTACTGGAACACCAGCAGCAGCAGCTACAAAGGCAACAGCCGTAGAAATATTAAAAGTTGATGCTCCATCTCCACCAGTACCGCAGGTATCAATTAAGGGAGTAGGGAGTGGGGAGTGGGGAGTGGGGAGTGATGAGGATTGAGATTGTAAAACTTGAGCCATTCCTGCTAATTCATCGGCAGAAACGCCTTTAGCTTGCAATGCTGCTAAGATTGCCCCTGATAGCACTAGGGGAATTTCTTCATTTAGCCATCCTTGCATTAGTTGTGATGCTTGTTCAAAAGATAATGATTGTTTATCAAGTAGTTGTTGTAGTAAGTTAGACCAAATATTACTATCTATTGATGCGAGTGTAGTATTTAAATTTTGAGCTACTGGTGATGTAGAAGTCATAAATTAACTGGTTCTCTCGTCTTTGTGATTAAAATTTTTCTTGTTAATTGGTCACTGGTCACTGGTCACTGGTCACTGGTCACTGTTAATTGTTAAGTCCCTAACATTTGTAAGTTGTACAAACTGGCATAAACTCCGCCTTTATCTAACAATTCGTCGTGACTACCTGATTCTATTAAACTGCCTTGTTTTAGAACAAAAATGCGATCAACATTACGAATTGTTGAAAGTCGGTGAGCAATAATAATTGCTGTACGGTCTACTAATAATCTATCAAGGGCATCTTGAATTAAGGCTTCTGTACCAACGTCTAAACTAGCGGTTGCTTCGTCTAGTACTAATATATTAGGATTACGAATTGCTGAACGGGCAAATGCTAATAGTTGCTTTTGACCGCCAGATAAATTTGTGCCTCGCTCTCGTAACTGGGTATCATATCCTTGGGGTAGTTGTTCTATAAACTGGTCAACGTTGGTTATCTGTGCTGCGCTACGAACTTGTTCTAGTGAGTAAGTTTCTCCGAGTGTAATGTTAGTTTTGACATCGCCAGCAAAGAGAAATCCTTCTTGTAGAATAACACCTAAATGTCTTCTCAATTCTGCTTGTGGTAGGTCGCGAATATCAATTTCATCTATTAATATGCGTCCTTTTGTAGGTTCATAAAGACGACAGAGTAAGCGAATAATTGAACTTTTACCTGCACCTGTTGGACCTACTAAAGCAATTTTTTCACCAGAATGGATAATAAAATTTAAGTCTTTTATGACGTATTCATCATTTTTGTAGGCAAACCAAACATTTTCAAAGCGAATTTCTCCAGAGCGGTTTTTTTCTTCTGGAGATGAGGTGCTAAAACTTTTTTCTAAGGCTTGTTCTGGATCGCGAATTTCGATTGGTTCATTTAAAATATCAGTGATGCGCTCAACGGCGGTAAATCCTGATTGAATGGCTGTAAATTTTTCAGCAAATTGCCTTAAAGGATCGAATAAACGTTGAGCGTAAAGGATAAATGCAGACAAAACACCAAAACTCAGGGTGTTGCCTAATACCATTGATCCACCTAACCATAATACTGCGGCGATCGCAATTAAGGAAATCCATTCTAGTGTGGCAGATACGGCTGAATCATGGAAAATAGTTTTATCTAGTTCTTTAATGTACTGTTTGTTGATGCTGCGAAACATCTCAGCGTTGTATTTCTCGCGCCGAAATAGCTGTACAATATTTACGCCAACAATGTTTTCTTGCAGCATTGAATTGAGGCTAGATAGTTCGTCTCTCGCTTTATAATTCGCCCTACGATACTGCTGTTGAAAGTAAATAATTAAAGCGGTTATTGGTACTAACATTAGTACTAGCATTAATGCTATTTGCCATTGCAAAGCAAACATGGTGACAGCAATTACTATTATTGAAAATAAATCGCTGACAATTCCTATAGCACCTGTGGTAAACACATCACCCAAAGCTTCTACATCACTTGTCAGACGGGTAATTAATTTTCCGACTGGTGTGCGATCAAAAAATCGCACTGCTAAATTGGTGACGTGTTCAAATAAATCTGCGCGAATATCAGCAGTAATTTTTTGTCCGACTTTTTGGACGGTGTATCCTTGGATTGCTGTAAACAATAGTCGAATGACCATTGTTAACAGTAATAAACTGGCGAGAAGATTGATTCCTTCTTCTAAAGATTTGCCTTGCACAAAAGCAAATTTTGTAGATTCTTGACGAATTAAAGAAATTGCTTCTCCAATAATTAACGGTTGTATTGCGCCTGATATTGCCAAAGGCACTAGCAATACTAAAGAAATAGTTAGTTCGCGCCCACTGCGCTGCGCGTATGGTACTAATCGCAGAAATAACCGCCAGTCAGTTTCGCGATCGCTCTTTAATAAATTACCGTCAGAGGATTTTCTCTGATTTGATACAAGCTTTGTCTTTGGCGACGACCTACTCATTCAACAACCTTAGCAATCATTGACATTTTACTCTATTGATGATCAAACGACAGCCAGCGTGGAGTCCCGAATTTGCTCAACTAACTGATTGAGGTTTCCTGTGTTGAGGCGATAACTTAAAGGATGGGCAATTAACCTAGCAGTACTTTGAAATAGTACTTCAATTTCAATCAAGCCGTTTTCTTTCAGAGTGCGACCCGTTGAAACTAAATCAACTATTGCTTCAGACATTCCTGTAATTGGTCCTAATTCTACTGAACCAGAGAGAGGGACAATTTCTACAGGCAAATCTAAGCTGTTGAAGTATTCGCGGGCGCAATGAACAAACTTTGAAGCAACTCGACCGTGTGGTGGTAATTCTAATACAGAACGATAGGGACTTGACTCTTTTACGGCTACTGACAAACGACAACCGCCAAACTTTAAGTCAACTAAATGAGCAACTTGGGATGTTTTCTCCTTCAATACGTCATAACCCACAATTCCCAGTTGTGCCTGACCATATTCTACATACACCGGAACGTCTTGCGCTCTGACTAACAAAGCTTTGGCAGTATTAGTTGGGTCATAAATTTGAAGCTGACGATTAGTTTTGTCCAGAAAAGCACTAAAGTCTAATCCAACAGCTTGTAGGAGGCGAATGCTATCAGATAAGAGTGCGCCTTTCGGTAATGCAACGGTAATCATGGAGAAATTAACTAGCTGGGTGGAAATAAACTTAACATTTTTATAACCGCCAAGACGCAAAGTACGCCAAGAAAGAAGAAGAATACGAGCAGTAATTTTTTAGTTGGAAGGGAGTAAATACACTTTTGGGGATATTTTCTCAGCTATGGCGTTGGCGTGACAGTACTAGATGTACTTGGAATGCTAGTAGGCGAAGGTGTGGTAGTACTCGATGTACTTGGAACAGGGCTGCTAGTAGGTACTGCTTCGGATGGATTAGTTAAACTAATGTCTAGCAGGTAATCACTCTCACTTACGCCGTCAATTAAATTTAGCTGAAGGTAATATTCTCCAGCAACAGGTAAAATTCCTTCCCAGCGTGGTACTTGTTTGGTTTGGAAACTCAGTAATTCTTTGCTAGGTGCTAAAACAGTGATTGTCACCCCTCCTTTAACAACTGATGTATTTAACTGCTGTCCTTCTTGGGCTGCAATAACGTAAGTCATGTTATTGTTGGCTGCTAAACGCCCCTGCTTGGATGTAGTTTGCCCTAATACTGGGTTAATAATTTCGCTTTGCCCAAAGGCGGAAGGAGTAGGAGATGGTGATAAGCTTGCTACAGGCGTTGGAGAACTGGTTTTAGCGCCTTTAAGAGCTTTTGCCAACTTGGGAGATAGTTGCATATTATTTGTGGGGAACATTGAACCGATCAACATTACTGGGACAATGGCTAATAATAAAAATACTCCTGAGATTAGCCCGACTAAAATCCAAGGACTATTAAACTGAAAATTCACAGTTTTTTTAGCAGGTTGAGGACGCACTGATGTGGTGCGACGGGTAACTTTGTGTAGAGGGACTGGTGGGTTAGCTTTTGAGTTGTTGGTATCTGGAGATGTTTTCCCAACTAATCCTTCTAATGTGCGTAAAGCTTGGATAACTTCGCTTGCTGATTGATAACGATTATTTGGTCTGAGACTAAGCATCCGATTGAGTACTTTCGCAAACCAAGGGCTAAGGGTGGGAAGCCATTGATGCCAGCGCCAAGTCATGGTAGATTCATCTAATAACTTTTCTGGTTTGCGCCCGGTCATCATTACTACTACTGAGACTGCTAAGGCATACAAGTCACTATTAGGAGAAACTTGTCCGGTTTGAAGTTGTTCATTAGGTGCATAACCGAGTTTTCCAACAGTTGTTGCATGGGTTAACTGTTGAGATGAGGGTAATTTGGCTAGTCCTGCTTTGACTACACCAAAGTCGATTAATATAGGTAAGCGATCGCTCGATCGCAAAATAATATTGTCTAATGAAATATCCCTATGGATAATTCCTTGACTGTGGACGTATTCTAATACAGGTAATATTTGCTGCAAAAACTCTATAACTTCCGCTTCGGAGAAAGTTTTACCAAGCTGGAGTCTTTCTTCTAACAAACTTGCATAAGTTTTCCCATCAGCGAAGTCTTGAACTAAAAATAGGCGTTTACCTTGCTCAAACGCTGCCCGAAATCTAGGAATTTGGGGATGTTGAATTTTATATAAAACTGCTGCTTCCCTTTTAAATAGTTCTTTTGATTTTTGTAAAACTCCAGGTTCAATCTCAGTAGGATTAAATTCTTTGATCACGCATAGTTCGTTAAAACGATCTTGTTCTTCTGCTAAATATGTACGACCAAATCCTCCGATACCTAGAAGTTTTGTAACTCGATAGCGGTTTTGTAAGATAGTCCCTGGGGGAATAGGTGGTTGCATAGTAGGCGCATTCCCTAAAGTCGGGTTGTAATATAGCAGTCAGCAGTCAGCTATTAGCAGTCAGCTTTTTTTTAAACCAATGTTCCCAAGGGTTGCAGAATCCTTAAATGTATTGAGCCTCCCTGGCTACTGCTATAGATAATTCCAGTGGGAACCGAAACATTACAGGCAGAATAATTTAATCCTTCCCTCCAGCAATACTTTAACCATGCAAATGAAATCAAAATTAATCAAAATATTCTATAACTTGATAGATTGTCTTAATAATTTTCAATTTTAGATTATTCAGAGAGCTAAAGGGCGCAAATTTAACCAGATATGCGAATTCTTTTGGTTGATGATGAGGTAGAGTTAACCATCCCTCTAAGTCGTGTATTAAACCGCGAGGGATACACTGTTGATGTTGCTGAGGATGGCACAGTTGGTAGCGAGTTGGCAACTCAGGGTGATTATGATTTGTTGATTTTAGATTGGATGTTACCCCAAACTACAGGATTGCAGATTTGCCAACAGTTGCGATCGCAAGGTAAAACCACACCTGTTCTTTTTCTCACTGCTAAGGACACTATAGACGATCGCGTACAAGGATTGGATGCTGGTGCAGATGACTATCTAGTTAAACCTTTTGAACTTAGAGAGTTACTTGCACGAGTACGCGCCCTACTACGGAGAGCAACTACACCTGATACTACTACAACTACAAGAATACAAGTAGCAGATCTAGAACTCGATCTGGATAATCAACTAGCTTATCGTCAAGGACGCACTATTGAACTATCAGAAAAAGAAAGCCACCTCTTAGAATATTTCATGCGTAACACAGGTCAACTATTAACCCATACCCAAATTCATCAGCACTTATGGGGAGACGGAGAACCGCCTAGTAGTAACGTTTTAGCTGCTTTTATTAGATTACTGCGACGAAAGATCGAAGCTAATGGTGAAACAACTTTAATTCACACAGTATACGGCAAAGGTTATCGCTTTGGTTTTGGTACTGAAACAACTTAATAAAGTCAGGGCGTAAGTCCTACTTTTATTAACCTACTTATAGTGGAAAATCTAGCTCGCCTGCTTCACTATTTTCTTGATTTTCTTTGGTTTTTGGGAAGTTCAAAGAGTATTTTTGTAGCAAATCATTTTTATTTAATACGCAGTCTATTACCCAGTTTGGGCATTTATTTTTGATGGTAATGCTTTTTGTCTGAATTATTTGTGCCTGAGCCGTTCTTACCTCTTCAGTTATAGTTTCTGTTGCTCCATTCACTAAGTAATTTTCTAAAGTTTGAAATGCTTTAATTTTAAGCGCCTGTAAGGTGATTTCTAACTGTTTAGGTTCTAATGTCCTGGCAGTTTTTTCTTCTGCAATAAAATTATTTTCTTGTATATCTAAATGATATGGCTCGCTTGATTGATGATCTTTTTTAGTAAAATTTTGAATGCTAGTAGGAGATCCCTGAATTGGAGTATAAGCTACCTGCTTGCTATTAAATTCATCTGAGTTATTTGTAGCTATACCTATATTTAAACTTGATTGAACTATATTGGCTTGCTCTGTTTGATTATTATCTTCAGATAGTTTACTTACCCAGATTACTTTCTCCCCACTATGCAAGGTAAGTTCACAAACTAAAGTTTTAATATGAAAAACTCCTTGATTGCTAGTGATTTTTGAAATGGGATACCATTTATTTTTAAAATAAATTAGAATATTCATCTGAATTTGGTGTTTATAATCAGTACGTTTACTCATCCACCAATTTCTCCACAGTAATACTGTTTGTGTACAATTAACTTTGTAGCCAGCAGGGGGAACATACTGCTGATACTCAACAAATCCTTTATGAGAAGATTTTCCTATTAAAATAAAATTATTTTCTAATAAACTTTCATAAAGCAGTTCATTGTAATCCGAGCCAGAGCGGGTTAAGACTGAAATTGGTTGACTATTTAATGTATAAAGTCCAATAATTACACCTTTTTTTGTCGTTAATTCTATCCGTTCAAAACGAGAATCAATTCTCAGGCTTTGATTAGCTAATAGTTGAGTTTCGCCTTGAATAAATTTTTTAATTAAGGTAGCATTGTCTAAAGTCGCGTAAGTTTTGCCTTCCTGATCTTGTGGACTTTCAATAAGGGTCGAGCTAAAGTCAGCTTCTAATTTATTTAGCTCTTCAGGATTTTGATCTGTAGAAGGTTGGTCAATAGATTTGATCGGTTGTAACATTCTTAGCCTCATCAACAATGCAGGGTTAACAAACTGAATAAAACTATTTTTTTTTATAAAAATTAATCTATTGCACTTTTATAGCGATCATCCGTCAGCTTTTTTAAAAGCCAATGCTTACAAGGGTTTCAAAATAAAAAATGCCTTAACTTCCCTGGCGACTGCTATATATATAAGTATTGTAATTGCTAAGTAACTAAATTAATTCAGTAAAATTACTGAACAACCAGGGTTAAACTCTAATTTAGACCAGCAAGCTATTAAAACTAATTAAGCAGTTTTAATTTTTAGATGAATTGCTAATCAAGCTTGATAATTGATTAATTTTGATTTGCAACTTATCTCGTAACCTTTGTGCCTGTTGGTAAAGTGTTGATGCTTGTGTGTAGAGGGAGGTTTGCGGGACTGGTTGCTCTGAAATGGCGGAATCAGTTTTTAACCAAGGTTGATAAACAGGTTGAACTTCGTAATGTAGGCGAGTTTTCATTGCCCAAACTCCCATTGAAGGGAAGAAAACGAAGGCTATCATTAATAGGGAGATGGGTAGGAAAGGTAGTTTTAAACGCCTAGCGCCTGATTTAAAGTTAAATGCCCAAGAGTGCAAAAATTCACTACCGATACAAGCAACAGGCAAAATGGGAATATGGTAGCGATCGCTCAACCTGATAAAACTTGGATGAAATGTTTCTAATTTGTAACGTTTGCGCCAACCTTTAGCAGGACCGCGCAAACCTTCTGGTGCATAAAGTAAAATAGTTTGTTGTGCGATCGCTTCCTCAAAACTATCGGCTTGTGCTGGTACACCACCCAAAACCTTAGACCACCCAGGGGGTAGCCACCAAATCAACCAAGGATGATTAAACAACGTTACATGAGCTAATGGTTGCACTACCCATCCGCGTGCTTGACTTAATAAATAACCTAATCCCAAAAAATCCCAGGGGAAACACATCCCAGCATGATTCATTGCCACAATTAATGGTCCAGTTTGTGGCAAATTTTCAAGTCCTGCAATATCTGCACGAAAATAATATTTAACTATGGGAGTTAGTACTTCATTTCCAAAAGCTTGTTGATAATTGGGAGCAAATTCGCCAACTTCAGAACGAGGTGAACGACAACCCAGGCGTAACCAACGCAGTAATAAAGCTAGATAAAATCCACAAGGAATTAAAAATAAACCATATTCCAACCAATTCCAACCATCAGGATCTCGGTGATATTTTTGCCAGTGGCGGTTAAATAAAATCAGCCACCCTGGAGGATACCAGAGGCAAAACCAATCAAACCAAGTAAATTTAAAATTGTGAACACTCCCAGCCACGCCATTATTAATCTTGCCATTCTCGGTCAATTTTACCGACCTCAATCAAATCTTGCGATTGTCTTTGGCGCTATCGTAGCTGATCTACCCATTTTTATCTTCTACCTTTGGTCAAGATTCATTGAACGTATACCCGCCCAGGAGATCTGGTCAAAAGCTTATTATCAACCTTTTTGGCAAAATATTATCGCTACTTTCCATTCAATCCCCCTAGCAGTGATTGGGATAATTATTGCTCACTATTTAGGATGGGAACCAATGAAAATTATGTTTGTTAGTTTAGTGCTGCATTCTTTGGGTGATTTACCAGTACACAATGATGATGCACATAGGCACTTTTTTCCCTTCAGCAATTATCGTTTTATTAGTCCAATATCCTATTGGGATGTAACTAAACACGGCAGAATTGTTAGCTTAGTTGAGCGTTTACTGGTTTTAGCTGCAACAATATATGCCTTTCCCTTTGTCCATTCCTATATTGGCAAAGGGTTAATGATTATGGTGAATGTTTTTTATTTTATTACTTCGTTTTATTTTTATTTTGTGAAGTGATTTAGGGGTTATCCTAATACTGAGATTTTATTTTTTTCAGGACTTACGCAGAGATCCCCCTAAATCCCCCTTAAAAAGGGGGACTTTGAATTTCCCCCCCTTTTTAAGGGGGGCTAGGGGGGATCTAGGTTTCAGACTTTCGGTGCGTAAGTCCTATTTTTAATCGCAGATGTGAGCAGATGACGCAGATGTATCCTAAGATTTTATTGACTTATCCGCTTAGGTCTATTGAAGATCGCGAAAATTATTAGAAAGTTGTCGATAAACTATTACTGCTAGTTGCGCTCCTAATATTGGTGCGATCCAATAAACCCATTGATGCTGCCAAATTCCTGCTACGAGAGCAGGACCAAGCGATCGCGCGGGATTCATACTCGCTCCTGTAATTGATCCCATAAATGCTGCTTCTACGCCCACAGTTAAACCAATCGCTAAACCAGCAAAGCCAATGGGGGCGCGGCGATCAAGTCCAGATCCTAAAATGATCAACATTAAAATAAATGTTAAAAATGTTTCTATAACTAAACACTGTAACCAGTTGTCATTTAATGGTTGAGTTGCACCTAAATTAGCAATTTTACCCAAAGAAATTAGCAAAAAAGTAGAAGCCGCGATCGCACCAATTGATTGAGCCAAAATATAAGGTAATACTTGACTTTTTGGAAAAAAACCACTTGCCCAAAATGCCAGCGTTACTGCTGGATTAAAATGAGCGCCACTAATATGCCCCAAGGCATAGATCAACGCTGCTACAACTCCCCCAAAGACAAAGCTAATACCCAGATGTGTGATCGCCCCATTGCTAATTTGGTTCACCATCACAGCGCCAGTGCCTACAAATACTAAAATCATCGTGCCAATTCCTTCTGCTATAGCCGCAGGGAAAACAGCAGCTTTAATTGCCTCTCGCCATAGCTTTCTGACTGCCAAGAGCAGATGGCGAACTGGCTTGATAGTTAGTGCAGACACTATGATTACCTAGTCATTTCAAAAAAAATTGATTGATTTAATTATTTCAAAAAAAATTGATTTGTCAAGTTGAGTAAAGAGCGATCGCCACAGCGTCAGATTGGCTGAGAGAAAATCAAATATATTTAGGACGTGCTTTTTTCTGACTTGATTTTGATGTGATGGCTAATGAATCTATTTCACCACTAATTTCTTTTTCTGCATTGCTTAATTCTGGTTGGTGAATTGGAAATTTGACAATAAATTTTGCACCCTTACCTTCACCCTCACTAATAGCTTCTACTGTTCCACTATGTAAATCTACTAAATATCGTACAATAGTCAATCCTAAACCTAGTCCGCCATGTGTTCTGGTACGTGAACTATCAGCTTGTCGGAAACCCTCAAAGATATATGGTAAAAATTCAGCTTCAATACCCTGCCCAGTATCAATAACAGTCAGAAGAATATTAGATTCCATTTCCTCAAGTTTAATTTCTATACTTCCCCCATTAGGAGTAAACTTCATAGCATTTGAAAGCAGATTGTTAATTATTTGTGGTAAGCGGTCTGGATCACCTAATATTTGACTAATTGAACTATTAATTCTAGAGGTAATCTGAATATTTTTCGCGGTAGCTGCTGGACTTATACTAATAATTGCCGACTCAATAATAGGGGCAATATTAAGTTGTATGAGACGGATGCTAATTTTTTTTCTAAGAATACGTGAAACATCTAAAATATCATCAATTACTCTAGCTTGTTGTTTAGCATTGCGCTCAAGTGTTTCTAGTGCCTTGTTAACTGTATCTGGCTTAAGTTCGCGTTTGCGGAGCATTTGCGACCAACCAAGGATTGATTGCATAGGTGTGCGGAGTTCGTGAGAAACAATTGCTAAAAATTCATCTTTTAAACGGTTAGCTTCCTGGGCTTGTGCTAAAGCTTGTCGTTCTGCTTCATTTAAACGTGCGCGGTCAATTGCTAATGCAGCACGTTCGGCAACAAGTTGTAGTAGTTGCACATCATCTTGGTTGAATTGGCGGGGTAGGAGAGTACCTACTCGAATAACTCCAATTAGTCTGTTATCTAGCAACAGTGGCACACCAAGCAATGACTGAACTCGCTGTTGACTTAAAATGGGATTATATACCTGAGTATAAGCATCTTGCTGAATAATCAAAGGCTGATGTTCTAATGCTATCCGTCCAGCGAAACCTTTACCTATAGGTATAGAAACTTCTCCATCTGCTTCTTCTAATCCTTTGGCAGCCTTGACAACCAGGCAGTTGTGTTGGTAGTCCATCATTAAAATTGCTGCTGTATCCGCTCGTAAGATCTCGCTGATACGGTTAAGTAACTCACGCAGGAGATCTTCAATAGATAATGGTGCGATCGCCACATCTGTAATTGCCTGAAGACGTTGCACCATTTCACTAGCTGTTTCTGCTAATGCGCGACTAGCTTGCTCACGCGCCAGTAATTGATTACGTTCTGTTTCTAAACGTTTACTTTCAGTAACGTCTCGCGTCACCTTAGCAAAGCCTTTAAGGTTTCCTGCTCGATCGCGTAAAGCTGTAATTACCACATTCGCCCAAAATCTTGAGCCATCTTTACGCACACGCCAACCTTCATCTTCAAATCTATCCGTTTCTGCGGCTAATTTGAGAACTTGTTCTCCCTTACCACTGTTCAACTCTTCCTCAGTATAGAAGCGGGAGAAATGTTGCCCAATTATCTCGCCTATCTGATAACCATTAATTCTTTCTGCTCCTTCATTCCAACTGACAATGTATCCTTGTGGATCAAGTCGATAGATTGCATAGTCTTTAATACAGTCAATTAGTAATCTAAAACCTTCTTCACTATGTCGTAAAGATTCTAAATGCTGTTGTGCCTCTACTTTATTTAACTCAGAGCGTCGTTGGGCTAATTGTAGTGCTGTAATAAAGTAACTGATCGACAACGCCTCTAGTAAGAAGATTATCAACCGTAAGTTGTCCCCAACAGAGTTACTTAACAAGACATGGCTTGGCGCTATCCATAAATAGCCAATCACACCTCCCAACGCCGTCGCTAATAATGCTGACCCAATGCCACCATACCAAGCACTAATAATAACTGGGACAAAAAACACCAGGAAAGGGCTGTCTTCTAGAGCCACCCAGGGTTTTAGCATTAGCTTGAAAGATAGGGCGATCGCTACCGTGAAGACAGCAATACCATAACATTGAACTTGAGAGCGTTTGATGTTTAGCATCTTATGTCTTTTGTGCCTGACTTAGATCTCATCGGTGTTAAGGCACTGAAAGTTTTTAATAGCAGAAGCAATCGCTGCACTATTTCTCATAATTTAATATTT
Organism: Crinalium sp.; assembly: GCA_049646245.1. Classification (GTDB taxonomy): domain Bacteria; phylum Cyanobacteriota; class Cyanobacteriia; order Cyanobacteriales; family PCC-9333; genus Crinalium. The sequence goes on along the minus strand of JBARVL010000290.1, from coordinate 10,528 downwards.
TTTTTTGTAATCGACAATACAAATATTTTTTTTTACTATATCTACCTTTAGATAATTACACTTATCTAATAAAAAGGCACTAACCCTGGGTATTAGTTCTACCCATCACGTTAGAGAAACTATGACCAGATTCGATCGCACCAGATCTCTAATGGGTGTGGTCAACTCTTGCTAGGGTGGGTCTGTTGTTTTTTTATGGTATCCACGACGGGGTTATATTGCTGAATTTTTCAGCAAGGCAAATTTGTATTAAATTGTTTCTAGTAATTGAGATCGGATAGCAAATTACTAGCACGAAATATTTAATTACACCGTAAATTTTTTTTAAGATATTTTATGCAACAGGAATTATAAGATGTGCTAAAATATGATTTACAGAGTTTAATTCGGCTTCAGAGTTTATGTTCTTGTGTTTACAGGCATCTCTCCGAATCAATTCTCAACAAAATCAGATGACGGGAGATTGTCAATGTCCATTTATGTAGGAAACTTGTCTTACCAAGTTACTGAAGAAGATCTTACCCAAGTTTTTGCTGAATATGGCACAGTAAAGCGGGTACAACTACCTACCGATCGTGAAACAGGTCGGATGCGTGGTTTTGGTTTTGTCGAAATGTCAACAGATGCCGAAGAAACAGCCGCTATTGAAGCCCTTGATGGAGCCGAATGGATGGGGCGGGATCTGAAGGTTAATAAAGCCAAGCCACGTACCGAAAGTGGAGGTGGTGGCAATTTCCGTAGAGGTGGTAATTTCTCCAGAGAACGCTACTAAATTTCCGTAGATTATCTGCAATTAATTATTTTTCAACAGAAAGATTTTAGGCTAATAGCTTTGTAATCTTTCTGTTGTAACTTATTTTGAGGGAAGTTAAAAGCTAAGTTTTGTAATAAACCTCTTGCATAAAATATCTATGCCTCCCCTAAACCAACCCTTACCAATGGAGGGTGCGTGGAGTGAGTAAGTAGGGTAATTTTGTAGTTCATCTTTTCTGTTACCTGTTACCAGTGTTTAAGTTTTGCTAGTAATTAAGCAATCACAAAATTTGATCTAAGCTGTAAAAAAATCAACTAATTATTTGGTAGTTATTAGTTAGTCCTGATTAAAAATTTATTCATCAGTGTTAATTTATTTATCGCTATAGTAATTATAGCTAAAATAAATTAAGCACTGCCTCATCTCCCTCACCTGGCTTATATTTGTTACTAACGGGTGCTAACGACACAACTTAATTAATATTGGATCTGTGGATGAGGATATATATAGATATATATGAAAGCCCCCTTACCTAATAATGAAGCAGAAAGACTCGAAGCACTGCGCCAGTATAAGATCCTCGACACTCCATCGGAAGAAGCATTTGACGATATTACTCGTTTAGCCTCTTTTATTTGTGGAACTCCGATCGCCTTAATTAGTTTAGTAGATGCTAACCGTCAGTGGTTTAAGTCGAAACAGGGATTAGATGCGCTAGAAACCCCGCGAGATCATGCTTTTTGCGCCCATGCGATCCTCAAACCTGATGAAGTTATGGTAGTTGATGATCCAACTACAGATGATCGGTTTCACGATAACCCATTAGTAACTGCTGACCCTAATATCCGTTTTTATGCTGGGACACCTTTAAAAACCCCAGAAGGACACGCCGTAGGGACTTTATGTGTAATAGATCGCGTTCCACGAGATCTTAGTCAAGAACAGGTAGATGCATTACGCCTTTTAGGTCGCCAAGTTGTCAAGCAAATGGAACTAAGGCGAAATTTAGCCAATTTAGTCCTTGCTACTACTGAGAACAAACGTTCTAAAAACCTGCGGCATCACTTTTTTAGGCGAATTGCCACAGGGTTTGGGTTAACATCCGCAATTTTATTATTAGTTGGTGGGTTTTCTTACCATAGTATTAACCAACTGATCAACGCTTCTATGTGGGTAGCACACACACATGAAGTTTTGGAAGATCTTGAAAGTGTAATTTCTAGACTTAAGGATGTTGAAACGGGTCAACGTGGCTATGTGCTGACAGGAGAAGAGGCTTATTTAGAACCTTATAACATAGCTATTCCCCAGATTCAAGAAGATCTTAAACAACTCAGGAATTTAACTCAGGATAACCCCAAGCAGCAGCAGCAACTTGATCGACTAGAGCCATTAATTGGTAGAAGAATAGACTTGCTTGGTAACGCCGTGCAACTGCGGAGAAATCAGGGATTTGATGCAGCATTGCGCTTTATCCAAACTGGTCAAAGTAGACTAGCTATGGATCAAGTTCGTTCTTTGGTCGCCCAGATGCAGCAAGAGGAAAGAAGGTTGTTGCAAGTGCGATCGCAAAAAGCAAATTCTTTAGCTCAACAAACCATTTTTGTATCTATAACTGGAGTTGTTCTGAGTTGCGCTATTCTTGGTTCAATATATTACCTAGTTAATCGTGAAATAGCTGAACGGAAATCTGCGGAATCATCCTTAAAACAAGAGCGCAACTTTATTTCAGCCGTGAATGATACAGCCAGCGCCTTAGTAATGGTTCTCGATACACAGGGGCAAATTGTGCGTTTCAACCGCGCCTGTGAAAAAATAACAGGTTATACCTTTGATGAGGTCAGGGATAGGCTTTTCTGGAATATTTTTGTAATTCCATCACAAATAGAGGCAGTCAAAGCTGTAGTAGAAGAATTACTGACAACCAAATCTTCTAATCAGAATGAAAGCTGTTGGACTACTAAAGACGGTAGCCGTAGGCAAATATCTTGGACAAATACACCGTTGCTCAACGAGCAAGGATCAGTTCAATTCATTGTTTGCACTGGGATCGATCGCACAGATAGCAAACGGGCAGAAAGGCGTTTAGCAGCACAGTACGAGATTACGCGCGTATTAGCCGAATCAGATAATTTAACAAGTGGTATTCCCAAAATTCTACAAGCGATGTGCGATAGCTTGGGCTTGGATGTGGGCGAATTTTGGAATATAGATTCTGAAACGAATTTACTGTATTGTGTGGATATTTGGGATCGCGAAGGTAGTATTAAATCGTCAGCAGAAAAATCCCCCCCCGCTAACTCAATTTGTGGGAATAGTTACCCGGCAAACGAGTCACTTTTTGAGGAATTTAAGGCAGTCGCTAAAAAAATTACTTTTGCACCAGGCAATGGTTTACCTGGTAAAATTTGGAGCGATCGCACTCCCATTTGGATCGATGATGTGATTAAGAATGGCAACTTTCAGCGCCAGTTAATAGCAAAAAAAGCCGGGTTACACACAGCTTTTGGTTTTCCCATTATCGCCGATCAAGAAATTTTAGGTGTGATGACTTTCTTGAGGCGAGAAGTTCAGCCAATAGATCAAGAGTTGGTGAATATGATCGGTGGAATTGGCAGTCAAATTGGGCAATTTATCAAACGCATTGGTGCAGAAGAATCACTTCAAGAAACAACCACACTCCAAAAAGCAATTTTAGATAGTGCTAACTATACAATTATTTCCACTGATATAGACGGCACAATTCTTACTTTTAATAAAGCTGCGGAACGATTATTGGGATATAAATCTGAAGAAGTAGTTGGAAAAACAACTGCTGAAATTATCCATGATCCAAATGAGCTAGGGGAATGGACACAAGATCTATCCCGTGAAAAGGGAGTTACAATTGATCGTGGTCTTGATGTTCAGATTAATCCAACACGCTTTGGAGGTTCACAAGAGCGGGAATGTACTTATATTCGCAAAGATGGTAGTCGCTTCCCCGTGTTATTGTCTGTGACAGCTTTGCAGGATGCTCAAGGCAATATTACAGGTTTTCTGGACATTGGCAGCGATATTACTGAACGTCAACGATCAGAAGAGGAATTACGCCGACAGCAGTTGCGATCGCAATTATTTACTGATATCGCTCTCAAGATTCGTCAATCTTTGCAATTAGAAGCAGTTTTAAAAACTACTGTCACCGAAGTTCAAAAAATTCTGCAATCTGACCGAGTAATAATCTATCAGCTATTAGCAGACGGATTCGGTACTGTTGTCACAGAAGCAGTTTTTCCTGGTTTTCCACCATTGCAACAGCAAAATATTCTTGATGCTTGCTTTGGGGAAGAATATCGCCAAAAATATCGCCAAGGACGCATTCGAGCAATGGTGGATATTGAGCAGGCTGATATCCAACCTTGTCATCGAGAATTTTTGCAAAATTTGGGTATTAAGGCAAATTTAGTAGTTCCTTTGCTGCTACATGAAGATTTGTGGGGTTTTTTGATAGCTCATCAATGTAGCCAACCTAGGGTGTGGACTGATTGGGAAATTAATTTATTGCAACAAATAGCGGATCAAGTAGGAATTGCGATCGCCCAAGCTGAACTACTAAAACTAGAAATTCGTCAGCGCCAAGAACTTGAAGTTGCTCGTCGTGAAGCTGAATTAGCTTCCCAAACTAAAAGTGCTTTCTTGGCAAATATGAGCCATGAAATCCGCACTCCAATGAATGCAGTTATAGGAATGACAGGATTACTATTAGAAACTCGCCTGAATCCAGAACAGCGAGATTTTGTAGAAACAGTTCGCATCAGTGGTGACGCACTGTTAACTTTAATCAATGAAATTTTAGATTTCTCTAAACTCGAAGCTGGGGAAATGGATATCGAAATCCTCAACTTTGATTTAGCTACTACAGTTGAGGAAGTACTAGAGTTACTGGCTCCCCAAGCTCATCATAAGGGGCTAGAAATTGCCGCGCTAATTTATAGCAACGTCCCCACCCGTCTACAAGGTGATGCAGGTCGGCTCAGACAAGTTTTAACTAACTTAGTTGGTAATGCCATTAAATTTACTGCTACTGGAGAAGTAGTAATTCGAGTATCTGTACAAACAGAAAACCTTGATAGTGCTACTATTCGGTTTGCCATTATAGATAATGGAATTGGCATTACTCTAGAACAGCAAAGCAAACTTTTTTCCCCATTTACTCAAGTAGATGCTTCCACCAGCCGTAAATACGGCGGTACAGGTTTAGGGTTAGCTATTTGCAAACAGCTAGTGAACTTAATGGGAGGAGAAATTGGGGTAGAAAGTGAGTTAGGGCAAGGTTCTAAGTTTTGGTTTACCATTCCGTTTGAAAAGCAATCTCAGCCTTACCCTCCAGATATCAAAGATGTCAGTTTAGTTGGAAAGCGGCTGTTAGTTGTGGACGACAATGCTACCAATCGCAAAGTTGTTTACCATCAAGCTAGCCGTTGGGAGATGCTTGTAGATGAAGCTGATAGTGCTGATAGTGCCTTAGCAGCTATACAAAAAGCTTACGACCAAAATCAACCATATCATGTTGTCTTAGTTGATATGCAAATGCCTAAGACAGATGGCTTAACTTTAGGAGAACATATCAAGGCTAATCCGGCTTGGGCTGATTTACCCTTAATTATGCTTACTTCGACCAATCAACGATATGAGGTAAAAAAAGCATTAAGTATTGGATTTGCTGCTTATCTGGTTAAACCTGTTAAGCCCTCCAAATTGTTAGATACTATGATAAATGTCTTAGGCGCTCAACCCAGAGAATTTGAGAGCAACTTGATTAATAGTGAACAAGTACCAACTATTCAACAGCATGAGCATCTAGATAGCTTTGCCAATATATCTGCACCTAATTTACCCAAAATCAAGCTGTTATTAGCTGAAGATAATTTAATCAATCAAAAAGTAGCCCTCAAACAGCTAAAAAACTTGGGCTATGATGCTGATGTGGCAGCTAATGGTGAAGAAGTTTTGTATTTATTGGAAAAAGTTCCTTACGATTTAGTCTTGATGGACTGCCAAATGCCTATAATGGATGGTTATACAGCTACAGGGGAAATTTTAAAGCGACCCGAAAGCTCGTTTTCACGCGGTCGTCGTCCTGTAGTAGTTGCGATGACAGCGAATGCCCTAAAAGAAGATGCACAAAAGTGTCTAGATGCTGGGATGAACGATTATATGAGTAAACCAGTTTCAAAAGACAAATTGGCAGCGATGCTGGAAAAATGGAGCCAGTACATACTGAATACTTAGGAGGCAATTTTGTCTGAGCAAGCAAATTCTAATTCACTCGATCTTAATTGGGAACACTTGCATGAAATTTCTGGTGATGACCCGGATTTTGAAATAGAACTATTGCAAATGTTTGTTGAAGATACCCAAATACATATAGATGCAGTCAAAGAAGCTATTGAACAGAATGACTTGCACCAGCTTGAACGGGAAGCTCATCACATTAAAGGTGCTAGTGCCAATGTAGGAGCTAAACCTATGCAATTAGCAGCACAAAAACTTGAACAAATGGTTCACCAGCAACAAGAACCAAGTATTGATATAGTATCAGAATTAGAAGAATTTCTCAACCAAATTACAGAATTTCTTAACAATAGATAGGGGCTTTTTCGTACTTAGTGCGCTAAATTATTTCATTTTCTAATATCCTACACTGTTACCTACTGTGATTTTGAGGCGATCGCACCTCTATCTCAAGCTTCATAGGCTAAGTGTAAGGGTTAAATGCGATCTAACCCATACTAGGCGAAGCCTTGAAGATAAAATTCAAGTTAAATTAGCACACTAAGTACGGAAGAGCCATTACTCCCTTCCCACTAAAAGATTACTGATCATATTCTTCTTCTTCCTTGGCGTTCTTAGCGTCTTGGCGGTTTTTCAAATAGGTATTCTTTGGGCGGGAAGGGAGTAGATTGGGTTAATTGAAATAATTAATAATTTTTCCTTATTACTAAACATCGACGCTCATCTGAGGTTTTTTCATAGCTGAGATAGTCAGCCATGATTGACATCATTTTTAAGCCGCGCCCGCGTTCTGTATAATTTTCTTCCAGACCGGGTATTTCGTTTAATCTTTGCTCTAAATCAAATGGTGGTCCTAAAGACCAGATCCGAATTTCTATAGTTTCGTTAGAGCGTATAGCTTCTATATGAATTGGAGTTTCACGGGGTAAATCTTTATGGGCGTGTTCAGCAATGTTAGCAAAGCCTTCCTGAAGCAATGTTAAACACTGCCACCAAACTTCTGGTGATAGCAGAGGTGGCTGATTTAACTGTTCAAACCAAGACAAAACTTTTTCTGAATCATTAAGGTCTGAGTTAACTTGGAGATAAATTTTCTGAAGCATTGGTAAATCAACCAATCTTTTAATGTAGTGATAAGCTGAAATTTAGCGCAATTTTATAAAAATTAGCTAAATCGCTAATTAACTAAAGAATTTTTCCTCCATGTTTAAAATTCTCATTATTGATGATGATCCTACCTTACGGATGATCTTAAAAAGAACCATAGTTAATCAGGGATATGAAGCAATCGTAGCAAGTAATGGGGAACAAGGGATCAAACTAGCTCAAGAACAACGTCCAGCTTTGATCATCTGTGACTGGATGATGACACCTGTAGATGGGCTAGAAGTGTGCCGTACAGTTAAAGCCTATCGGGAGCTATCTTCCACGTTTTTTGTGCTATTAACGGCAAAGGGAGAGGTAGAGGATCGTGTGATGGGGCTTGATGCTGGAGCCGATGAGTTCCTTTCTAAGCCTTTAGATATGAATGAATTAAAGGCGCGGGTGAGAGCAGGGTTAAGGTTATACCTGCTGAATGAAGACTTGCGAACTCAAAAAAGAGAGTTGGAAGAACTTAATAAAAAGTTACGCACAGAATTAGATGAAGCGGCTGAATATGTGCGATCGCTTTTACCTATACCATTAAAAGAACCAATTACAACAGAGGCACTGTTTAAGCCATCGGCTGAGTTAGGGGGCGATTGTTTTGACTTTTATAAACTTGATGATGAGCATTTAGCTATATATCTACTTGATGTATCTGGACATGGGGTAGGTTCAGCTTTGCTTTCAGTATCGGTATTGAATGTCATGCGATCGCAATCTTTACCCAATACTAACTTTGCTCAACCTAGTGATGTACTTAAATCTCTTAACCAAGTTTTTGAAATGACTACCGATAAGTATTTCACTATCTGGTATGGAGTTTATAATCATCTCACTCGTCAACTTGTTTATGCCACTGCTGGACATCCACCAGCAATTTTATTCTCACCTGGAACATCTGACACCAAAGTTGAGGTAAAACAGCTAGGAATTCCAGCTTTACCAATTGGCATCTTACCTGATGAAGATTTTGAGGAGCAATCTTGTCAGATAACTAGCAACAGCACTTTATACATTTTTAGCGATGGTGCTTACGAAATTAATCTCCCAAATGGTCAACTTTGGGGACTGGATGCCTTAATTAATGTCTTGCAAGATTTACAAGCAAATCATTTAAATCTTAACAACTTATTAGAGCAAATAAGAATTGCTACTTCCGATGGTGCTTTTGATGATGATTTGTCTATGTTAAAAGTAAGTTTTATTTAGAAATACGGATAACAGTAATATCTCCTGCTCAAAAGCCTGAAAGAATTTATCAGCCATAATTCAGGAGTCAGCAATCTTTAATCAAGGAATTACTGACCCCTACACTTTATGTACTCTTACCAGCAAATTATTAATTAATTGCCAATAATTAACAGCTAATAGCTATTAGCTATTTTGCTAACTAAGATTCTTTCGAGACAGCTTGATTAAACTCATCAACGCTTGCAAAAGTTTCAAATACTCGATCCATACGAGTTAAATCAAACACCATTTTCACCTGGTCATTGATTGAAGATAGATATAACTTACCGCCAGCCGTCCGCACTGTCTTGAGTGCTGACACTAAAGCACTTAAGCCAGAACTATCCATAAAAGTGACATTTTTCAGGTCAATCAACACTGTCTTGGCTCCAGCAGCTACAAGATCACTGATTTCTCGACGCAGGTTATTACCTCTAATCCCGTCTAAAATTCCAGTTGGTTGAACAACCTTAGCTTCCGAACTCATGCAATTTCACTCCTAGAAGGTGGTAAACAATTCAACATTGATAGTTTAACGGGGATTGATGCTGATTAGCTAAAATGTCGTGAGAGCGATCGCTCTTCAAAAAAGCTACTACTCTTAACTACTCAAGCATATTCTTTTGGTTGCCAACGAGCGGCTCGGATCACCGACCAGAGTAGGGTTAAATTATAAATAGACCAAGCAGCATTAAACAAGTGAACCAAAGGCTGATCTAAACTCCCCATGATCAAACGATAAACACTCCAACAAATTCCTAAAATTGTTAGAAAAAAAACAACTAATTGTGGCTTAACCAAGTCTAAATAAATCCCGGCTTGTCGTTGCTTAGGTGTGACTTGAAACTTGATAGGCTTTCCAGTAAACACGCTAACAACAGCTTGAATAAATAACGGAAAGAACGCCACAGCATATTGCTCCGATCGCCAAAGTTCTCTTGCCTCAATACCCCAAGCTGCTGCTAATAAAGTTAATCTGTTAACTATAAAAGCTGGGACAAAATGTAAGGCAAAATCAGGTCCATAAGCTTTTACAGGAATAACGCCTGTAAAAAAGAAAATAATTGGACAAGCAACCAAAATCACAGCAAAAAAACCAGAAAAGTAACTATACATTGTCTGGAAATATTGTAACCGTTGCCAAAAACTTAGCCCTGGTTTAATTAAAGGATTTTCTCGTTGTAATACTTGAATAGTTCCTTGCGCCCAACGTAGCCGTTGTTTCATTGTGGAACTTAAATCATCTGGAGCTAAACCTTGTGCCAAGATTTCATTATGGTAAACAGACTTCCAACCTGCTGCGTGTAGGCGCATAGCGGTATTCATATCTTCAGTAATACTATTACTGGATACGCCACCAACTAATTCAAATTCATCTAATCTTTTTGCATCCTTAGAAAATTCATCGGCAAAATGTTGTAATCCTACACTGACAATTGCTTCACGTCGCAGAATGGCATTTGTCCCGGTATAGAATGTTGAGTTCATGCCATCTTTACCTTGTTGGATGGGACCATAAAATAAATTTGCCGAATGCCCAAAAGGATCGCCCGCAGGTAAGTTATAAAAATCTTGGGGTGTCTGCACAAAGGCAATTTTGTTACCCTCATATTGCCCATTAAAGACATTGTAATTATAAAAATAAGGCAGTACACGCTTGAGAAATTGTGGTCTAGGTATATGATCTGCATCTAGAGTAACTACAAACTCTCCTGAAGTTTCACCAGAAAACATCGCGTAGTTGATGTTACCCGCTTTGGCATGGTGGGCTACGCCAGCAGGTTTAGGACGAGCGAAATAACGACAACGGGCAAGATCGCTTAATTCTAAGTCTTTTTCATGGATAGCTTGTTCTAGTTGTTGTCGATCTGTGTTAATACAATCACTAATTGTTAGATGATGCGGTTGTAACCAGAAAATAAATTGGCGCAGTCGCTCTAATATTCCTATAGCTTGTGGATCAAAAACTTCTGCACCTTTAGATGAGAAGTCTTGCAATATTTGTTCTGATAGTTCGATTTCAGGTGTTAATTCTTCTAGTTGTTCGAGGCGACTAATTAAGTAATTTCGCTCTGCTTCTATTCGATGTGCTTCTTCCTGCAATAACGGGGACTGCAAATC
>JBARVL010000289.1:0-5083 GCA_049646245.1 Crinalium sp. | reverse complement strand
AAGTAATGTTTTGCCGTCGGGCAGATTTTTGGGACTGCGGTGGTTTTGATGAAGCGTTGCCGATTATGGAAGATGGGGATTTATGCCTGCGCTTAGTTAAAAAAGGGAAAATTCGTCAAGTAAACCGCATTGTTCAAAGTTCTGATCGTCGGGTTGCGCGTTGGGGAAGTTGGAAAGCAACAGCTATTTACTTGTATGTTGGTTGTCTATGGGGAATTGGGGTTTCTACAAGTTACTTGAAACGCTTTTATGAAGATATCCGTTGATTTAGGCTCCAGTCGTAGTCAAGATAAGAAATAGGTGTCGAGGCACTTAAGGGTGCATTGGGTTTGAGATAGGAACGAATATAGTCTGGAATTGAATCAGCCACCTTAAAAAAGTCCTGCCGATACCATTTGAAAATCTTGCTACAGTAGAGTGTTTGAGTCTGAGCATCGTAACGAACTTTATCAGGGTTGTTGACAAATCGCTCTGCATCTGATTCGAGTTGTTCAATGACTTTTTCAGGTGCGTAAGCCTCATTTCGTAGTAGCGGACAACCAACAGAGGCACAAACTAGGGCAAAATGAATGCGTGGATCTTGTAAGTGCGATCGCAGCTTTTGGTTCTCAATTTGACCCAGACTATAAGTTTGATTTGAGAAGCGGTACACGCGCCTTTGAAAGAACCACAAAAACGCAATCCAGTTGGGAATTCCTAACACTACAGGTCGAATTGAAGCCAGAGGATAGCGTTCCAGAATTGTAGAAATTGTAAATGCGTTGTAGAGATTAATCCACAAGGCTAATTGCTGATTATGAGTCAATTCAGGGGTGATGTCGTCACAGGATTCTAGAGTAGATAGCCAATTTGCTAACGTCCCAGGCTGCTGTGTTTTCCAGGCATGATAATCGACTCGACCAAGCTCGTCAACATACTGGTGCAGCAAGCTATCCCATACGGTAAAATCAATCATCGGTGATACTTAAGATAAAGTGCGTTGGCGTAGCCTGTGCGAAGCACGTATCGCTTCACGAATATTTTCTAAGGCTTCTTCTTCGGTTTCTCCAGCCGATACACAACCTGGTAATTCTGGACACCAAACAGACCAATCTCCCGTTTCAGCATCGGCTTCAAGCACAACACGCCATTTCATTATGGTTTCTTTTGGGGGTATTTAACCATAATAGCGATCGCCCTGGTAAATAATTTAACCCTGGTAACTCACAATACACGGGAATTTGAGCGGGTTGAGGGTTTGCAGGTTGAAGATTGGGAAATTGAGGAGTGAGCGATCGCTACTCGTCTTTATTATTACCCAAAGCAGAAACGCCGCTTAACAACATTACTAGCCCACTAATCAAAATAACTAGGGCTAATCCTCCTAATGCTAGATCCAACCAAGCGACATTTTCCATTTAGCCTCTGAATACTATGTAAGCGTTGTTTAAACTGTACCGTACCATCCGTGAAAATCGGATTTGTATTACTCAACCTACCCATGCCTGGGTTTCTGGACAAATGGCTTAAACGGTTTGTAAGAATAGCGTATTTTCCTTGAATAGCTGAACTATTCTATATTGTGATAAGTCCCCTGAAGCAAGAATAGACTTGAGCTATATGTCCTCCTACACACTTGATACTGGAAAAAAATATATCAAAGACGTTTTTTCTGCTGATAGCTTTTACAACGTACCTGAATACCAACGCCCATATGTATGGGGTAAAAATCAAGTAGTTATTTTACTTGATGATATCCGTAAAGCTATGGAAAGGGACAGAGAAAAAGAGTATTTTTTGGGTTGTATGGTTTGGAATACTAAGCAATCTAAGGAAGGAGATTTCGTTTATACTTCTCAAGATATACTAGATGGTCAGCAAAGATTTATAACCCTTTATCTTTTACAGGCAGTATTAAGAGATTTATCAAAAAGCAAGGAGTTACAAAACAAGATTCGGAATCGCATGAGACAAGAAAGGGATGAATTTGATGGTATCCCCGAAAGAAATAGAATTGAATTTGAAGTAAGAAAAGATAAAGAATTTTTAGAAGAACACGTACTAAAAAAGAATGGGACAAAAGATTTTGAAGGTCTTAGATTAATTTCTCAAAATAAAGAAAATGATGTCTCCGTCAAAAACATGGCAGTGGCAATTTTAGAGTTACACAAGTGGTTTGAAGAACTTTCTAATGAGGAGTTAGATATACAACAATACTTGAAAGATTTTTATGCTTATCTTTGCACTAAAGTTCTAATCATATATTTGTCAACTCCTAATAATCTTGATGATGCTTATAATTTATTTACAGTTTTGAACAGTCGAGGTCTTCAGCTACAAGCAAGCGATATCTTGAGAGCGCAAAATTTAAGACATATTAAAGATGAGGGAAGCCGAAAAGAATTTGCTGAAAAATGGGAGAAATATGAAAGTGCTATTGATGAACCATATAACTCATTTGATGAATTTCTATGGGCTATTGTTTTCATAACGATGAAGTATAGAAGTGATGACAATCAAAGCCTGAACAAAGCCTTCGAGTTTATGTATGGAAGAAATATGTTAACTAGAGGCGAGGGAACTTTTGAGGTCATTGGTCGTTATGCTAAACATTTGCAAACCATTACCAGTAACGATATTTGCTCCAATGAAGTTGGAAACTTTTTTGTAAACCTTAATTATATACTCACAAAAACTTACGGAAACACTTATGTTGCTCCTTTAATGCAATACAGGGAGTGCTTCAAGGAGTTTAGAATATATGATTTTCTAATCAAGTTAGATAACCTTTGCTCAGTTTACTGGTTAACGGGTAAAGGTAATCTTCAGTCAAGAATCTTTATTATTTTAAGAAAAATGGATGAAATTTCAAAGCAAGGCGGTAATTTGAAAGAACTAGCATCCCAATTTCTTAATTCTCCTGTCCTAAGATATGAATATCAAGATGAGAAAGCTTCTACTGCTGTAAATATTGAATCTTTTTTGAATTTTCTTGATAATGAAAAATGGGGTGAATATGCAGGACAGAGAATTAATAAGACTCGTTATTTGTTACTGAAAATTGATCTTTTGTCTAGTAGCTTGAACTCTAAAATCTACTTTGATAGTAGTACTTCATCAGTAGAACATTTAATGCCTAGAAGCTTAGGTAAAATATCTAATGTTACTGACATCGATCACAAAAAATGGCTTCATAGACTTGGCAATATAGTTTTAGTAGATAGGAAAAAAAATTCATCCTTAAGCAATAAAGAATTTATTGATAAAAAAACTAAATATAAAGGTTCTATAGAAAACAGAGCAAATACTAATTACATTTTCATAACATATAATGAATGGAATATTGAGACAATTAGAGAAAATCACTATCGAGTCTTTGATTTGCTGAAGACATACTACTTAGGTAATTCTTTTGAGGCAGTTAAGAACATATTAAAGAAATAAAAAAAATCAGCGATAAGCCTCTAGGGTATATGGTATAGCGCCTTGCAGCTTAAGGCAATGCCTCAAGACGATCAGGGAAAAGTCACACAGGAATGAGAACACCGATAGAAATTTATACCAATTTTCTATGAAGTTGCACTTTATTAAATTTGTGCTGTTGCTATCTTACTAAAGAAGCGGAAAGATAGGGAGTAATTGATTAAGTGCATGGTTATGCAGAATTGGTATTAGATGGGGTCACGGGCGATCGCACTTCAAAGCGATGCGAGAAAAGTACTATTTCGACTTTCGACTGCCGATCGCCCTAAAATATCAGGTACTTGATGGAAGTTCAAACAACTCCGGTTGTTCTTTTCCTATAGCCACAGGTTGTTTAATCTGCCAAGTCTTATCCTGAGAAAGTTCCAGCAAAGACTGATGATAGTTCGCCAACGTAGAACGATGCCCCACACTTAGAAAAGTAGTTCCAACTGCTTGCAATTGTTGATATAGCTTTTCCTCATTGCTCAAATCCAGTGCGCTCGTCGCTTCATCTAAAATGGCGTACTTGGGTTTATTTAACAGCAATCGCGCGAAGGTTAGCCGTTGTTGTTCACCCAAAGATAAAACATCTGTCCAATCCAGTTGGGCATCAAATCCGCCAAATCTTTCATCCAGATCCGCTAAATTTACCTGTTCTAAAACTTGCTTCAGGTGTTGATCGTCAACCTCAAGATGGGTGTTGGGATAGAGCAATTGATCGCGCAGAGTACCCAACACCATATAAGGACGCTGCGGCAGAAATAGAATCTGGTTTGGTTCAGGACGAACGATCGCACCCTTCCCAGAATTCCATAATCCGGCGATCGCTCTCAACAGTGAACTCTTACCACAACCACTCGCCCCCATCACTAAAAGTCCCTGCCCAACAGGTAACTCTACTGATAAATCTTCTACTAATATGCGTTGATAGTTAGGAGTTTGCAAGCTGAGGTGTTCGACTGCTAGGCGATTTGCCTCAACTGTCTGAATTTTGGGTTGTTCCTCGGATGCTTGACTTGCTTCTTTCTGTTCTAAAAACTGAGCAAAGGTATATAAACGGTTAATTCCAGCGCCAAAAGTGGTCAAAGCTTGGAAACGGGCAACCACAAGGTTGAGGGAGAAAAAGACGCGGATAAAAGCCCCCTGTGCCTCAGACACTTTCCCCACTTCCATTTCTCCCGCAAAAATTGCAGGGGCTACCACCAAAGCAGGCAAAACGAAGGGAATGAACTCATAAGCGTTGGTGAGAATATTTAAGTTCAATTCCCAAACTAGCAGTCGTTGAACATTCTCAAACACATCCAAAAATCGCTGTTTGACTTGATTTGATTCCCTTTCCTCTCCACGATAAAAAGCGATCGCTTCTGCATTCTCCCGAACTCGCACCAAGCTAAAACGCAGATTTGCTTCCCTCTTCAGTTGTTCAAAGTTCAGCCTGACAAGCGGTTTACCAAATATAACCGTTGTCACCAATGTTCCAATTAAGGCATACAGCACCAAGAAAAATACCAGGGGTTTAGAAATTCCCCAAAGTACACTACTGAAAGCAATCACCGACAACACAGACTCCACCAGCACTAGCAAAAAAGTGAGTGATTCTTGGGTAAAGCTGCGAACATCTTCCGCAATTCGCTGATCT
>JBARVL010000288.1:0-1675 GCA_049646245.1 Crinalium sp. | reverse complement strand
GTAATTTTAGCGTTGTGCGATCGCCAATTTCATTTAATTTAAATAAAAATTTTAGTACTGAGTTCTTGACGGCTCAATCTTCTTCTATTTGATCCTCGTCTTCATCTACAACATCTCCAGGTGCATTATCCTGTTCGCTAACGTAGTTAAACTCCAATTTACTCCAAATAATTATTTCCTCTAAAACTTGCCGAAACCGTCCTTTAGTAACTATTTCATCAAATTTATTAATAAGTGAGGGAATATTAATTATCTCTTCTATCGCAGCCATGAAATCATCCACCACTGCTTGAACGGAGTATTGCTGTATTACTCCCTCCTTAAGGCGATTTAAAATTTCCTCTTCGTGGAGAAGCGTTTTGATCACAAACGAAATCGGATAGCGTTGAATTTTATCTATATCTAGTAAATACTTTTTGACATCTAGAGTTTCCGTAACTTGAAAAAAACGCCCCAACGGTTTCATAACAAAATCAATACCACCATCATTTGCATTAGTTCGACCAGTTTTATATAATTTTAAAAATTCTTCCTTAATATTGTCTTTGGTTGAACCAATAAAAATTATCTGATCTGAATAATATTCTTTCAAAACTGCATAGCTGACAATCTCAAATATTCTAGCATCACGTTCAGGAGCAATTAATTTATGAATAAACTCAATGATTGAAGATTCACTCTCCTCTGACAAATTCTTCAAGCGTTCGCAATCTTGGATAAATTGGTCAAAAGAATTAATTTTTGTTTATACATATCTATCTATTATTTATACTATAGCCTTAGCAATATTGATTTCACTGCCTGATATATTTAATTTGAGTAGGCTTTCATTTATCCAGTACCTTTTGATGTCTACTTTTCTGATTATGGGTTTGCGGATTTCTTGATGAAAAAACTTATGAAATTCATCATTAATTCTACCATTGAGAGCATGATTTTGTAACTTAGAACCAAAGGGTAACTTTCTCATCCGCTTAAGTAGCGGTGTAAATTCTGCACCATCGTATTGTGCATAAATCCTAGATTCTAGAAAGCCTTTTTCTAAGTAGTCTTCAATAAGTACATAGATAGCATACAAGTTTGCAAAGCTACTTCTTGCTTTTGAACCACGATTAGCAGAGCGAGTTTTGTAATTGAGATATTGTAAAAGAGGACTTAACTCAAATACATTCTTGGCATCTTGACCAAAATGGTTTGTAAGTATTTCAATAATTATAGCCGTGAACGGATGTTTCTTTATCATGGTTAAAAAGAGGAAGATTTTCAATTGGTTCTAACTGCTGTTTTTCGTAAGACTTGCAAGGTCGCTGTAAAGTCTCGCCTCGATATTCTTTACAGATATCAAGCCTCCTCAAACCGATTTTTATATATTCTTCTTCAATATCTATACCAATAGAAAGTCTACCATTTTGTAGAGCGACAAAAGACGTGGTAAAAGTGCCAGAAAATGGATCTAATAATAAATCACCTGGGTTGGAACTTGCAAGAATTATACGCTTAAGTAACTCAATTGGCTTCTGAGTTGGATGATTTTCATATTCGGGCATTCGGTAACGTACTCGTGGAATTTGCCAAACATTCCCAGGTACTTTCGTAGAGTTATACATTGTTGGTATAGCTTTACGATAATCAATTAATTTGCGGGTTGAACCTGTTGGAGCTTCAATAAGAATTG
>JBARVL010000287.1:0-16424 GCA_049646245.1 Crinalium sp. | reverse complement strand
ATCAAGTATAAGTTGATTGCTTTGCTTTAACCACAGTTGATACCGACCGTATTTTTGAGGTCAAGCTGATGATTGAGATGAAAGTTGCTGGCATTGCCTTAGATGCTGTCACTCGTAGCCCAATTGTGCTGCTAAAAGATGGTTCAGACCGACGCGCTTTGCCGATTTTTATTGGACAAGATCAGGCAAAAGCAATTATTAGTGCTTTAGAAAACCAAGCACCTCCAAGACCTCTTACCCATGATTTGATGGCTAATATGTTTGAGGCTTGGAATATGAAACTGGAGCGGATAATTATTAACTCGCTTCAGGATAATACTTTCTATGCGCTGATGATTGTGAGTCAGGGTGAGGTCAAGAAAGAAATTGATGCCCGACCTAGTGATGCGATCGCGATCGCCATCCGCACTAATGCCCCAATTTGGGTCATGGAAGAAGTGATTGCTGATGCTTCTATCCCTGTTGACCGTGATGCTGACGAGGCAGAACGTCGAGCCTTTAGGGATTTTATCTCTAGACTGCGACCAGAGGATTTAATTCAGCGAGGTGGCTTTAATGAACAATGAACAATTATCAATTATCAATTATCTATGACCTATAACCCATAAGCGTATGCGTTATCGCCGATTTGGGAAAACTAATCTTCAACTTTCAGTATTCTCTTTGGGAACAATGCGCTGTTTGGCATCTTCAGCAGAGGCTTACCGAACAGTAAATCACGCTATTGCCCAAGGAATAAATCACTTAGAAACAGCTAGAGGCTATGGCAAAAGTGAGCAGTATCTTGGTGAAATTTTCCGAACTGGTTCTTCTGTTCCAAGGGAGCAGGTATATATTACTACCAAGCTACCACCTGCCCCTGATGCTGATACCATGCGTAATTGGCTTGATGAATCTTTACAACGCTTAAACCTAGATTATATAGATTGTCTAGCAATTCATGGCATCAATACTTGGGAGCATTTGGAATGGGTACTAGCTCCTAATGGCTGTATGCAGCCTGTGCAGCAAGCGATCGCATCCGGTAAAATCAGACACCTTGGCTTTTCTACACATGGCTCATTAGACGTAATTCTGGCAGCTATCAATACAGATTTATTTGAATTTGTCAATCTGCATTACTACTATTTTTTTCAACGTCTAGCACCAGCAATAGCATTAGCCCATCAAAAAGATATGGGCATATTTATTATCTCACCAGCAGATAAGGGTGGGCGGTTATACACGCCTCCAGCAACTTTGAAGGAATTATGCACTCCTTTTTCTCCCCTAGAGCTAAATTATCGCTTTTTATTGAGCGATCCGCGCATTACAACCCTTAGTCTAGGTGCAGCTAACCCAGATGAATTAACCGAACCTCTGACTGTTGCGGATAAAGATTACCCCTTAACACCAATAGAAGTGGAAATTATAGAGCGCCTACACACTCAAATGGTAAATGCTCTATCCACAGATTTGTGCAGCCAATGCTACAAATGTTTACCTTGTCCAGAAAATATCAATATTCCAGAAATACTACGCCTGCGGAATCTAGCAGTTGCTTATGATATGACTGATTATGGTCAATATCGCTATGGAATGTTTGGCAATGCGGGTCACTGGTTTCCTGGTGTAAAAGGTGCAAACTGTACCGAATGCGGCGACTGTTTACCTCGTTGTCCCCAACAACTCGACATTCCCAAACTCTTAACAGACACTCACCAACGTCTTAATGGCACACCTAGACGAAGATTATGGGAATAACACTTAAAGTTGTGTGGTCTTTGTGGTGGTTGGTCATTGGTCATTGATAATTGTTCAATAGCCGATTTTTAAGGAACAATTAAATAGTAACTTCAGTCACTAATTATTAAAGTTTTGACTTGTTATAAAACCTATTATTAAGCTTGTTATTAATCAAGTTTAGTTTTGATAAATAAAATGGTAATAATTAGCTCCACTTTAAAAAACATGAATCCTAAATTCTCTTTATCTTCGCTAACGATTTGGAAGTTGGGGGGCGGGACTATAGATTTAATTAGGTTAACCTACTTACAAAAAATTATCCAATCAGGAAAAACATCGTTATTGCTGCTTGTTTATTGTTTTTATCCTTTATTAGCACAAGCACAAACTTCAGATATCCCAATTCCTTCTGAAGCGCCTTTAGAATTAAACCTTATCCAGCAAGAAAAAGCGCCTACGCGACCTGATGTGATAACAGCTAATACAATTTCGCAAGATGGATTGACAGCCCCTAGTCTGTGGTGGGCTAGAGAACAATTTGCTGGTAAAATGCTCAACAACTGGATTGCTTACCCAACAGAAAAACGGGTGGATTTGGTCGTAAATCGGCAACTCTGGACTTTGCTTGATTATATGGATCGCTATCGCTTTGTCAACGAGTTTGGCAATGTTGCTAGGGATTTTGGCTACAACATTAGGGTATTTAATCCGCAGAAAATGCTTTTGGCAGCTTACACCTGTAACTTCAATAGTAATTTGCCTAATTGCCAAATTTGGTTAGAATCTTCTAGTCAAGATAGTTTACGCTTGAGACTTAAACCAGAAGCATCTCCTTTTTAATAATTTATCCTAAAAATAATTAATCACAGAAAAATATCTGCGTTTATCTGCGGTTAAAATCTCTTAAAGCATTAAATTTTTCCACAACATCAGCCAACCTTTTTTCCTCCTTTGCTCTAGAGAAAGTAATGTTAAACTAAC
Organism: Crinalium sp.; assembly: GCA_049646245.1. GTDB lineage: Bacteria > Cyanobacteriota > Cyanobacteriia > Cyanobacteriales > PCC-9333 > Crinalium. Next base: position 13,718 of record JBARVL010000287.1, on the reverse strand, counting down.
TCCCCTAATTTTGGGAGTGTTAAAGAAAAAAATATTGACTAAATCTTACGAATCTCTTGCCACAATGACAGATACTTCTGTTCAGCCGTTTTAGATAGGGGATGCAAAAATTCACTGTTTTGAATAATTTGCTTGTTTGGCAGTAGTAGTTGATTTTTAACTAAATCTCTGGGAATATCATTTCCATCCATATTAATTAATACTGGTGAGACTGCTTCAGTAAATAGAGAAATAGCACTAGCAGGCTTTGGTTGCCAACAAAAATCAATCCACTGATCGGCTAAAGTTTGTAAATTTGGTGATTCTGAAGTTGAGTTAGCACTAGCTAACTTTGGTCGCACCCATAAATCTGCCCAAAGTGCTGTTCCCGACTGAGGAACTACAGCAGCAATTCGAGGTTCGCTTTTAATTGTCTTTAATACATCTGTTGACCAACCGACTGCTAACCAAGTATCTCCTAAAATTAAAGGTTGTAGGTAAGTGTCAGAACTGTATAGCAATACGTTTTGATGCAGCTTTTTCAGGGCATCCTTAAGATTTTTAATTTCATCTAAATTGGTAGTGTTGTAGGAATAACCCAAATGTTTCAAAGTTAGACCAATTATTTCACGGGGTTGGTCTAATAAAGAAATGCGACCTCGCAATTCTTCTCGCCACAAATCACTCCAATCGGTAGGTGTCCAACCTAAAGACTTAAACTTATCTTTACGATAAGCAATTACAGTACTACCCCAGCGATAAGGCGCAGCCCAGATCTTTCCAGATGCGTCTAACTGACCTTGATTGTTGCGCTTAACCACTTCTTGCCATTGCTTTGGTATCTGCTGCCAATTTTTCAGCTTGTCAAGTGCTAATGGTTGAATTAGCTGTTGTTGAATAGCAGATTCTAGCCAATAATCCCCTAATGTCACCAAGTCGGGAATTTCTGGCTGTTTAGGTGACAAAAATGGGATTCTTAACTTGTTGTTTTGTAAATCTACGGGTTTTTTCCAGGTTTCGAGGCTTTCAAGTATTTCTTTTAACTGTGGTATGGGAGCAAAGTTAAGCTTTGGACTGGGCTTGAGGGTATTACGGAACTCATTTAATAGCTGAGGAGGAATAGAATTTCTTAGTAGTCTGATATTGAGGGTTTCAGTTTGAGAACTCTGACAACCTGCAACTAGCTGGCTCAATGCTAGGGTTCCAGCACCCGTTAAAAAAGCGCGTCGCTTCATTGTTGATATTTATTTTATAAACTAGGCAAGAGCAGAGAAATTAGTTGATTTACCGCTTTCTTGCTCACAAAGCAAGAGGGTACAAACATAGCGATCGATTTCTGCGGTTTTCTCTATACCAGCACAAGTAGTGAAAAAATCTGGGAAATTAAGCATTTATTCTCCACTCTTGCTGGGATCTCCTCGAAATTAAGCAACAATCTCGCTATCCTATTTAATTCTTTAAATAAATTATCACAATTTTTGGTCACAGTCGGCTCAATTACTCCAAACTGTAGTAAATACCTAAGTGTAAAAACTTATTAAAGTTAAGATTATATGAGCATAAGGGTCAAAAGTTAAATGATTCAGAAATATTAAAATTTTTTAGGATTTGATGCCTACTATAAATAAAAGCAACTAATATTAATTCGCAACGATATGGATTCAGTTGAAAATCAAGTCATCGCTTTAAGTAATAAAGTTGATGCCATGTACCAAATGATGGATGAGTTGAGCTATAAAGTCTCAGCAGCTTTATCACAAAAGGTGGCAACCTCTGTAAATGGTATTGCTACTTCATCGGTAGCGATGAGCAGACAGTATAATTACCAGCATCAGAGTAGCCTTGAGCAAAGCTTAGAACATAAAGATATCCTCAGCGATGGTAGCAGTTTTGATAAAAATGGTTATCAAAGCAGTGAAAAGGATTTGTCTCCTGAGATTCAAATTAGACGGTTAACGGCACAACTCACTGCCGCATATAATCGCATTGCTGCTCTAGAAGAGCAACTTTTAGCTAGTAGGTTCCGCTAAGGAGTTAACGTCATGCTTAATCCAGATGGCTTCAACCATCTCAGGTATAGCTTGATTGATACAAAGCTTTTGGTGATATTAAAACTCCCTCGTAATTAAACTACGGGGGAGTTTTAATCAATTAACAATTAACAATGAACAATTATCAATGCCCAAAAAGGGTATTGGCATTAGTGGTTTACTTTTTCTAATAACGATTCAATAGCTTGGAGAAGTTGAGTTTGGTTCCAGTTTCGATATAGATGAGCCGCGATCGCACTCGCACCCGCACCCACCCCTTCTTTAACATATCCCTGCTCATAAACTCGTAATTGATGATAACGAGAAGCAGCAAAACTTAACTTGGTGGCGATTAGGGGAACTTGTCCGACTGCGGAAGCTAATCCAACTGTGTCACCAGTAGGATCTTCTGCTACCCACCGAGTCGTTCCCACAACAATTTGTTCAGGTTGCCATTCTAGACAGTAGCACTCAGCAATTTTCTTAGTCAAAGCGTAAACAGCTAACATTTGTGTACCGCCAGCAAGTAATACACCACTGGTGCGACTAGCAGCAATTGCCATTCCAGCTACTACTACTTGCATCGGATCGCCTACTGCGGATACTAATTTTAAAGGATCTATAGCTTGAAGTTGATTAATTTCCAATTTGAGAAAATCATCAACATTAACAAGTCCAGAGCGTTGTAACCCAGCTTGCACCAAAGCCCACTTTTGCTGATGATTGCAGTTAGGGTGGCTACTATTAACTTTACCCTCTGCTGCGATCGCACTTCCTGTAAGGATACTTAGTGCTGTCGTAGTTCCCCCCACCACACACTCACCGAGAATTACATACCCATCAGGGGTTTTTGCGGCTAATTTTTCTCCCCAATTTAACCCTTGCATCAGTAGATGTTTGACCACTTCTAGGGGTAAAGCGTTACCAGATGTTAAACAAGCTGCTGGAATACCACCTAAATCAATGTTTGGTACTGATGGTGGTTGGGGCAAACCAGCATTAAATATATATAGAGGGATGTCTAATGCTTCCACTACAGCACGGGAAATTAATACTGGGGAAGCTCCCGCATCTAGGGGGGGTAGGGGGTATTTAGGCTTTACTTGGGAACCGTTAAATAAAAATTCTGCATCTGCGATCGCAGTATAACGTCGAGCATCAGGCGTGCTACCTGCTGCTGAAATACCAGGAATCAAACCAGTCTCAGTAAAACCTAAAATACAAGCAAATACAGGTAATTTTCCCCGATACTGCTCTAACCATTGTTTACCTTGTGCTATTTGCGTATAAATCTTAATAAATTCTTGGTCATCGGTCATTTGAGGAGGGAGGGGGGAGGAGGGAGGAGGGGAAGGGTCATTGGTAATTGGTAATTGTTAATTGTTAATTGTTAATTGTTAATAGTCGTAATCCACCAGTACTTGTACCCAACGTGGAGGTCTAGGGATAGGATTACCCAATCTATCTAGTAACAGCAAAGCCACCAAATGAACAACAAATAAATAAATCATATTGTTAAGAATTACCATAGCTAATGCGATCGCTTGCACTAACAGCAAATTTGGTTGAGCCAAAAACCCCAACTTTACAAACACCCACTCTGCTACTTCAGTAATCTGAGTCATTAAATAAACCCAGAGATCTTCCCCAAGTAGGATAGAGAGTAACCAAAATCGAAAAAAGAACCCAAATGTGCCAATTAATCCACCGATACCAATTGATAATAACCAGTTAGAACCGCGTCTCCATAAAGCGCCAAGCTGTACGCCCATTAATCCATAAGGGATAAAAAACAAAATACTGCGCGTTGGTCCCATCAACACAGATAAAAGTAACCCAGAAACTAATGCTGACATCCATGATGCCCGATGTCCCCATCGTAAGTAGACTAAAGCAATTGGTATGGGGAAAAAAATTCGTAGTATAGGTCCCAAGGGGAAGTAATAATTAATCAACCAAATCAAGCTAGCAGTACTGGCAAGAAACGCTGTTTCTACCATACTCAAGGGCATTTTACCTTCTGGAGCAACTCGCTCAGAGATTGCTGGCAATTGTTGATCGGGCAAATCGTTTTGTTGAGATGTATCCCCAGTTAGTTGCTCGTTTGGGTTAACCTCCTGGGATGAGTCTGTATTTTTGTTCAAAGGTGGGATTTCCGATTCGTCGTGACTATTTTCCATTGACACTTAGAGCCTATCTTTCAAAGTGATTTTAAGAGATTTTAACCGCAGATAAATGCAGATATTTTCTGTGATTAATTAGACCAATGAGCAAAAGTCAAATTGACCCCCCTCAATCCCCCCAATGCGGGGGGAAGAAATCTTGCTCCCTCTCCATTTCGGGGAGGGCTAGGGAGGGGTTTTTCGGATTTATGCTCATTGGTTTATTATTTTGAAATATAGGCTCTAACACTCCAATCTGTGTAGAGGGAGAAAAGTTGGGTTTGATTTTTAATTATATTCACCTGTTTTTTTATTGAACAACCAACACAGAACAGTGAGCATGATGCAATACATAATTACTCACACTACCCAAGAAAACCTCAGTTAATCCTTTATGTCCTCGTCTTCCTAAAACGATCAAATCTGCTCCCCAGGCACGAGCAACTTGACACAAACACTGCCCAGGATCGCTAATTTTATAATCAAATTCTGTTTTAATTCCTCGGCTTGCGGCTATTTCGCAATAGCTCAATAGCATTACTTTTGCCTCCTCAAGCCGTTGCTGCATAATAATATTTTGATTTTCGTAAGCCGTATTAACTATTGGAGAATACAAGCCCATATCCATAGGCATAGTTATAGTTGATTCACCAAGCATTTCACTGTTAATACAATGTAACAGCATTAATTTCGCTTTATTCAACACTGCTAGATCTAGTGCTTGACTAAATACAGCTTCACATAAGTTAGATTGATCAATAGCGACAAGAATTTGGTGAAAAGTCATAATTTTTTCCTATGCAATAGTATCCTCCAAAGCTGCCAGATCGGGAATAATTAGCAAATCATGTTCCCGCAAAATTAGCCCTTTTTTCTCCAGCTTTGTTAGTACTCGTGTTACTGTTTCCCGTGCCAGTCCGCTAAGACTACTTAATTCGCGATGAGGCAAATTGGGAATTTCAGTGCCTTGGGCTTTAGGCTTACCCTGCCCTTCTGCCAAGAATATTAAAGTGTCTGCTACGCGGGAAACACTATCTGATTCCCGCAACCGCAGCCGACGGTTTAATTGACGCAGGCGTTTAGCCATTAATTGAGCCAAACGCACTCCTGCCATTGGTTCAGTCTTAACTAATTGCACAAAATCTTGAGATGGCATACTACCAATCATGGTAGGAGTCAGTGTAATGACATCAGTGGAACGAGGAACTTGATCCAGTGCTGCCATTTCGCCAAATAATTCTCCAATTCCAAGAATGTTGAGGGTGACTTCTTTGCCATCCATATTGTAGGTACGAATTTTCACCCAACCGTTCAAGATGAAATAAACCGAGCCACCCCAGTCATTTTCTAGCAAAATAACTTGATTGGCTGGATGACTGCGGGTAACTACATTAGCAATGGCTTTGTCCACAGCAGGTTGTGGTAAGCCCGCAAATAAAGGAGCCGCGCTCATCAGCGCATTCATATTAGAGTGGAGTTCGCGGGCGCTGTATTTTTCTTCCATTAGACCATTGAAAGGGTAAAAACACAAGAAAAGTTGAGCTTGTCCCAAGTGAAAAGCCAGCTAATTGTGGGCGCTTGCCTGATCGTGCGATCGCACTCGGAAGCCACCACACATATTATCCTCTATTGAACAGGACAAATACCAAGAGTGCGATCGCTTCTTTATCTTCCCTACCTGTTGGCGCAATGGTTGCCCCAGGTATAGTCAGGGTTTTTCACAGATAACTAAATTAAATGAATAACTCCTAAAAATTTACAAATATCTGAGATTTTTTGCTCGCTAGATTGCGGATCAAGGTTGGCAAGTACAGAATTATAGGTAAGAAGTAACAATTCATAAGTATTTATTGTCTTTCTACACCTATAATTCTTAAAGGTTATACTGTGATTTCTCACAATCTTCACTCGCTAATTGCTGCGATTGACCACATTCTTCCCAAGGTTAGTACTAGCGTTAGCCAATTAACCCCAAATGATTTGCTTGAACAGAGTTTGGTTCTAGAGCAAGTCCGTAGCTATCTAGTTGCCTTAGACTCACAAAATTCGAGTGCCAAGATAGGCACATTTGGACAGCAATCTGTAACTCGACAAGTCGTAGATGCAGTTGGTCAAAAAATTGCTTCCTTGGGTTCCAACTTGATCAAACCGTTACAGGCTGAGGTAGAAATTCGACAACAGCAAAAAGCTGATCTGACATCCGAAGTTGGGGAGATAGAAGAACTCAGGCAGAAATATTACTTTGTAGAGCAACAACTGGCAAGACTTCAGCAAACTATATCAGAGTTTTTACTAATTTTGAGCGATGTCTACGACGGGAAGAGCCTACGCACTCAGGAAAGCTTAACTTCAGAGGTAGCTCAAAATCTCACCAATTTAGATAATCAGTTTTTGGGTTTTAAATCAAGTGTCTCAGAAAAGTACTCCACCCCAAAAACAACAAATTTGGAAAAAGTGCGACAGCTACAACTGCAATCAGATCAACTCTTAATTACCTTATATTCTACATTTAAATTTGTGTTTGAATCTCTACAACACAATTTTAAAAGCTATCAAGAATCCTTAACTAAAAGTGGGGGGAACCTTTACCACCAAAGACCAAAAAGTGAGGTGATGTTTAAAGCTTTGCTAAATCAGATCACCCAGCAAGTACGTGATTTAACAAATCTCCACATATCGGAGTTTGGGGCTAATACAGACACGGCTAGTAATCAGACAATACTAGAAGCTAATCAGCAGATTTCTAACACACCTCCCATCACAAATTTATTGCCGAATTTGGCTAGTAGCTTCCGAGTGATTCAGCCACATAGAGTCAAACAAGCTCCTAAATCGGGAAAACTTCCTTATTCCAGCGCAAGTTTCATCTCTAAGCCGAGCAAAAAAACATTAGGATTAGGACTTATAAATCCCAAACTTGATCTTAAAAATCAACAAGCTACTTCAAGTATTCAGTTTCAACAAACTGAAATTGAAAGTAGCCAGTTAGAATATACTCCTGAGATAGAAGAAATAGACCTAGATTTAGCGGATCTAGGTGTACAACCAATTGATGTATCTGATCTGGATAGCTTCTTACACGATGAGATCGCTGCATTAACATCATCGACGTTGGCTGAAGATGCTTTAGGGAATGAAACGCAAGATGTTGATGAAACTACTAAAAATATTCAGCCTGTAGTTGACATTGCTACTATCACACAGCTAACTGATTTATTACCAGCAGATGCCTCTTCAATTACTGTCAAACCCGATTCCAATTCTGTAGTTATACTAGCCCAGTTGCTAACAGTTGACCCTGATGCTGCTGTAGTGGAAGATAACTATCTTTTAGCATCTTCAAAGGAAGATCTAATCCCAACTAATAAACCTAGTATTCAATCAGATATCAAACATTTTTTGCCTCAAGATACGCTGCGACAACTCACTGAAGATCTATCTATGTTTGAATGGTGTAAACCTCAAACTTTTTCAGAACAGACCCCAATGCCCATAGTTGATTTAATCGCCAAAGCGCCAACCGAAGTAACAATCTTAAAGTACCAACCCCAAGTGTTGCAATCTGATGAAAATGTTGAGCTAGATTTATTTTCCTCTGAATCGCAGCACTTAGAGGAGGATTTACCTTTAAATGAAGAAACTTTAATTAATAATCCATTTACACTTGATTTTCCAGAAGATTTTAATGATAGTGACTATCCCAGAAAAAATAAGTTGTGACACATTGAGTTTGCATGACTTAAGACTGATGCAAAGATAGATAGCTGGCTTCCCACTTACCAGTCCCTAAAGCATCAATTTAAAGATAATAATTTACTTAAGACTTTCGCATTCTGGATTAGTGAGCGAGACGTTGGTGCTACGCACCCGCTACCAAAACACGCTACTAATATGATAATTATCTAGCTATTTCGCTTGTTGCAAGTTTTATGAATTTACCTAACTCGATTACCTTATCTCGTCTCTTGGGTTTACCAGTAATATTATATGGTTTGCAAAATCCTACTCCTCAATGGCGTTGGATTTGTTTGGCAATCTTTTTAGTGGCTGCGGGGACAGATTGGTTAGATGGCTATTTGGCTCGTAAACTTAACCAAATCACCGATTTAGGTAAGTTTCTCGATCCCTTAGTAGATAAGTTGCTGGTGTTGGCTCCTCTGCTGGCGTTGATTCAATTGGGTCAAGTACCAGCTTGGGGGGTATTTTTGCTTTTGGGGCGAGAATTGGCGATCGCAGGTTGGCGCGTTAACCAAGTTACTATTTCTGGCGCTAATATTTGGGGCAAGCTGAAAACAGTTAGCCAAATAGTCGCGATCGCTCTTTTAATTGCTCCTCTATCTGATGCTTGGAAAATCCCAACCCTCGTTGCTTTCTGGATTTCTGTCGCTCTCACTTTGATTTCTGGGCTAATTTACTTGTTGCCGCCAAATCAATCAGTTAAGCCATCAGCAACAATTCAATAAAAATGGTAACAGGGTTGATTTTTTCGCGCATTCTTGATATACTATTATCATAATGGAAATATTGACTCTAACAAAATTTTTGCTTAGATTTCCATTATAAGATTATTATACAAAAAAATTGCCAAAAAATCAAGTAAAAATCATTGGGTTAGCAATAAGCATTGCTTATTGCTAACCCAATGATTAAGCGTTGTGAGTTATCTGAATCTGATCGTCAGTAGAGAAATCTATCTCAGATTGGTCACGATTAGAAGCGATGAAATCATTTTGAAAAGAGTCTTTGAGACCAGAGATTAAGTCATATTCTGGTTGCCAATTTAGTTGAGTTTTGGCTTTATTTACAGAAGCAAAGAAATGTTGCACCCGCATAGGGAAAGCTTTACGCTTACCGAAATCAAACTGTTTCGGGTCGTAATGAATTATTTCTAAATTATCCGGTGATTTACCAGCAGCTACAGCACAAGCGCGGGCTAAACCGTCAAAAGTAACAAAGCGATCGCCTGAAACATTATAAATTTGCCCTACTGCTTGGGAGTTTCCTAAAACAAGTGCCATTGCATTCGCTAAATCTTTCACATGACCGAATTGGGTGATGTGCATTCCATTTCCAGGGATGGGAATAGGGCGATCGCGCACAATGCGATCGAAAAACCATGCTTCTAAATCATTGTAGTTTTGAGCGCCATATATATATGTAGGGCGAATTGAGGTAAAAGGTAAACCTGATTGTGCTAAGTAAGTTTCAGTTTCATGCTTACCTTTGTGGCGACTTTTAGGATCGACAGCATCGCCTTCGATATGTGGCATTTGGTCGGATTTAAGATAAACTCCAGCAGAACTCATATAGACAAAATGCTGTACTTTGTCTTGAAAAATTTCCGCTAATGGTTGAGTGTCACTGAGTTCACGCCCATTATTATCAAAAATTGCGTCAAACTTTTCTGATGATAACTTATCTTTAAGTTGGGATGCGTCAGTGCGATCGCCATGTATTTGTTGCACACCTTCTACAGGTGCAGGTTTATTACCACGATTGAATAATACAACCTCATGTCCTTGTTCCACCAAAATTTTTGTGAGCGAGACACCGATAAATCGGGTTCCACCCATAATTAGAATTCGCATAAGTTGACACCGTAGATTGAGACAATCTTTATCTTAAAGGGGAGAAGGGAGGCAACGGATTTTGTAGCGGATGTAACGGATAAGTTGTCGCGCTTTGGAAGGAGATTTATTTTTGCGACTGTGATCATAAGGTTTGTTCCTAGTTTCCAGTTCCCCATTAACAGTTATTAAAGTCTGATTTTAGTGACGGCAATATGACCTGAAAAGCAGACATCAACATCAGTACCAGGAGTGCGATCGCGTTTTTGATATTCTCCCACGTAATAATATTCATTACCTTCAACCCGATAATTAACAGGTAATGGTTTTGTACAAGGTTCACAAAACACTACATCGGGTTTAGCGTCTCCTGGTTCTAAATGCGGTAAATTTACATTCCAAAAGCATCCAGGTTCTAGGGTATGGGTGAGTAACTGATCTAAAACTGGTGTTGTTAAACCTGCAATCACATCCCAGTCAACATTACGTTTACCTCTGCGATACTGGGAAACAGCAATACCTGGAATACCGTGCATTGTTGCTTCGCGCACAGCAGCTATAGTTCCAGAAATATAAGCATCAACCCCTAAGTTACCACCAGCATTAATGCCAGAAATTACATATTTCACATCTTGGCAAAGATGGGTAATTGCAAGGCGGGTACAATCAGCAGGAGTACCGCCAACAGCATACTCGTTATTTGAGCGACGTTCTACTTTAATCGGTTGAGTAGTAGTGACGCGATGACCACAACCTGACCATTCTGTTGCAGGTGCAACAATTATACCTTTGCCGTAAATTGCTTTTTGCAGGGCGCGGATGCCTGGGGCATCTATCCCGTCATCGTTGGTTATAATCACAGTCATAAATTAGACCTCATAGCCTTAGTCAAAGTGAGCGAGAATTAACCACAGATGTAAGCGCAGTTAGCCTGTGGCTACACAGATGGAAGAAATGATTTTTGCAATAAGTATAGTGTTGTAGATAGATAGAAGAGAAGCATTATGGACGCTGAAGAATTGATCAGAAGGTACAAAGCTGGAGAAAGAGATTTTTCCGAAGTTGATTTGAGTGAAGTCCAGCTTGTCCACGCCCACCTTCCTAACATTAATCTGAGCAACGCCAACCTGAGTAAAGCAAAGCTTCTCTGGGCTGACTTAAGTGGTGCTGATTTAAGTGGAGCCGATTTGAGTGGAGCGACCCTGGATTGTGCTACCTTGGATGCGGCTGACCTGAGCGAAGCCGACTTGAGTGGAGCCAGATTTATTGAAAGTACCTTGGTGGAAGCTAACTTGAGCTACGCCGATTTGAGTAGTGCAGATTTGAGCGAAGCTTATCTCGGCAATGCTAATTTGACTGGAGCCATAGTGGATGGAGCCTTGTTGGGTAACAATCACTCCCTTCATACAGCCGATCTGACTGGAGTAGATTTGAGCAAGGCTGTCATGGATGTCTTTCCCTACTTATCTAGTGACGACTTAAGCAACTGGTGAGTGCGATTCCTTACTCCTTCGGAGTCGCTACGCGAACGGACAGCTATGCGCTACGCGCAGGCTACGCCAACGCTAACGCGCGATCGCACTCGGAGTCAGTTCGCACTTTCATGTCATTTCTAATAGCATCATCCACTAAAACTATATTTAACCAAATTTACTACAGCCATGACTTTAAATCTTATCCCACAAACAGAAAGTCACCAAATTGGAGAACAACGTTTAATTTTAAATAATGTCACCTGGGAACAATACGAAACTTTACGAGCAACCCTAGATGACTTCCCAGGTTTGCGGATGACATATCTTGAAGGTACTTTAGAAATTATGACTCCATCGCCAGAACATGAATTTGATAAAACCACTATTGCTCGTTTAATTGAAATTTATGCTCTGGAAATGGACATTGATCTTAGTGGTTATGGTTCTACAACTTTCCGCAAACAAGCTAAAGAAAGGGGACTAGAACCAGATGAATGTTATTGTTTTGGTCAACTTAAAGAATTTCCTGATATTGCCTTAGAGGTGGTTATTTCTAGCGGTGGGATTGATAAGCTTGATGTTTATCAAGGTTTACAAGTACCGGAAGTGTGGTTTTGGAAAAACAATAAATTTTCTCTTTATCGCCTACGCGAACAAGGTTATGAATTAATTTCACATAGTGAATTTCTGCCAGAATTAGATTTTTATGTTTTAGCTCAATATGTGCGTTATCCTAGTCAAACTCACGCTGTAAAAGCTTATCGAGATACACTGCAACAACTACCGAAACAAGATAGTAATTCTTAGTAATTATTTTGAGATTGATAGCAGTCAGATATCAGCTATCAGCTTTTTTCAAATGGGAGGCGGAGCCTCCTTAATCTTGTTCCCAGGTTCAACCTGGGAACGAGGTTAATATTTGGTCATTGATAATTGATAATTGTTAATTGTTAATTGTCTTAAAGCTTGCCATCAAGTTACTCAACAACTATTGATAATTGTTAATTGTTAATTGATAATTGATCAAAAATCTATTTTATGGTCAATTGAATGAGAATCGTCGATCAATATTTTACTAGGCATAAATACTTACAGCGTTTGTTCCTGGCATTGGGATTAATGCTGCTGACAACTCAGCTAGTAATTTTACCTGCGAATGCTACTGGAGTATATCAGATACCCAATCTCACGCCAAGCGATGCTCACTCTTGGGTACTAGATAAAGCTGACATCCTTAGCCGTGTGGTGAAAGGCAAAATTAACGGTGCTTTAGATAAGTTAGCAAGCAACACTGGTAATCAAGTACGGCTGGTAACTGTCTATCGTTTAGATTACGGCGAAACAGCCGACAGCTTTGCAGATAAGCTGTTTGATAAATGGTTTCCTACGCCAGAAGCAAAGGCGCATCAAACATTACTGATACTCGATAGCCTCACCAACAATACTGCTATTCGTACTGGCGATGCTGTGAAATCAATTATGCCTGATGAGGTTGCTAACAGCGTCGCGTCGGAAACTGTATTAGTACCATTGCGCGAAGGGGATAAATACAATCAGGCGTTGACAGATGCAGGCGATCGCTTAGTTGCTGTATTATCTGGTAATCCCGATCCAGGCGCACCAGTAGTACAAGATAATGTCCAAGTTGGACGCACCTATAAAACCGCAGAAGAAACAGACACAGGCAATTCCACAGTACTTGTTGTTGTATTGTTAATTGCAGCAACCGTCATCCCGATGGCTACCTGGTGGTTTTATCAAAGTCAAAGCTAATCTTGAATATAATCTGCCCCACTAATTAACGCCATCTCAGCCCGTAAAAATTCCCGTCCTAGATAAGCAGCATGATCTAGTAAAGTTACGGGACAGGGCTGAGTTTCTTCAAAAATTTTTACACAAAGTTCCTTAGCAGTTTTACCATTAAACACTGTGGTGTGGGTTCGTTCTACTTTACCGCGTGCGGGAATTACTTTTCCGGTTTCTGGATCAACGGCTAAACCGCGTTCATCAATAACATTAGTAAAATGTTTGGCAAAAATTAGCCCAGCTTCTCGATCTAGATAGATAATAAAATATCCAGCTTCATCAAGGTCAATATGACGTTGAGATAGCTTTTCATCAATTGCAGCTAAGGATTCTGCTGTTTGACTCATGGAATGTATGGTTATTGTGTAATCAGCGACAGTTCATAATAACAGTCTAATCGTACTAAATTATATGTTGCTGGCATTTATTATGCTTCGTGGCATTAGTTGTCATAATTAAAATTAAACCAGAATATCCCACAGTTGAGCAACTGGTAGATTTTCGCAATCAATACACTATTACCAAGAATCTCGATATTCCAGGCATTATCAAACCCATTAGCCTAGAAAACTGGCTCTCCCGTAGTTAGTATGCTAAAATATTATATTTGTTTGAGTTAATTTGATTAATAAATGAAAAGGTTAATGACAAAACTGCTGGGTTTACCAGGCGTAATAGTAGAGGATAGCATCGAGACAG
>JBARVL010000286.1:0-4806 GCA_049646245.1 Crinalium sp. | reverse complement strand
TACAAATCGTCCCATTAGTTTTGCAGAACTACTACAAGCGCGTTCAACAGTCACTCAACTGTATATAGACAAAGGATATGTTACTTCTGGCGCTTTAATTCCACTGCAAACGCTTACAGAAGGCGTTGTAACTATTCAGGTAGTTGAAGGTAGCTTAGAAGATATTAAGATTACAGGTACTAGACGTTTGCAGCCTAATTATGTGCGATCGCGTATAGCTATTGCCACTAAATCTGCTTTAAACGTTCCCCGCTTATTAGAAGCATTGCGATTATTGCAACTCGATCCCCTAATTGCCAGTATATCTGCGGAACTAGCAGCAGGTTCCACCCCTGGAACAAGTTTACTCACAATTAAAGTTCAAGAAGCGGATACATTCAAAACCCAAGCTAATTTTGATAACAGTCGTTCCCCAAGCGTAGGTAGTTTTCGCCGAGGAGGGCAAATTACAGAAGCTAACTTGCTAGGGTTAGGAGATGCTATCAACCTAGAATATAGTAATTCGCAGTGGGCGCATTTCCCTTTCTGATTCTTCAACAGTGTTGCCACCGTCGCAGATACTTCGGGGTGTTTACCCATTCTTGAACTCCAGTAAATTAGGTTGCCATCATAAGGACTAGCATCGCCTTTAACTTTCACATGACGTACTATTTCAGTTTCCGTATGTTTTAGTAACCGCAGAGGATTTTTACCCTCCTGCCTGGTTGCGAATACCCAATTATCCCCGCCTATGGTTTGCCAATATTTATCGGCTATCCAATGTCCTGATTTATTTAGGTGGCGGCTTCTTCCCCAGCTTTTTAGTTTTTGATACACCTTGCTTCCTAGCTCTGTGAATTCCTTTTTGCTAGTCACCGTGCTGTAATAGTTAGCCCATCCTCTAATAATTGGGTTTAAATGGGCTATGAGCGTGGCTTGTGTGCCTGCTTTATGCTGGTCTATTACCTCAGTCATCCGGTTATAGTGTATTTTTACCTTTTCTTTGCTGGGTTTGATGAGTGTTTTGAATCCAAGTGGTTCTCCGTGTGGATTACAACCCGTGTTATACTTTCCCACTGGGTATTGCCTGATGTTAAATCCAAGGAAGTTAAACCCTGCGCCTTGCCCGTCATGTTCTAGCAATGTGTGAGCAAGGCGTGTTTTACTTGGTTTCAATTCTAGTCCCATGCCCTTTAACCACTCAGAGATAATTTCTTTACATCTTTGGATAACGGTTAGAGTCGATGTCCGCATTACTGCGATGCACCTCTCCTTCAGAACCGGACGTGCGACTTTCATCGCATCCGGCTCAAGCGCAACCTGTGGGTAACTGGGTTAATGCCCAAAATCCCCTTCATAAACCGTTTTCAGGAATCGACTTCCACCTCGTCACCGTCTTGAATCTTCCGTACATTTGGAGCTTTGTATTCCCCTTTAAGCTGGACAATTACAGCAGAGAGTCCGGTCAACTTGTTCGCATAACGTGCGTTTTCGCTGTTATTGTCAGTCTATGTTCCACCTAGTCCTTTCTTAGCCGTTCATCGGGGCTTGGGAGCTTACCCGGAAAGCGTCAATGCGACCTGTTACCAATCCCAGTGGTATTATCTAGTTGGAGCCAGATACAGTCCGCTTGTCTTTCTAACCTTGAAGGGTAGGACTTTCACCTACATCTCAAGAACAGTTATAAGATTTTTTATTAGAAAAGTATGCGATCGCACTTACACCATCCTTGCAACTATTTGATCCCAAACCTCTAGAAGAAAAGAAATTTCAAGCCTTAATAGCAGGTATTAGCCAATCGCGTCAAAAGTTTTCCGCACTACCGAATGTTACAGGTGAATTAGCAACCATTTCCTCACAATTGTCTACCAAAGTATTACTCAATCAAGATTTCACTAGCACCGCTCTAAAAAATCAGCTTAGTTCATCAGTATTTCCCATAGTACACTTAGCAACACATGGTCAATTCAGTTCCCAAGCCGATCAAACTTTCCTGTTAACTTGGGATGAAACATTTAATGTTAACGAATTAAATAGCTTACTACGCAGTAGAGAACAAAGTGGCTCTGGAGCAATAGAGTTACTGGTTTTAAGCGCCTGTCAAACAGCAGCAGGAGACAAGCGGGCAGCATTAGGACTAGCTGGAGTAGCAGTAAGAGCAGGCGCACGCAGTACACTAGCGACACTGTGGTTTGTTAGTGATGAAGGCACAACAGAGGTAATGACCTAGTTTTACCGCCAGTTAGATGCTTCAACAACCAAAGCTGAAGCCCTGCGTCGCGCTCAACTGAGCTTGTTAAAAGACCCCGCGTTAAACCATCCTTATTATTGGGCTCCTTATGTCATGGTGGGAAATTGGCTTTAACAGTTACCAGTTACCAGTTACCAGTTACCAGTTACCAGTTACCAGTTACCAGTTACCAGTTACCAGTTACCAGTTACCAGTTACCAGTTACCAAGGCGATATTTATTTAAGTTGATTTTTTACCTGCTCAATTTCTGCTAAATCATTAGGGGTGTTGCAATTAAATAATATCTCCCAATTAGTTACCTGCAATTCCTTCACAGGATGTTGGGCTAACCACTTTTGAAAAGAGCGCCCTCCCTGGTTAATAAATTCTGTCAGTACTGGTAAGCAACGGCGGTGGTAAAAACCACATAATGGTTCCCATCCTTTAAAATTTCGGGGAAGAACAGCGATATAATCTTGGCTACCCGCTTCTGTTGACAAATTACTTAATTGTTCTATCCAATTTTGTAAAACTTTTACTTCTAAACGTGGCAAATCACAAGCAAGTAATAATACCCAATCAGTTTGTACATAACTTAACCCTTGGGAAAAACCCACCAATGCGCCATGTGGTTGAGTTTCTTCTCCAATAGGTAATTCTAAAATTAATTGACAGTTGGCAGGTAAAACTTCTTGATATTTTTCTATCCAAGGCGTGACAACATAAACTTGTGAAGTACACCCCAAAGCGACTTCACAAACTCGTCTAATTAGAGGTATTCCTTGGATGGATATTAAAGCTTTATCTCTACCCATCCGAGAACTTTGCCCACCTGCTAACACAATGGCAGTGATTTGTTGATTATTCATTCCACTACCCCTTGCCATTACAGCTAGGTGAAGATTGCCAAAGCTTTTGATGTGTAACATTAGAAGAATTAGCAACTAACGTAACTTCTCCCTTACTGTTTAAACCCCATCCAGTCGCTTCGATTAATTGAGGTTGGGTTTTGAGGCTGATAGGTTGGGGAGTAATTTCTGGAGATTTTGTAATAAGTGTTGATGGTGTGGCTAAATCTACTAACACCGTATCACCAGTCAGAGGTTGTATCGGGTTAGCTGGTAAACCGCCTCTACCAGTGACAGTTAAACTACTCTGGGAAGATGTTCTATCTGATGTACAACTTTGCGCCACCAGTTGACTAACATCAGTTACTGTTTCTGGTAAATTGATTAACCCTTTGCTGGGGTCGATACCAGGAGTATTGACTTTAACTTCTCCATTTAATCCAAACTGTGAACTGGCACTTATTTGGCTATCTGGTGACTGAAAAACTCCAGTAGTATTAATTTGGATATTGCCACCGCGTCCCTCAAAGGCATTGGCAGATATCTTGCTATTTTCTAATAATATAATAGTGTCTAAGTTAAAATTAATATTGCCCCCATTGCCAGAACCACCAGAAGCAGTACCAGCAGTTGTAGAAATTTGACTACTGTTACGCAAGCGTAAATCATTTACTTGCAGATTTTCGATATTTCCCCCATTACCAGAAATACTACCAGTATTAATTGAGGCGTTATCAATATAAAAAGAACGTGCAGTGATATTAGTAATATTCCCTGCGTCTCCTGTCCCTTCACTTATAGCATTCAATAGACCGCCATTGGTTAAAGACAGTGAACCAGTAGTAATATTAATGTTGCCACCATTACCTATGGCTCCTTTGACTACACTGCTATATATCCCACTGTTACGCTCATAAATACTCACCCCATCTAAGTTAACTGCATCTTGGGCAACAATGTTAACGCTACCAGCATTGCCCACTCCAAAAGTCAGAGCCACCAATTGAGCGCCATTGGTTAAAGACAGTGAACCAGTAGTAATATTAATGTTGCCAGCATTTCCTATGGCTTCAGGGAATACACTGCTAAATATCACAGCAACTGTGGGTTATTGGGAACTGAAGCACTAAAAAAACCTTGATTTCCAAACCCAATAGCATTAGCTGTTGTAGCTACAAATGAACCACCAATGTTTAATTGAGCATTAGTCCCAAAAATAATGCCATTGGGATTAATTAAAAATAGATTAGCAGTACCATTTGTTTGAAGAATACCATCAATATTAGATATAGAATAACCTGTTACTCGGCTAAATATATTTGTAATATCCGCAGCATTGTTGAATAAAGCGGTGCTACCAGTAATCATATTAAACTGGCTAAAGCTGTGGAACAAGTTACTACCTGTTTTTCTTCCACCTTCAATTAGAGTGGTAGAATCTTGAGGTTTTACAATAGAATTAACAGGTAATGTAGCATCTGGAACAATTTGTGCCACTGTGGGAGGAGAAACTAATAGGCAAAAGAATATACTGATTTTTAAATGTCGTAATTTGCTTGGGTATGTTTTCATTCGATCTGAAGTATATTGGTATGCAGACACTATTAAAAAGCTATCTTTTATAAATTAAATTAAATATTTAAGTTTTAATTTTATGAGCAAATTTTTTAGTTTTTTGTCGTTGAAAGTATCAAAAAATAATTAGCCTGAGCAGATGAGTAATAAGTATATTTTCTTAAGGCGATCGC
>JBARVL010000285.1:0-4339 GCA_049646245.1 Crinalium sp. | reverse complement strand
TAAACCTTGCCGAATTCCTTCTATAACTATTTCTGTGGGTGTTTCATCTGTGTCTGTTTCGTCTTCTTCGGAAAGTAAAACAATAATACGAACGTGCTGTGTGGTAACTTCTAGCGATTTATCTAGTATAAGTTCCCCGTTTTGATTAATTGTGGCTGTGGTTTCAATTGCTTTCATAAATGCTGATAGTGGTGTTAAATATCGAGCTAATTCAAGCTATTTTTAGTCTAGTACAGCTATCCCGCCTTCATGCTGCAATTAACCCTCTTTTGTCACTTTAGGAAATTTACACGCAGTTACGCCAATACAGCAAACGAAAAATAAAGCTTTCAACCCACTTTGACAAAAGAGGGTTAAGCTAAAATTAACTAAATAAATTTTTGGAGTTAATTTCATATGGCAATTGTGATTATGCCCTTTGTAATTCAGGCTGTTTTGCCTGTCATAACCACCATTTTTTCTATTTTGCTTCCTGTTTTGGCTACTCTGATCAACTTCACCTTAACTCGTATTCCTAAAATTCCTTCGTACATTCGCCTCATAAAAATTTTGTATTCTGATATGGATTCATCTGCCAAAGAACGCAAAATAATTACTGGAGGATTACTGGTAATTGGCAGTATTTTAACTTTTATGGCTTATTCTCTCGTACCTTGGACGGGTGTACCTTTAATTGGTGCTATTACCAGTCCCATCGCAGGTGCTATTGCTATTGTGGTGGCGCTAGTAGTCTTAGATACGATTTTTTATATGAATCAAGGTTATTATCTTCAAAAACTAAAAAAAGAAGGTTTTGCAGGATTGAATGAAATAGAAGCTGATATTAAAAATTTGAAACAAATTTTGGGCAATTCCTGGAATAAAGTTGTAACTACTATTAATACTGCCACAGAAAAAATATATGACGACGGTAGTAATCGTGGGATCGATTTTAGTGATAAACCTTTTCGGGAGTATCTTGACAATCAAATAGAAGGATTGAACATATATGTTAGGAAAACGTCACTTACAGAGTATCAAAATCTTAATGCAGATTTATTAAAGCAAAATAATAGCGATAGTTGGATAAAAGATACACTCGCTTTTAGCACAGGTGCATCTGTAGGGACATTAGCAGGTGTGGGAACTTCAGCAGTTGCCTCATCGCTACTTGTACCAGCAAGTATTTGGACAACTGTACAAGGTTTCTTTGGAATATCAACGGGTGTAGTTGTTAGTGCATCAACATACTCATTAATGACGCTTGCTGCTCCGGTTGGACTAGGAGTACTAGCAACTGTTGGGATTTATAGCGGCTTGATGAACTGGAGCAATAAAGAACAAGCCGCCAAGATGAGTAAGTTTTTATCACAAATTATTATTGCTGCTTTACCAATGGCTTGGATAGATGGTGTATTAGCCGAGCAGGAGCAAGATACTGTAGAGAGGTTGATGACAACTTCCGGTATCAGAAAGGAAGAGCGAGATTTAGTTTGGAAAGCCATAAAAAAACGCCAAAGTTTTGACGAAATTATCCAAACAAGAATTCTTTTCGATGATGAACATCGAGAAAAGACTTGTAGTCAGAGTGATAACGAGCGGTTGAAGCATCGCCTAATATTGTGTACAGCTTGGGAGATTGCCATTGCTGATGGCAGAATTGAACAGTCAGAATTGCAACTTCATAACCGCATGGCAGATAAGCTAGGTATTTCTCGTAAAGAGGTGCAGGAAATTCGTCGGTTAATCAACCTTAAGTACGACAAAGAGCTTTTGGTAGTGGTGAAAGCTTTAGAACCAAGGGGTTTAAATACTAAGTTGCTAAAAAGTGTTCGGGAGCAATATCTTCTGCAACCCGCTATAGATAATCTTTAGTCATATCAAATGTCCAAGGTAATTATAAATGTGAATTGAGCGAAGATATGAGACTTTTGACGCTCTTGATTCCAACTGGTTAAATAAGATTCCCAGTTGAGAGAACCAGATATGATCGCATTAAATAAAAGCTGATTTAAAAGGGCGATCGCATTGTTATACTATATAAAACCCTCAACAAGTAAACTTTAATTTGTGATCCTAAGTTGAGAAAACTATTATGACACTAGAACAAATTATTGAACAAGCAAAACAATTAACTCCCAGGGAGAAAATGCGTTTAATTCAGGCAATATCGCCTGATATTCAAGAAGCATTAATTAAACCAGAAATCAAACCTCGTCGCTCACTTTTGGGAATTTGCGCCAATTTAGGCGAAGCACCTTCCGCAGAAGAGATAGATCAAATACGTCAAGAAATCTGGTCAAATTTTGAGCGAGAGGATATCTAAATGTTGAAAGCTATTGCTGATACTCATGCAATTATTTGGTATATTTTTAATGATGCTCGTCTGTCTCAACTAGCAAAATTAACTATTGAAAATATTGCTCAAGATGGCGATGAAGTAGGATTTTCTGTAATTACTATCGTAGAAATAATCTATTTAACAGAAAAAAACAGAATACCCAATAATACATTAAATAAATTAATCACAGAAATTAATAAAAATGATGCTGTACTAACTGTTATTAGCTGTGATGCAAATATTGCTCAAACATTAGCAAAAGTCAGTCGAGAGCAAATTCCTGATTTACCAGATCGTCTTATTGCTGCTACTGCACTTTATTATAATGTTCCTATTATTAGCCGAGATTATAAAATAAAATCTTCGAGTTTAATAACTATTTGGTAAAAATTTATTCACCTTTGCGCGATTTTCCTGCTCAGAAAATAGGTTGGATTTCACGTTATGTTTAACACAACCTACGGAATTTAGTATTTGTTCGGTGTTGAGGCAGTGTTTTTTTGGTTTTTGTAATATAACTTTACAAATTAGGCGCGAGATCTTCGACGCGGCTCCGCCTACACGGGTAGTTTAATAGGGAGAGCGATCGCTTCAGCTTTGTACCTCTAAAGATTTGAGCTAAAATATAATCATATTACCATCCCCAAAAAATATTAAGTGTAATTTCAAAAATGCAAACAATTTATAGATTAAAAGCCAGTGAACTAGATCATCACTTCTTGGAAGGACTCAAAGCCACCTTTCAGGATAAAAAAATAGAAATTATTGTCTATGAAGTGAATGAAACTGATTATTTATTAAAATCTGAGACTAATAAAAACAGATTATTCAAAGCGATAGAAAATGTCAATAATGGAACGAATTTAGTAGAAGTCAGTCTAGAAAATTTTGAAGGAGCAGAAAAATAGTATTTGAAGCTTCTGCATTTGAAGACTTTAACCAGTGGGCAAAATTAGACAAGAAAATTTACCGCAAGATAGCAGAACTGATTAAAAATATATAGCATTTTTCATATTTATGAGTACAGTAGTGCGAGCATCTTGCTCGCTATAAATAAGAATGCGAGCAAGATGTAGTGCTAACGCACAGCTTTGCTAACGCACTACAATATTATATTTTTCAATCCTTGTACATCAGTTGACTGAAAACTGCTATATGCGGAATTCAAATAATTAAATCTCTATCCACCTTTAGTCTTTTTACCTGCTTTAATCGGCTTCATCTCCCCAAACTTAGGCGACCACCAGTTACCAGTCTTACTCTCAAAAAATGCTACTTCTTTACATTTAGCTTGCCGATTTTTAGAATTAGAACAACGCAGCATGGTTTTATTCTGTCCATTCTTGCTATACTCGTAACGCTCTAAAGATGAACTGCAAACCGGACAAGTATACTCGGTCAACGATTCTGTTTTAGGTGCAACCTTCCGCTCAGAATAAGGTAACTCATAACTCCCACTTTTGACATTTAAAAACATTACGCAGCCACATCCAGAATTACGCTTGTCGCAACTCAAAAAATGGTCTGCTTTCATCTTCTGAGATTTAGAAGCAACTTTTGTCATTTGTTGTCCGCATTTGGGACATTAAATATTGATTGATTTTGATGTTTTGCTTTTAGCGTTAGTTTTATTAGTTGGCGGACTGGTTTGTTTGAAATTTTTAATTTCACTAATCGCTTTAGTCAAAGCTGGTGTAAAATATTCCTGATTCCAACTGGTTAAATAAGATTCCCAGTTTAAAGAACCAGATGCGATCGCATCTAATTTTAATTCCATTTGCGCTGTAAACTCAGCCTTAATTAAATCAGGTAACACTTGATCTAAAAAAGCATCTAATTCCATCCCTAATGGCGTTGGTTGCAACTTTCCCTTAGTTAGTTGCACATACTCACGCTCTTTCAAAGTCTTAATTGTCGGAGAATAAGTACTAGGTCTTCCTATTCCCTTACGTTCCATTAATTGTACTAACTTGGGTTCTGTATAACGTGGGGGTGGTTGAGTTTGCTTTTTATCCGCAC
>JBARVL010000284.1:0-12707 GCA_049646245.1 Crinalium sp. | reverse complement strand
GTTAGCACCATTTTTTCGACCATTTAAACGACCGTTAGTTTCAGCTTTATTTTTATTTGGTTGAGGCTCAGAATGCTTAGTCATAAATCAAAATTCACTAAAAATAAATTGGTAGAACTACTTGAACGAATTAACCGATATAGAAGCAAGTAACGTTTTTTGATGTTACTTTTAAACAAGTCTGCCTTAATCCCAAAAGTTATTTAAACTTCTGGTTTAGGCATTCCTGCAATTATGGCTTCTCCTTCTAAAACCAGTAGCATTTCATCATGAGATTTCATCCAATAACCACGTAAAAATGGCACGAGTTCAGGGGTGACAGCAGACTGGGGAGGAGATTGAATCAAATCGGAATTGCACCACTCCATATCTTCAACTTTCTCCACAACTAGCCCCAGCATTTTGCTACCAGTAGTTTGACCTCTTAGTCTTTTTTGGCTGGCGATTTTCTGTTGGCTATGAGTCACAATTGTTGTGTAAGTTGAGTGACTAATTTCTTGTTGGTGCAAAGGTTTTAATCCTACCAAATGCCCTAGATCTACAATCCAGAGAATCTCCCCCCGCCAGTTATAAACACCCATTACCCACGCTGGTAGGTGAGGAATAGGTACAATCTGGTTAACTGGAATATTTAGCACCTCGGTCATTTGATGCACGGGCAATAGTGCTGTTGTTTCTCCACCTAGATGAAACCGCAAAAACTGTTCCCCAACTGTTGTTTGATGTGCGGGATTATTGCTTACAGTTGGATTAAATAAGGTAGTGTTCCCTGATAAAAACTCAGATACCATTGCTTGCTTCCTCGAGGTGCTAAGTCACAATTGACCTAGTTTTTAATTAATTGATTAACGGTTCTCAAAAGTTCTTCTTGATCGACTGGCTTGGCTATATAAGCATCTGCGCCTTGTTTCATACCCCAAAATTTATCCATATCACTATTTTTTGTAGAACACATTACTACGGGAATTTTGCTAGTTTCTGGATCGGCTTTAAGTTCGCGGCAAAGTTCAAAGCCACTACGCCCTGGTAGCACTACGTCAAGAACGATCAAATCAGGTTTAGAAGCACTGATTTTTTCTAAGGCTTCTTCTGTGCTATTTGCTGTCAAAACATTTAAGCCTGCACGCTCCAAGCAGCTAGTAAAAATTTGTCTTTCTGTCTGGGTATCTTCAACAACTAAAGCAGTACGCATCGCATTAACCTTGTTTAAAACTATCAGGATCAACCTACCACAATGGAACTGGATTTGAGATGCTTGAGGTATTTATTAGCTACCGCTAGCACTGTTTCTGCATCCACTGGTTTGCCTAAAAAATCTGTTGCTCCTACAACTTTGGCACGAACTCGATCGATGATGCCGTCGTTGCCTGTTAAAATAATTATGGGCGTTTCACGGAAAGCTGATACCTTGCGTAATTGAGTACAAATTTCATAGCCATTGGTATTGGGCATGACTAAATCTAAAAATATTAACTCTGGTTTGCGTGTTAATAAAGTGGCGATCGCTCGCATTGAATCTTGAATTGCTAAAAACTGATACCCAACTGAAGTTAATATTTTCTCCATTGTTTGGCATACTAAAGGGCTATCATCCACACAAGCAATTAGTGGCCCTTTCCTTTGATTTTGAACGGCTACCGTACTGGAAGTATTACTATTAGTATTAGTAGCAACTGGAATTGCTAAATCAGGAATGTTTATTAACTCCACCATTCCCGATTCAAAATAAGGTGATAGGGAACGGGTTACGTCTATAACATTGCGTTTTGTTTGGACAGCTATATCTCGTAATGAACGTTGTCCATCTAATAATAATGTTAAAGATTTATAAACTGCTGCTGATGCTTTTTGTTGCAGTTGCTCTGGCTGTTTAATTATCGGTGCTTGATCGGGAAATACATCTGACAGATTAGCTGTTTTCCAAGTTTGCCACTGCTTTTGGGCTTCTGTTATTGCTTGTTCTGCATCTATTAATACTAATTGAGGAGATAAAGGATTTTCTTGCTTAATATGGCACGTTACGTGCAAGGCTTGATTGACATCAAATAGCACTTCTAAAATGCTTACTTGAATCATTTTCACTACTTGCTCTCGTGTGATGCGTTGCTGTTGCAACCATAAACATAGCAACTGGTATTCCCAGCAACTTGTTCCCAAATCAGATGGCTCAATTTCTGTGGGTAACTTTAACTGTTGTATTTGATTTAAACTGACATTAAAACAATAAGTAGCCAAATTCCTTTGCCATCTTCTAACTGGATGCGCTCCACCAGTGGCGTAGATAATTCGACCTAAATATAAATAAAATACCCATTCTTGACCTAACGGCCCTTTGAGAGCTAACCATCCTGTAAAGCGAATTTGCTTTAAAGAAGTTAGCTTATTCGTAACAGCAGCAATAGTGATGTGTTGAGCCGTCATCATCAATATCCTTACCCAGAAAAATTCGCTTGATTGTGAAAATTATCATAGTGAAAACAGGTGGTAAAACCGTTAAGGTGGCATATTTTTTAATTGACCTCAGTGTAGATGCAGTAAAAAAAGTGCAGAAGCTAGTAGAAAGTTGACTGAAGCCACTACTTAACTAATAGCACTTCTATTTAAGGGATGCGTCAGTGATTATACTTAAAAAAGTTAAGCGTTTACACTTATTCGTAACAATACTTATAGTACGACATTTATTTTTCTTAAAGATTTTCAACTATTTATAACTCTCTTAATTCTATCACTATAATTATCAGTTATCTGTAGGTATAAGTGATAATTGTGATTTTTAACTTGAGGTTTGCTACAAGGATGTCAGCAATTTTGAATAAATAATTAAGCGCTGTATACTTGCTAGTATGTGATTAAGGCTTTTAAGTCTAAGTAGCACAATCTTTTTTCAATTACGCAAACTTATAGGGATTTTTACTTACGCTCGGCACTGGTTAACGCTATTTGTATCTGTTTGCCAGAGTGGTAGCAAGTCCCAAACTACATTACTAATTAAGGATGGCTGTATGGTGACTACCCCGCTAACGTGCCTTAATTATATAGATGGCGAATGGTTAGCAGCCCAATCAGCAACCATTTTAGAAAGTCGTAACCCTGCTGACTGGCGGGAGGTAATTGCAACATTTCCTAGTTCCGGTGCGGAGGATGTCGATGCCGCAGTGATGGCAGCAAGCAAAGCTTATCACAGTTGGCGACTTACCCCAGCACCAGCACGGGCAGAATTTATTTACCGCGTAGGCGAAATTTTACTTCAACGCAAAGAAGAAATGGCTTACCTGATGAGTCAGGAGATGGGTAAGCCATTAGCTGAAGCGCGTGGAGATGTGCAAGAAGGAATTGACTGCGCCATTTACAGTGCTGGCGAGGGGCGGCGGATGTTTGGGCAGACGACTCCCTCGGAAATGCCGAATAAATTTGCGATGACAGTGCGATCGCCTATCGGAGTTTGTGCTTTAATTACTCCTTGGAACTTTCCTGTAGCAATTCCATGCTGGAAAATGATGCCCGCGTTAGTTTGCGGCAATACAGTCATCTTAAAACCTGCTAAAGATACTCCCGCCTGTGCTACTTTGCTAGTTGAAATTTTCCAACAAGCAGGTTTACCAGATGGTGTAGTTAACTTAATTCATGGACATGGTGACGAAGTAGGTCGCGCTTTAATTGAACATCCTGGGATTAACTTAGTATCTTTTACAGGTTCTTCCCAAACTGGCGCTGAGGTTGGGGCAACTTGTGGGCGTACTTTCAAGCGAGTTTGCTTAGAATTAGGTGGTAAAAATGCTCAAATTGTGATGGATGATGCTGATTTAGAATTAGCTCTAGAAGGAGCAATTTGGGGGGCATTTGGTACAACTGGTCAACGATGTACTGCTACAAGTCGTTTGATTTTGCATCGTGATATTAAGGAGAAATTTACAGCAATGCTTCTGGATAAAACCAGGAAGTTGTGTTTAGGAAAAGGTACAGAATTAGATACTGAAGTTGGACCACTTGTTAATAAGTCTCAGCTTGAGCGAGTTAGTTATTATCTCGAAGTTGCTCATAATGAAGGCGCAAAGGTATTAATTGGTGGCAATGTCTGTTGTAATGAGCAACTAAAACACGGCTTCTTTTTTGAACCGACTATTTTAGATCGTGTTACTCCTGATATGCGTGTTGCTCGTGAAGAGATATTTGGTCCTGTTGTGAGTTTAATAGAAGTTAGCTCTTTTGAAGAAGCGATCGAGGTTCTTAACGATACTCCTTACGGTTTATCTTCTTCTGTTTATACCAGTAATATCAACCGTGCTTTTCAAGCGATGCGAGATATTGAAGCTGGAATTACTTATATTAATGGTCCAACTATTGGGGCGGAAGTACATTTACCTTTTGGAGGTGTGAAGCAGACGGGAAATGGACACCGTGAGGCGGGTAGTGCTGCAATTGATGTATTTACTGAATGGAAGACTGTTTATGTAGATTTTTCTGGTCGTTTGCAACGCGCCCAGATTGATAATCGTTAATTAATTTTAGATGGGGATTAAAGTTTAATTAGTGTGGTTTGCCTTCATTAGCAAACTCGCTTTTTGTAAGCATTCAGCTATCAGGTATCAGCCATCAGCTTATGTGTCAAAATAACCGCTAACTCTAGACTATACTAACGTTGACTTTTTCTACATTAAATACAGTATAGTATATTTATAATTTTTTAGTAAATAATTATGCTGTCCCACAGTTTTAGCACTCCTGTAAACGCTTCTATAGACCAAGTTTGGACACTGTTGGTAGATAAAATAGAAAACCCTCAACGTTATGTTAAAAGCGTTGAAAAGTCTCAAGTTTTAGAAAAATATCAAGATGGGGTTTTGCGAGAGATGGAAGTTGGCGGCATGAAGCTAAAAGAAAGAATCACTGTGGATGAAGCAAACAGAGAAATTAAATTTACCTTGGTTGATAATGCTCTTTTTTCCGGTGAAATTATTAATAAAATTGATGTTTTCGAGCCGGAAAACACCTTAACTTTAACTTTTACACAAAATTGGCAACCTTTGAACGCGGAAGCTCAAAAAATTTATGACAAAGAAATGACTCAAGCTATAAAAAATGCTGTGCTACATACAAAAGATTTAGCACAACAGCAAGAGAGTTAACATTTAAAAAAACCTAGGGAATTTTTAATACCCCCAAACCACTACCATTGTAAGTAATTGTGCTAATTGGGACGCTAAGTTTGACCACGTAATGATAATCTCCAGAAAGCCACTTACAACTGGCATTTGAAGTAAAGGGAACAACACGAATGGTATATACGCCATTATTAGAATTGCTAAATTGAGTCGGAGTTACAAGGCAACCGCCTGGAGGAACATTGAAACCTTGTAATAAACTCCAACCAGAGGGTAAGGTAATTGCTGCTGTTCCATTCCCTATACTAGCTCCAAGATTAGTAATAGGATTGCCATCTGCATTTGTAACTAGAATACTTATTATGGCTGAAGATGCAATGCTCGCACCAAATTCCCCTGCTGAAGCATTACTAGAGTTAGCGTATGTTTGAACTGTGCTTGGTGCTGCATAAGTAGGGCTAGCAAAGCTTAATAATCCCAGCATTGAGACGCTCATCAAAGCTGTATTTTTTAATTTTATGCTACAATTCATTTTTTTCTCCTAATTATTATTTTGTTCGATAAAAATGTTAAAGAATAATAGCAGTTAACTTTTAATAATTTTAGTTAAATAAAGTAATAAAACATACTAAAAATATCTTTTTAAAGATGTAATTTAATCAGAAGCCTTTTTCACGAAAGCTAGGAAGTTAAATAAATGGGGCGATCGCCTACTAGCTTTGTCCTGAACTACTCGGCGTAAGCTCAATCATTTATTTTCAAGTTTGGAGGTTTAATTTGTTGTAGAACAAATTAAATGAATTTACCTAAGTTATTTTTAGTGATAGATACATTGTCTCATAAAATTTTAGACGAGGGTGTTTTCCAAAGATTTTTTTAACATTTAATGTAGATTCTTAAGTTTGGGATCTACGATCAAAAATTTCCCCTAAATCAGTAATTAATATGTTAAACATTCCTGACATCCGCCGACTGCCACGAACTCCTTGTTTAGTAACATCATTACCTGGTACTAAAGCACTTGCAATTGTAGAACGCGATCGCATTGTAACTTCCCCATCTTATACCCGTAGCTACCCCTTAGTTGCAGCACGCGGGGAAGGTTGCATGATTGAAGATGTTGATGGTAACGTCTTTTTAGATCTAACCGCAGGTATTGCTGTTAATAATACAGGTCATGCCCACCCAGAAGTAGTAAAAGCAATTCAACAACAAGCAGCGAATTTACTGCATATGTCGGGGACTGATTTTTATTATGAGCCGATGGTAGAATTAGCGGAAAAATTAGCCAAACGTGCGCCTTTTCCGAATCAAGCGCGGGTATTTTTTACTAATTCTGGAGCAGAATCAAATGAAGGGGCAATAAAACTTGCTCGTTATTATACCAAGCGATCGCACCTAATCGCTTTCTTAGGTGCATTTCACGGACGCACTTATGGTGCAATGTCCCTAACTGGTTCTAAAGTAGTGCAACGTCAACAATTTGCGCCATTATTACCAGGAGTAACTCATATTCCCTATGGTACTCACGAAAGTTTAGATTATTTAGAACAAAAATTATTTAATACAGTACTTCCACCAGAAGAAGTTGCTGCAATTATTGTCGAAGCAATACAAGGAGAAGGTGGTTATATTGTCCCAGAAAATGGTTTTTTAGAACGCATTCGGGAAATATGCGATCGCTATGGCATTTTAATGATAGTTGATGAAGTGCAATCAGGCATGGGTCGTACAGGTCGCTTATTTGCTATTCAACATTGGGATGTCATGCCTGATATTATTACCCTTGCCAAAGGTATCGCTAGTGGTTTACCTTTAGGAGCAATTTTATCTCGTCCTGAAATAATGACATGGCAGCCTGGTTCCCATGCTACAACCTTTGGGGGTAATCCAGTTGCTTGTGCAGCAGCAAATGTCACATTGCGACTATTAGAAGATAGTTTAATAGAAAATGCCCATCAAATGGGAGAACTATTACAAGCAGGTTTAACCAAATTAGCACAACAATTTAATTGCATTTCGCTACCACGAGGTAAAGGTTTAATGGTAGCAGTTGATTTACTAGATACTAATGGTAACTTAGATTCAGAGTTACGCGATCGCATAGTCGATCAAGCATTTTATCAGGGTTTATTATTACTTGGTTGCGGTAAAGCTGCAATTCGTTTTTGCCCACCATTAGTTATTGATAGCGAGCAAATTCAAATAGCTCTCAATATCCTCACCGAATTGTTAAAAAATCAACCTTGAGCGAGTTTATATATGAAATTTATAACAGCAGGAAAATTTTAGATAATTAACCACAGATAAACACAGATGCACACAGATAAAATCATTGCTCCTCACCGAAAACATCCTGCTAACCTTTGCGATCCTTTGCGCCATCCTTTGCGATCCTTTGCGTTAAAAAATAACCTATGAACTCCCCACAAATACCCCTTAACCTCTGGAACAAACTCTGGGAAAACTATAGCCACAGAGTCAACTATGCTCAAATATATCAACAAATGATCGCCACAGCAGGAGGAACTATAGCCAACGATCATATCGCCTTTCGTTCCCTACGCTTGAATGTAGATACTCCCCAAGGAACTAAAAATCTAGGAATTGATTATTTAGAAAAAATCGCTAACGCTTTAGGTTATCAAGCTGCTGCTGAATATACCTTTCCCGATCAAAAACTTTACGCCCGTCACTATCAACATCCAGAACAAGATGCTTTAGATTTACCCAAATTATTTATCAGTGAGCTAATTGTAGATCAATTACCGGATGCGATCGCGCAACTAATATATCAAACAGTTAAGTCCGTAAAATTAGCCGATGTCCAAACATTAGTAGAGCGTATAAAACTAGCTGACACTGAATTAGAAGCAGAACAACTAACTGATGAACTGCAACTTATATATACACGCCCTTGGAATGCTCCATTTAAATCTGTTGTAGAAACAGTAAATACTGTAAGTCAATATGGAGCATGGGTATTACTGCATGGTTACGCGGTTAACCACTTTACAGGTTACATCAACCGTCAAAATACTCCCCTTTATCCAGATATTGAAACCACAGTTAAAGGACTAACTGATAGAAATGTACCAATGAAATCGGAAATTGAAGGTGATTTAAAAAGCGGTTTACGTCAAACAGCAACGAAAGCTGTTCAAGAAATGGTAACTGTTATAGATGACACCAGCAAGCAAGAAGTTAGTATTCCTTGGACTTACGCCTATTATGAAATTGCCGAACGTGCTTTAGTTGAAGTAACTCCTGGCGAAAAAGTCCTATTTCAAGGTTTTAAAGGAGCAAACGCCCAACAATTGTTTGAAATGACTCGAAAAGTTTAAGACATACAGGGTTTAGGCAGAGATCCCCCTAAATCCCCCTTAAAAAGAGGGACTTTGATGGAATTTCCCCCCCTTAAAAAGCAGGGCTACTTCATTGTGACGAGAGAAAATAATTTGGGTGGGATTTCCTGTAGAAAAGTGGAAAAATTCGGGAACCTTCTCCCCCCTGCCCCTCTGCCCCCCTGCTCCCCTGCCCCCTAATTTTCTTTGAGGACAATGAAACAGCCCTGCCTTTTTAAGGGGGGCTAGGGGGGATCTATGTTTCAAGCTTGTGTATACAAATGTTTAAGCCCCTGAATTAAGCATTAATGCCTAAATTCAGGGGGAAAGTTTAAGGAATAATTGGTAAAGCAATAAAGCAACTGTATAGGTAGTAGGTGTTTAATCCACTAAATCTAGTATGACAACCCGATGTATACGATCGCGTATACGCAAATGTATAACTTAATTAGTTGGCTTGTTATACACGCCTCCCAACCCTGATATTTTCTCTACCCAGAAATAATTTTACTTAAAAATTGACTGCCAAGCTTTAATTAGTTGCTGCTCAAACCAAAGCATAGCCTTGTCTAGCCATCCTAGTAATATCTCTAAAGGATGTTTCACATAGCCAACTGAAGTTGCTTGTGTTTCGATCCAATCTGGTGTATGATTCATTGCGTTTTTTTGTGATGCAGTAGCAGTAGTACTTTCTTCTGAAATGAAAACTGTGGCAGAAGTTTTTCCTGATTGGGTAACATTACTACTGCTAAATTTTTCTACTATAGAAGAATTATTTGCTACTGGTGTGGACTGTAAATTATTGGGTTGAGGTTTGAGGTAACGCTTGATTACCCTAGTAATAGAATTGCCAGTAGGAATTTCTGTGCTACTAGGTAACTGTGCTGAATTTTGATTAGCAGTAAGTACTTTTACAGTTGAGTCAACTGCTTGAGATTGTTTATTTACCTTCGGTGTAGCTTTACTAGGGAATATATCTCCCCAACTTAACCAAGGATCATCTTCCTGGGTTGATGGTAATGTATGAGATTGTTTTACAGGTAATTTATTGGCGTTGCTTAGTCGATCACCTGGAATAATTTCGGGCGATCGCATCCCTGATAACTGAGTAGTAGATGAAGATAACTCATTTTTCTCAGCCTTAGATGGTAATTCCGCGCTAGGTTGACCAAAAAAGTAGTCAATTGCAGCCCTGATTATAGCATCAATTTTGCCACTATTAGTTGTTGAATTGTCAGTTTTCGTTGCTGCTTCTGAGAAAGTTTCTTGCGCTATAGTTTGATGATTTTTTCCCTGTAAGCGTTGTAACAGTGTTTCAGTACCGTGAGTAATAATAGTTGTTAATTCTGCTACAGGTTGTAATAAGTTAGCTGCGATCGCAAGTGATTGATCTTCAGTTAAAGACTTTTGTAAACGTGGTTTTTTTAAGATCAAAGTAGGCTTTTCTGAACCTGGCATTAAGTTAGGATTAATACTTGGTTCTAATTTTTGATTACTTAATTGGGAATTATGACTTATAATTAAGCTGGATTCTTTAAAAAGATTAGCTGCAAGTGCTACCGGACTAAATTGCACCCAAGCCATTAATAACCAGAAGAATCTCACTGGGGGTAAAAGGCGCGATCGCTCTTCTGCTGATATTGGCACACGCCCAGTAAATTTTCCCACTCTCCCTTGTACTAATTTTGTCACCCGCCAATAATCAGCAATTTCTAAGCTAATACGCTGCTGAAGTTTCTGCTGCTGTTCCGGTGTGAGAATATCTAGAACGTGATAATCAACAGTGACTAATACTAACTTGCGTGTTGTTAATAACGAAGCAACACCACTAATTACCTGCTTAACTTTCTGCAATTTGGGATCAGATGTGGCGATCAAATCATGATCAGATACAACATAAGGTAGCGGCGATATTGAATTATTTGGTATTTCAGCTAAACTTAACTTATTTCCCCGCTCCCCGTTTACACTAATGTTAGGGAATTGGGTAGTTTTCGGCAAACTTGGAATTAAATCATTATATATAGATACTTGTGAATCACTGCTATTTTTTAGCAAAACCTCTGAGCCTGGAATAAGCAAGCTGATTTCTTCAAGTTGTACCTCTGCCTCCAGCAAATTTAACACTCGCTGAATTGGGGTATCTGTTGGGGGAGGGGTTTCAGGTTGAGACGGTTTTGCCCCTTGCAATTGTAGCAATGTGTATTGTGTTGCTTGCTGCAACTGATGTCCAGCGAATCTAGCAGTTTGAACCGCCAGATAAATTGGATAAAGGACAACTTGGACTCCCCAAACTGTAGCTACTTTTACCGCCCTCACCGCGCGATCGCACTGATCTTTCAAGCGGTTGGTTTGACGGTTAAGGAAATTTAAAAATTTGCTTTGATAAGGACCTGTGGAAGATGACATAGTAGTGAGTATTTGGTTGTCGGTTATGATTTTTTAAAATGAGTGGCAACGAGTAACAACTAAAAATAATATTAGCCCTGATCTTAAACGAAAAGATGACAAATCCCGCCATCCCTTTAGTAGAAAATTCCCCAATAATTAACGCAATTGAGCAACTACGCTCCATGAGCCAGGTAAATGTGCAGACTCATTGGCGATCGCGCAGCGTGTTGCGAAGCAACGTATCGCACTTGGCAAATTTACCCATATCTGATGCTACCCAGTCTAACTTAGGAAATTGGCAAACTGTTGAATTGAACCCTAAAGGTCATATTGCTTGGGATGCTGGTAAGCTTTTATGGTTAAGTCAAAAATTTGTTATCCCCCAACATCTCAACGGCTATCCTATAACAGGGTTAGCATTAAGATTAGTTTTAACTTGGTGGGCAGACTCAGCACAGATTTATATTAATGGTGAATTAGTACAAGAAGGCGATTTATTTGATTGTTCAACCAGAGTATTACTTAGTTCTTCAGTAACCCCAGGTGAAGAAATTACAGTCGCATTGCGCCTAGTCAGCCCAAGCCACGATCCTGGCGCATTAGTAAAATCATTATGCGTATACGAATCTACTAATACAAATCGCCTTGAACCTGGTTTTATAGCTGACGAATTAGCAGTATTGCATAAATATATAGAAACTTTTGAACCTGAAGAAATAACCACCTTATCCGCTAGTATTACTAATATTAACTGGGCTGCATTACCCCACGATCCCGCTACATTTGAAAACTCTTTAAATACCCTCCGCCAAAACCTAACTAAATCACAAATTTATCCTTTCTTTCCCCCCTCTCCTATCTCTTCCCCCCCCCTTAATAAGGGGGGGCTAGGGGGGGTTCACGGGGATGGTGCAGAGGGGTGGGGTTCCCCTTCTCAAATCCCCCCCCTTAATAAGGGGGGGCTAGGGGGGGTCTTTCCACCCAAAATATCATTATTAGGTCATGCCCATTTAGACATGGCATGGCTATGGTCTATTGACGAAACATGGTCAGCAGCCCAACGCACCTTTGAATCAGTTCTTAAACTCCAAAAACAATTTCCTGAGCTTACATTTTGTCATTCTACCCCAGCTTTATATGCTTGGATAGAACAACATCGCCCCGAATTATTTACTGCTATTCAACAACAAGTTAATCAAGGACGTTGGGAAATAGTTGGCGGGATGTGGATAGAACCAGAATTAAATATAATTAGTGGTGAATCTATTGTCAGACAAATACTTTATGGACAACACTACGTTTTAGAAAAATTTGGACAAATTAGTACAATTGCATGGCTACCTGATAGTTTTGGCTTTTGTGGAACCTTACCGCAATTTCTAAAACTTGGTGGAATTGAATATTTTGTCACTCAAAAATTGCGCTGGAATGATACTACTAAATTTCCCTATAGTACATTTTTATGGCAATCACCAGATGGTACAGAAATATTCAGTTTAATGTCTGCCCCTATTGGTGAAGGTATCGACCCAATTAAGATGACAAATTATAGTTGTGAATGGCAGCAACAAACAACTCTAGAAAATGCTTTATGGTTGCCTGGAGTTGGAGATCATGGAGGTGGACCAACTCGCGATATGTTAGAAGTTGCTCAACGTTGGCAACAGTCTCCCTTCTTCCCAAAATTAGAATTTACTACAGCTAAAAATTATTTATCAGAAATTAGTAGTCAGCAGTCAGCAGTCAGCAAGCCTTTTCCTACCTGGAAAGACGAATTATATCTAGAATTTCATCGCGGTTGCTATACCACTCATGCAGATCAAAAGCTGTGGAATAGAAGATGTGAACAGTTGTTATATGAAGCAGAATT
>JBARVL010000283.1:0-4373 GCA_049646245.1 Crinalium sp. | reverse complement strand
AAATATTAGGTACTGGTGGATTTGGTCAAACTTATATTGCCCAAGATACCCGCCGTCCTGGTAATCCCGTTTGCGTTGTTAAACACCTCAAACCCGCTAGTAGCGATCCTAATATTTTGCCAACAGCCAGACGCTTGTTTAATAGCGAAGCTGAAACCTTGGAACAACTTGGCAATCACGATCAAATTCCTCGCCTGTTAGCTTACTTTGAACAAGAGCAAGAATTTTATCTAGTACAAGAACTTATCGAAGGACATACCCTCAAAACAGAACTCTCACCTGGTTCTCGTTGGACAGAAAATCAGGTTATCCCCATGCTGCAAGATGTCTTGGGAGTTCTAGAATTTGTCCATACTAGGGGAGTAATTCACCGAGATATTAAACCAGATAATTTAATTCGGCGTACTTCAGACAGCAAGCTAGTCTTAGTTGATTTTGGTGCAGTTAAGCAACTACCAAATCAGATGGTAGGAATTCCAGCAGAAGCAAGTGCGACTGTTGCTATTGGTACACCTGGATATATGCCCAGTGAACAAGCGCGGGGGCAACCACGTCCTAATAGTGATATCTATGCCTTGGGAATTATTGCTATTCAAGCACTCACAGGACTTTTGCCACTGCAATTGCAGGAAGATCCAAATACTGGCGAAATGCTTTGGCAGCATTTAGTGTCAGTTAGTCCAGGGTTAGCAGCAGTACTAAATAAGATGGTGCGATACCACTTCAAAGATCGTTATCAAACTGCAACAGATGGGTTAGAGGCAATTAGGCAGATTAATAACTATTATCCGCCCACGCAACAATACTCGAATTATC
Source organism: Crinalium sp. (assembly GCA_049646245.1). Taxonomy (GTDB): domain Bacteria; phylum Cyanobacteriota; class Cyanobacteriia; order Cyanobacteriales; family PCC-9333; genus Crinalium. The sequence continues at coordinate 3,557 of JBARVL010000283.1, read as the reverse complement.
CCGGTAATGCACCAACAGTTTACCCTGGAACTCCCCAAATACCTAGACAACCAGTAACACCACCGCCTAGACAAAACACAATTCCACCATCTCCTGTAAATTCCTATACACCGCCCGTAAGTCCACAAACCAGTTATACTCCTCCATATAGATCGTCAAACAAAACGCCCTTGATTTTGGGAACTACTATAACTGCGGCGGTAGTTGCAGCAGTTGGTGTGGGTATGGCGTATGCTTTCCGTGAAAGTCCCTTTCAATTGGGTAGCCTAATCAATCAACCAGGAAATACGCAACAAGCAAGTTGCACTGTTCTAATTGATTTATTAAATGTTCGTTCTGGGTCTAGTACAAGCAGTAATATTATTGGCACTGTTAAACAAGGAACTAATCTTGATATCACAGGTAATAAACGAAATGGTTGGGTAGAAATTAATTCTCCCGTTGAAGGTTGGGTTTTTGGTGGTAGTCAGTTTGTTAACTGTGGTTTAGCAGGTGACACGCCAACAACAACTGCAACAGCAACTCCTAAAGTTTCCGCTAATAAACCTAAAGCGGTTTCTGATGATAAAGGTGCTAATCTTTTAGATCAAGCAACAAAGAAATTTCAATCGGGAGATCTTAACGGCGCGATCGCACTAGCTAAATCTATTCCCTTTAGCAATTCCAATTACCAGGAAGCTATTAAAACAGTAAAACGCTGGCGACAAGAATGGCAAATTGCTCAAGATAAATTTAATCAAGCTTCACAAGCTTTTGAACAAGGTAGATGGGAAGATGTTTTAGCATTAACCAAAGATGTAGAATTTCCCGATATTAAATATTGGAAAGACAGATTGCAAAATTTAGCTAAAGAAGCAGAAAAAAATCAGCAAGAGGAAAAGCCTAGCCCGACACCAACGCCTAGCCCTAGTGATAGCCCTAGCCCTAGCCCAACAGACAGTCCAACACCAACACCTAGTTCTAGTCCTCAATAAAAGACAAATACTAAGTCAAAGTCTTGATTTTAGTAATGAGTTGGATGGCGATCGCACAACTATTACTGCTGATTATTAATCATTATACTTCTTGCCTAACTATAGATCTATAGCGAGCAAGATGCTCGCACTCCTGTACCTCATCAAGCCTGAAAACTGCTATATCTATTTATAAAGAACAATTGAAAAACATGAATAAATTATTGATATTCCTTACTTTAATAACATTAAACACTATATTCTTTGCAGAACAACCAACTAAGTTATTATCAGCGCCATTAAAACCTAATGCAACAACACCACAAAATCCTACCAAAAAGCAAGAGCCTTATAACTTGAGATTAGTTAATATTCGGACAATCACTACAAATATCATTCTTGATATTCGTTATGCCACTAAAAATAACTTTCTCAAAAAACAACTATATCCTGAAGCAAAATGTTTACTTCGAGGTGTAGCAGCCAAGCAACTAGGAAAAGTACAAGAAGAACTATCTAAACAAGGATTACGACTAAAAGTTTATGACTGTTATAGACCCTTATCAGTTCAAAAACTCATGTGGTCTGTATTACCAGATCAACGCTACGTTGGCAACCCTGCTAAAGGTTCTCGGCATAATCGCGGTGCAGCAGTAGACTTGACACTTATTGATAATAATGGTAAAGAATTGGAGATGCCAAGTGCTTATGATGATTTTACAGAAAAAGCCCATAGAAATTACACAGGCGGAAGTGTTGAAGCGAGAAAAAATCGTAAGCTGCTTGAAGATGTAATGAAGAAATATGGGTTTATACCTTTATCTACAGAATGGTGGCATTTTGATGCGCCTGGTTGGGAGAAATTTCCTATTTTGGATGTGTCATTTAATAAAATTCCGTAAATTATGATTTTGGTTTTAGAGAAAAAGTTTAATATAGATACAATAATTAAATTTTAGCTATTAGAGAGTTAGCTGCATGAGAAACGTTTCAGCTATACCGACGCGATACAATGGAAATGATTTTGCATCTAGACTAGAAGCTAGATGGGCAGTTTTTTGGGATTATCTAAATGTCAGGTATCATTATGAACCTTTAGGATATCGCAGGTTTCCTGATTTTTTCTTGCCAGATCTACAGATGTGGGTAGAGATTAAACCAAATTTAAGAATCCTTGATGAAGATGAGCGTGAAAGTGCGCTAGATCGATGCCTAAAATTGGCAATCAATCGAAATCAACGAGTTCTTTTTTATGATGGAGAAGTAATTAATCCTGGTGCATCTACGGAAGGAATTTTTTCAGATGTTTCTATAGTATTTATGCCAGTACAATTGTCGGTACACAATTTTGATGCACAGCACTTTGATAATGTTTGTTGGCATATTTGCAATAATTGTGGTTGGGTTGATCTAGGCAATGGACGACTAGCAGGTCTTGAATATATGGTTGCTCCTATTGGTAGACAATGCACTGCTTGTCAGCAAGGAACCCTAGTTGCATATGGTGAGCATTCAAGCAATCAGTATCTTCAAAGACTTGATCAAGCTTACGAAACTGCTATAAATTATAGGTTTTGAATAAATAATGTATTTATTGTCTACTGTAGTGGATTGACACTACTAAAAATTTAAGTTTGGTTGACAGTAGTGAAACCCAACAAACAATAGCCAATGTTTGGTTGAGTGCCTCAACCAAACCTACAATATCACGCTATATGGGAAGTTGCAGCTTGTTAAGTGAGAAGCGATCGCACCATCTACAACTCAAATTCTCCTGGTAAATCTAAAGCAATTAATAAAGCTTGATCTAGCTGTTTTAATGATGAAGATGATAATACCCCACGCAGACCTAAAAAACGAGTTTTAGCTAAAGCGCGGAGTTGTTCCCCTAAAGCTATAGAATCTTGTCCCAACCCTCCATCAGGTGCAAGAATTAAAACCTGACTAGGATAAATACGCCTTCCAGAGCGATATGTTGTACAAGGAACTGCTAACACAACTGTACTACTTGTATTAATCGCATTGCGGCTAACAATAATTACAGGTCGAGTTCCTGACTGTTCAGAACCCTCAATCGGATCGAGACGCGCATCGTAGACTTCCCCTCGTTTCACGGCTGAGATTCACCTAATTTAAATGCTTCCCAATCAGCATTAGCAAAATCATTACTTATCTTGATAGCTTCTGCTTGATACTCAGCATCATTAGCCATTTCAGCAAAAGCAGCATCAATTTCAGATCGTTTTAAAGCCGCAAGTTGCCGACGCAACGCCAAAGCGACAAACTCATTACGGCTTTTGGCTCTCCCTTCCCTGACAGCGCGATCGGTAGCTTGCAGAAGATCGCTAGGTAAAGTTAATGTTGTCCGTACAGTGTCCATATAAATTTTGATGCTTGATTTGATGATGATAACGACATCAAATTAATCATAATTATAGCATTTTTCCTCAATCTACTTTTATCAAACTGACAGCAGCTATTAAGTTTTGCCACTCAGACACCTGCCCTCACTCCTGCCAAAATGCTACAATCTACAACCATAGCTAGGGGTGTCCGTCAAATCGGGCTGAGAGCAAACCCTGAGAACCTGAGACTGGGTAATAC
>JBARVL010000282.1:0-17857 GCA_049646245.1 Crinalium sp. | reverse complement strand
CTAATTCTGTCGTGATGTCCTCAGCAGATACCCTGTTTGACGGTAGCATTCCGCGCCAAAAAGTTGCCCAGGTTTGTGTCGAAGCACTTACTATACCTGAATCTCGGAATAAAATTGTCGAAGTTGTTGCTAAAAATACACCAGAAAAAAGCTGGGATCAGCTATTTTCTGGGGTTGTGTAATTAGTGCGTTGGCGTAGTGTGCCGAAAGCATCGCTTTCTTGATTTATTCTGCAATAGAAGGATCTTTGTGTGAGTAGGCGTTTCTTATCCTTGAAAGATGATCCCAAGTCGAAGTTACAGCAAGAAATTGTGAGCAAATCAGTTTGGAAGATTAAACCTGCTGGAAGCCTAAGTGCGATCGCTTTCCTACTTTTCTTGTTGAATTTTGCTTCAGGTAAACGAGAAACGCCGTCCGTAAATTCACCTACAAACGCTTACGGAACACAACCACTTGTTCTTAAAGAAGGCGATCCATATATTCGCGCATTAATGCGAACTATATCTGCAAGTGAAGCAAACGATCGCCGTCCCTATTCCATCATCTATGGTGGCGATCATGTCTCCGATTTAAGCGATCATCCTAATCGTTGTGTGCGAATTTTCGTTGGTCCTAATATTGGTAACTGTTCAACTGCTGCTGGACGTTATCAAATGATTAATACTACTTGGGATGAAAAAGCCAAGCGGTATCATCCTCAACCACCTGGTTTAATGTTTTGGAAATCTTATAGTTTTGAACCAGAATATCAGGATGCCGTTGTTTACGCTTGGTTAAAAGATCCTCAAGCTTGGGGAGTTGATATTTCAGCACTACTGAGACAAGGAAAAATTAACCAAGTCTTGAAACGGCTATCCGGTACTTGGACAAGCTTAGGCTATGGAATTGAAGATAATTCTATGACTAGCAAGTTACCTGCAATATATAAAAAAATGTTACGAGAGGAACTACGCCAAGCTCCTTGATAGCAAATGTTTAGAATCTATCCTAAAAATAAACCTTAAATAAAAAGCCCCAGCTTTTAACGGCTGGGGCGATTAAATATTTATCAGGGTGCATCTACCTCTTCCTTTTACCGCTACTCAGACTAACTATCAGGATAAATTTTAAAATATTTCCACTTAAACAAGATAAACATAAAATCTCCCCCTCCCCTTTATAAGGGGAGGGGGCTGGGGGGTGGGGTAAGCTATCACGCATTTAAATTGTACATTTTTAATTGAGAGAAAAATTATCAAACCTTCTTCCCCTCTCTCCTCCCTCCTCCCTCCTCTCTTTCTAAAAGATAAAATTTAGAAACACAACAGCTTAATACGTTTAATTAGCTTGACATACTTATCTTAAATATAGTACCAAAGCAGCACGGCTATTGGATTCACCACTATTCCCTGTAGTTGTTGGCGTAAATAAAGTACTAATACTTATCATAAAAATTCCCACCATGACAACATGAGCCATGATATCTAATATTGTGAATCCTTCCTGTTGAGTTTTATTAACAGGTGTTAAGCACAGATACAGGAGGGAATATTTCATAACCGTAACTTTTTCAGCTAAATCTATATCTCTATTGATCAGCTATTTTTTTGATTTACCCAACCGTTTTTATAATGAACTTTTGAATAAATATATTACGTCTCGCTATTTAGTTGTAGTGAAATTACTTAGCAAGTGTTACATTTATATCAGTTTGATATTTTAAGGGGATACACTTAGATAAAAAGCTAATTTTAGAAATATATTTTTGCTTGATAGACAAAAATAATCCCCTAAAACCTCTAAATAACTTTTAGGAAAAGAGTAAAGCCAGGGCAGGCGGGTACTTTTGTACTTCACATTTAAATTTGTTATAAATATACTTTGCCAGGATTATTAATTAAAAATAAAAACCCCAGCCATTAAAGGCTAGGGGTCTTAATTATCAGGGTGCATCTACATATTCTTTATACTTAAGAATCTAATAGGATCAGGACAAATTCAAAAAACATTGAGAAATTACGCATATTAATGACAGGTTAAGTGTTGGGGGACTAATGAAAAGCCTTGTTGGACAAATAATTTTATGCTACGGTCATTTAATTTGACGCTCTACAACAAAAAAACCCAGCCTAGAGTAGCTGGGGATGTTAATGTTTAGGGTGCATCTACAACTTACTTCTACTGCTGGGTTAGTTGAGTATCAGGATAAATTTTATCTAAGTTACTAAAGATCTGCGATCGCCCATAATTTAAGACTCAAGGCAAAAATCGATCTAAAGCAGCCTTTAACTCTTCAATTTCGACTTCAATATTACCTTCTTTAGCAGCACGAGCAATACACTCAGTTAAATGTTCATCCAAAATTATCCGCGCCACTCTATCTAAAGCGCCCCGCACCGCAGCAACTTGTATTAGCACATCTGGACACGGGCGGCTTTCCTGCACCATATTTTTAATTCCTCGGATATGTCCTTCAATCCGAGATAGGCGGTTGACAATTCGTCGCTGTGACTCTTCACTGTGAACGTGAGGATGAATATGTTCTCTATCGCCATGCACATGAGGTTTTGCAGGTAGCGTTTCGTCAGTTAGGGGGTTTGTTCCGATCATGCAGAATTTATCAGGCAGCAGTTTTAATCCAGATTCTAGCTTAACGGTAAATCTAACTTTGCCAATGTGTAGAGACTTACCATATACGTCTCAACATCAAATATTTCTAGGTATTATTTTTTGAAGTACAAATACTCCGCTTTTATATCAAGTTCGGTGAATTAACCATAATAGGCGTAGGGGCGGGTTGACAGATCAAACTTGCTACTGATCAATATCCTGGTTTAACCCGCCCCTACAAGTCAATCAATTGTGATTACTTTTCCGATAGGCTGTTAGGCTCATAACCAATGCGTAAAAATTTTTCCTTACCCCTCCCTCCTCTCTCCTCTCTCCTCCCGATTTTACTTACAACCCTAATTGCATCAGCATTAACTTTGGGTATTTTTGGTAACTTACCTGCACAAGCAGCAATATCAAGCCAATTACCAGCAGCAAAATTAGGCGTACAGACCCCTAATAATGCTAGTGGGGATAGCTTTGTCGCTACTGCTGTCAATCGGGTAGGTTCAGCAGTAGTAAGAATTGATACTGAACGCACAATTACCCGCCGTGTCGATCCGTTTTTTGATGATCCAAGGTTACGGCACTTTTTTGGCGATCAATTTATTCCCCAAATGCCTCAGCAAGAACGCTTGCGTGGTCAAGGTTCTGGCTTCATTATTGACCGTAATGGGATTATTCTCACCAATGCTCATGTAGTCGATCAAGCAGATAAAGTAACTGTCACCCTTAAGGATGGGCGTACCTTGGAAGGAAAGGTGCAAGGCGTAGATGAAGTTACAGATTTAGCCGTAGTAAAAATTCAGGGTGGTGACTTACCAGTAACAACTCTAGGAGATTCTAACGCAGTTCAAGTAGGAGATTGGGCGATCGCAGTTGGGAACCCTTTCGGCTTAGATAATACTGTCACTCTCGGTATTGTCAGCACCCTCAAACGTTCTAGCGCGGCTGTGGGCATTCCTGGTAAACGGCTAGAATTCATTCAAACAGACGCAGCCATTAATCCAGGTAACTCAGGAGGTCCATTATTAAATAGTAAAGGGGAAGTCATTGGCATCAACACCGCCATCCGTCCCGATGCAATGGGAATTGGTTTTGCGATTCCAATTAATAAAGCCAAAGAAATTTCCACTCAATTAGCACAAGGAATCAAGGTACAACATCCTTATTTAGGTATACAGATGACAACCTTAACTCCCCAACTAGCTGCTGAGAACAATAGCGATCCTAATTCTCCCTTGCAAGTACCAGAAATAAACGGGGTTTTAGTAGTAAGAGTTTTGCCCAATACACCCGCAGCACAAGCTGGTTTACGTCGTGGAGATGTAATTTTGCAGATTAACGAAGAACCTGTAATAACGGCTGAACAATTGCAAGATGTAGTGGAAAATAATCCAATGGGTTCTTTACTTCAAATAAAAGTCCAGCGCGGCAACCAGACATCATCGCTGGCTATCCGCACTGGACAACTCCAAAACGCCGCTTAGTTTAGCTATCAGCTATCAGCTATCAGCTATCAGCTATCAGCTTTAGATGCCAAGATTTTTGATAAAAGCTGACGGCTGACGGCTGACGGCTGACCGCTAAAAGCTATTCTTCGTCCTCATCCTCCAAATCGTCATCCTCAAAATCATCGTCGTCGAAGTCCTCTATCTCATCATCTAATTCATCATCTATCTCATCGGAGAACCCTGCACCAAATGCAGGAGGTGTGCCTATTAAGCTATCAGCACCTTTCTCTAAATCGCCATCTTTACGACCAACAATCCCAAAACCAGGAGCCGTTTCATCCAAACTATAATTACGGGCTGTCCGGTCATCTAGAACAACATCTAGAGGATCATCTATAGCAATCCCAGCGCCGTCTCCATAAGCATAGAAGCCGCCAACATTGCTAGTATCCGAATCCGTAGAACTACTCATCATCGCCGGGTCTTCATAGGCATTAAAGCCTGTTCCGGCTGGAATCAACCGACCGATAATCACGTTTTCCTTCAATCCGCGTAACCAGTCAGACTTACCTTCAATTGCTGCTTCAGTTAAGACACGAGTAGTTTCTTGGAAACTAGCAGCAGAAATAAAGCTATCTGTATTCAGCGATGCCTTAGTAATCCCCAGTAGTACTGGTGTGTATTCTGCTGGAGCGCCTCCAGTAATTGCCATCGCCTCATTTACTTGCTCAACCTGACGCAGTTCTACAAGTTCCCCAGGCAGCATGGTAGTATCGCCACCATCATCTATGCGAACTTTTGAGGTCATTTGACGCACAATTACTTCAATGTGCTTATCGGAAATCTCAATACCTTGTGATTGATATACCGACTGTACCTCGTTTACTAGGAACGCCTGTGCTTGTTGGAGTGCAAGTAACGCACCTTCATAAACACCATGTTCCTCACGGTGTAACTCAAAGAAAAGTTCTAAGATTTCGTGGGGGTTGGATAAACCATCTGTCAGTGGCTCACCAGCCATGACTTCTTGACCGTCGGAAACGATCACGTTTTGCCCTGGTCCTAATGGGTAGTCTTGAATTAAGCCTGAAGGCTCAATCACCTTGACTTCTGTTGCTTCATCGTCACTGTAAACTACAGAAGCAAGACCAGCACGTCGCGCCATAATACAAGCTTCTTTGGGTTTACGTGCTTCCAAGAGTTCTTCAATTCTGGGCAAACCTTGAATAATATCCCCAGTTTTGGCGCGTTCAAATACTAGCAGCACTAGGTTATCACCGCGTTGTACCAAGTCGCCATCCTCAATGTGCAGAATTGCACCATTGGATACACGGTAAGGACGAGCAATTCTCAACTGCACTTGGTAAGAAGTACCACTGATAATCGACGCAAGCAGTTTCTGTAAGTTGGTCAGCAGTGTGCCAACTAAACCGCCTAAAGCTGGCGGTACAACCGGAAGCAATGCAGAAACTACATTAATCATTGCTTCAATTTGCTTGCGGGCATGATCCAATGTATCCCAAGCCCCAGTTGGTATTAATGCGTGCAGCTTGCTTAAGATTGGCGTTACCGCAGCCGCAGCTGCTCCTGCTAACCCGGTTAAGGCACCCCCTAACGCATCCACTAGGGGAGCAATTGCTGCCCTAAATGCCTCCCAAATGAAGGCTACAGTAGTCGGAGAGCTAATAACAGCAGCAACTTGACCCGATTCTTCAGCCTTAATACCAGGAGCAATTTCCAAACCAGCAACTATTAGTTGACCTACTTTAACAGTAGGTTTGTCAGCGAAAGTGTCCAATGTAATGCGATCGCTCTCGCGCATAATCAAGATCCGGCGAATTGCTTCGACTCCTTCCCGAATACCGCGTACTTCACCCGCTTCTTTACACTGAATTTCTGTACGTGCAACCACTGCACCAGGTGCGATCGCATCTCCCTCTTTCACCAGGATTTTCGTCTCAGTACTACCACCAAGCGGATCGGCAGCCGTATCACGACGAATAACTAATGATTCCAGAATTACTAACTGCAACTTCCAGTCGCCTTCGTCGCCATCAGGATCGGGAACCAATTCAATATCAGCAGCTATTTGGGCAGAAAGTGCCTCCATATCCATTTCCAACACCAGTTGGGTACGGAGCAACTCAACACCTTCTACAGATTTAACCCGCTCTCCATCTTTAAAAGGTAGGCGCTGCAAAGCCCGCAGTTCAATCTTGCCACGTCCAGCCTCATTTATTGATGCCTGAGAAGGTACGCTTGGCTCATCAGGAACTTGATATTCCACTACAGGTCGCACCAACAAAGCTGCGCCTTCTGGAGTTTCTACATACTCTAGATACCGCAACTCTGTCACCTCTGGCAAACCAGGAAGAATTGCTTGCCCAGGGTAAACCAAGCTACCATCCATTTTCTGTCCGGCTTCTGGATCATCAAGTAAATGTAATTCACCAGGCTTAATTACCATCTCGCGCAGAATGTCATTTTTCTGCACAACTTCCACAATCCCGCCAGTTTGACAGAAAATATCCTTAACTACTTCAGTGCCAGCTTCGACGTATTGACCGTCCTCAACATTCAACAAAGAAATATCTTTATTGACTTCGTGACACTCTTCTGGTATCCACAGCAGCGTGCCACCTTTAACAACTTCATAACCTTGCTTGGCTTTACCTCGCTTGGCTACTTCCACACCAGCATATTTAAGAATGCCGCCTGTGTGAGTGCGATAGCTATTATCAACTAACTCAGCCACCACTGCATGATTTTGGACTTTTGTACCTGGTGCAGCTAGTAAGGAAAAGCGTTGATTATCGGTTGTGTAAATCACATAGTGTTCCCGACCACCATTGCTTTCACTTTTTACTTGTGCTTCGTCAAGCAAAACTGACGCGGTAATGATGTCAATTTCTCGCTCACCTCGGATGCGGACAACACCACCATTGGCAGTAATAAGTTTAGTTTCTGCCAGTACACTACCAATTTCCACTTTGTCGCCATTCTTGACGACTGGTTCTGCTGCTGTAGGTAAGTTATAAACTTCCCCAGAAAGTACCCAAATTAAACCTCCTCTTTGGGCAATGCGAGTCGTATTGCCTTGGCGGTCGGTTTTTTCTTCTGGTACTAAGTCAGCAAATACAACTTCACCAGCTAGTCCGGTAGCAACATCTTTCACCGCTTTTTCAGTAGAGCGACGAGCTTTAGCCATTGCTACTTCAGCAAGTAGCGCCCCAGCTTCTACTTTTTGACCTTCCTTAACCAGTAACAGTGAACCCGCAGTTAGTGAGACAGTTTGCCTCTTGTTACCCTTAACAAGCGGTTCTAAGATCAGTTCTGCTGCAAATTCTACTTGTTCGCGGTCTTCCCCGTGACGAGTTCTCACAGGACGGCTACGCACACCGCTCAAACGTACTATCCCCTCGAATGGTGCGCTAACTTGACGTGCGACTTCCCCTGTAAACACACCGCCTGTGTGGAAAGTACGCATGGTTAACTGAGTACCTGGTTCACCGATAGATTGGGCAGCAATAATACCTACTGCTTCACCCATATCTACAAAATGACCGTGAGCAAGGCTCCAACCGTAGCACAATTGGCACACAGACCTTGCTGCTTCACAAGTTAGAGGCGATCGCGCAAATACTTGCTCTACCCCAGCCCGTCCAATTTCTTCAGCTAAGGGATCAGAGATTTCTTGGTTGCGTTGGGCGATGATTTCCCCTGTTTTGGGGTTAACCACATCTTCTGCCACTACTCGACCCAGCAAGCGGTCTGATAAGGGAATCAACACGCGATCGTTATCAACCATCGGCTTGACGTAAATACCCCGCGTTGTCCCACAATCAATTTCGCGGACAATTACATCTTGGGAAACGTCTACTAAACGCCGAGTCAGATAGCCTGAGTCCGCAGTCCGTAGCGCGGTATCTACCAACCCTTTACGAGCGCCGTAAGAGGAAATAATATATTCCGTTACAGTTAAACCTTCTCGGAAGTTGGTCTTAATTGGCAAGTCAATAATTTCCCCCTGTGGGTCTGCCATCAAGCCACGCATTCCTACCAGTTGGCGTACCTGAGACAAGTTACCCCGCGCCCCAGAAAAAGCCATCATGTAGACAGAGTTAAGCGGGTCGGTAGTTTTAAAATTCCGCACCACTTCGTCTTTTAGGGATTCAGAAGTAATGTTCCATGTATCAATTACCTTTTGGAATCGTTCTACTTCGGTGATTTCACCCCGTGAGTAACGTTGCTCCGTTAGGCGAATTTCTGTTTCCGCCGCCTCCAACATCGCTCGTTTTACTGGCGGCACTACCAAATCATCTACACTGATAGAAACACCAGCTTTAGTTGCGTAGCGAAAACCCAAGTCTTTGAGTTGGTCAGCCATGTGGGCTGTACGGGCGCTGCCATAGCTACTAAATGCCCAAGATACAAGTTTCTTTAGCTGACCTTTATCAACAACTCGGTTATTAAATAACATGTCTTTAGTCATTTGTCAATACCATTAAGGTTGATTTTATTAGTAATTGGTCATTGATCATTGACCACTTGGTGCTTGCATCAAAAGCATTTCTCTGTGTTCGCGAAGCGTTCCCGAAGGGTAGCAAGAATCTCCAGCTACAGCGCAAGCCATAGCGGGAGAGTGTCAATTAGCCAATTAGTGATTCTTGAACCGTCTTGTTGTAAATAATCCGACCTGCTGTGGTGCGGATATATTGACGAATCAACGTACCGTCAGCTAACTCACGGACACGGCGGAATTTATAATGTTTGGTTACTGTGCCATCTGACGAAGTTTCTACAGAAACAGGTTCGTTATCCGGTTCCTCAGCAGCTACGCTACCGTCATAGCGCACCCAGATGTAGGCGTGTAAATCTAGCTGATTTTGTTTATAAGCGCAGATTACGTCATCTAAGTTAGCGAAGTAGCGATCGCCCCCTCCTTGAGCAGCAGGATTTTCTGCCGTCAGATAATAGCACCCCAACACCATATCTTGACTAGGAGCCACAATTGGGCGACCTGTTGCTGGTGACAGAATGTTATGACAAGCTAACATTAACAATCTTGCCTCTGCCTGGGATTCCAAAGACAAGGGAACGTGAACCGCCATTTGGTCTCCATCAAAGTCCGCGTTAAACGCTGGACATACTAACGGATGCAATTGAATTGCTCGACCTTCGACTAAAATTGGCTCAAACGCTTGAATACCTAATCGGTGCAATGTCGGAGCGCGGTTAAGTAACACTGGATGACCAGCAATCACTTCCTCTAACACATCCCACACACTAGGATCGGCACGCTGAATCAATTTCTTCGCGGCTTTAATGTTATTCACCAACCCTTGACGAATTAAGCGGTGAATCACAAACGGCTGAAATAGCTCGATCGCCATTTCTCGTGGCAAACCGCACTGATGAATTTTCAGCTTAGGACCAACAACAATTACACTTCGTCCAGAGTAATCAACCCGTTTACCCAAAAGGTTTTGGCGGAAACGACCTTGTTTACCTTCAATAATGTCAGAAAGCGACTTCAGAGGTCGGTTATTTGCACCAACCACCGTCCGACCCCGACGACCATTATCGATCAGCGCATCCACAGCTTCCTGTAGCATCCGCTTTTCATTACGGACAATAATTTCTGGCGCAAGAATTTCCTGTAATCTCGCCAGTCTGTTATTACGGTTAATTACCCGTCGATACAAATCATTCAAGTCAGACGTAGCAAAACGTCCACCATCTAGCTGTACCATTGGGCGTAAATCTGGAGGAATCACCGGAATTACCGTCAACACCATCCAGTCAGGTTTACTACCAGTAGCAATAAAGTTGTCAATCACCCGTAGGCGTTTAATCAACTTGGCACGTTTTTGCCCTTTAGAGTTGCTGATTTCTTCCCGTAGCTTTTCTGCTTCTGTTTCTAAATCGACATCTTGTAAGAGTCTTTGCAGTGCTTCCGCACCAATTCCTACCTCAACACCAACAAGTTGAGTATCCTCGCTATAAAGCTGTTCTTCAATTTCCAACCACTGATCTTCTGTCAATAGCTGTTTGTAAGTCAGATTTTCAGCATTACCAGGATTTAAAACAACGTAGGCATTAAAGTAAACTATCTGCTCTACATCACGTAGAGGCATATCCATTAAAATGCTGAGATAGCTAGGAATGCCCTTTAAATACCAAACATGGGATACAGGCGCAGCCAGCTTAATATATCCCATCCGGTGACGGCGCACGCGGGATTCTGTGACTTCTACACCACAGCGTTCACAAACAATCCCTCTATGGCGCACCCGCTTATACTTACCACAATGACACTCCCAATCTTTAGCAGGTCCAAAGATGCGCTCACAAAATAAGCCATCCATCTCTGGTTTGAGGGTGCGATAATTGATCGTTTCTGGCTTGGTAACTTCACCAACAACTTGACCATTAGGCAGCGCCCTCTGTCCCCATTGAGTAATTCGATCTGGAGAAGCTATTCCAATCTTGACATAATCAAAACGCTGCTCAAGTTGATGTCTCATTCTTTACTTCCTTGTGTACACATGAGTGTAGTTTTGAAACACTCAAGTCAACGACTTAATAGCGATCGCATTCAGCCGTCAGCCGTCAGCCGTCAGCTTTTAAAAATAAGTCCTTAATTTATATGTCTTAAGCCCTATTTTATTTGCTGATAGCTGATACGCGACAAGCTGATAGCTAATTAAACTTCATCTTCTTCCAGTTCCTCACGGGAGAGAGATTCGTAAGTTGGTCGAGTCGGTGTCCTGCGGTTAGAGACATCTGCCATCAAATCCACTTCGACATCGCGACTGGTTCCGTCCTCTTTGGTTTCCACCTTATGAACTGCAATATCAAGTCCCAAAGACTGTAACTCTCGCATCAACACTTTAAAAGATTCAGGTGTTCCAGGTCGTGGAATAGCCTTACCTTTAACGATCGCATTCAATGCTTCATTACGACCCTGCATATCATCAGATTTGACTGTTAGCAGTTCTTGCAATGTATAAGCTGCACCAAAAGCTTCCAGCGCCCATACTTCCATTTCTCCAAAACGCTGACCACCTTGTTGTGCTTTACCACCTAAAGGTTGCTGTGTCACTAGCGAGTATGGACCAGTTGAACGAGCGTGAATCTTATCGTCTACCAAGTGAACCAGCTTGAGCATATAACCCATACCTACCGTTATCGGTCGGTCAAACGGTTCGCCTGTGCGACCATCATATACTGCGGTTTTGCCAGCATTTTCTGGGTCAAACAGCCAGTCTTTGCCTGTTTTCTGAGCAGAATCCTGTAATAACCCGTGAACGGTACTACGAGAAGACTCTTCTCCATACATTTCGTCAAATGGAGTCAGCTTAAACCGCAATCCGAGATTTTCGCCAGCCCAACCTAGCAGACACTCAAACACTTGACCCACATTCATCCGGCTAGGTACGCCCAATGGGTTCAGCACAATGTCAACGGCTCTACCATCTGGTAGGTAAGGCATATCTTCCAGAGGCAAAATTCGCGAAATAATTCCCTTATTCCCGTGACGACCTGCCATTTTGTCGCCTACTTGAATTTTCCGCTTTTGAGCTACATACACCCGTACAACCATATTGGCTCCAGGTGGCAACTCATCGCCTTGCTCACGGGTGAACACGCGCACATCTACCACACGACCTTTTTCGCCGTTTGGTACTCGCAGGGAGTTATCGCGTACATCTCTGGCTTTTTCTCCAAAGATGGCTCGCAAGAGTTTTTCTTCTGGAGGCTGATCTGATTCTCCTTTAGGAGTTACTTTACCTACCAGAATGTCACCAGATTCTACCCAAGCACCAACTCGAATAATGCCTGTTTCATCAAGCTGCCGCAGAGAATCTTCCCCAACGTTAGGAATTTCGCGAGTAATTTCTTCAGGACCTAACTTAGTTTGCCGCGCTTCAATTTCAAACTTTTCAATGTGAATACTGGTATACACATCTTCAGAAACCAGTCGTTCACTGATCAGAATCGCGTCTTCATAGTTGTAACCTTCCCAAGGCATATAAGCCACTAGGATGTTTTGCCCCAAAGCTAGTTCGCCACCCTCAGTCGAAGAACCATCTGCTAGTATCTGACCAACTTTTACATCTTCGCCTTCATATACCAGGGGACGTTGATTTAAACAAGTATCCTGGTTAGAGCGTTGATATTTTTGTAGTGGGTACTCAGTTTCTCTGCCTGACCCGTCTCTGACTCTAATTGAAGTGGCATCTACATAGCTCACCTCTCCTACAGTCTTAGAAACAATTACCATCCCAGAGTCTCTTGCTGCCTGTGCTTCTAAGCCAGTACCAACCAAAGGACGTTCTGGGCGTAATAACGGTACTGCTTGGCGCTGCATATTTGATCCCATCAACGCTCGGTTAGCATCATCATGCTCCAAGAAGGGAATCAAAGAAGTTGCCACAGAGATAATTTGCACTGGCGAAACTGCCACATAGTCCACTTGATCGGGAGTTGTGGTGGTAAATTCCTGACGATAACGCACTGGCACTGACTCACCCGTAATCATCCCGTTTTCATCAACAGGAATGTCTCCAGGTGCTACCCGCAAATCATCTTCTTCATCAGCAGTCATATATAGTGCTGGCTGATCTTTTAACACCCGACCTTTTTCTACGGGCCAAAATGGGGTTTCAATAAATCCATATTGATTTACCCGTGCATGAGTTGCTAGTGAACCTATCAAACCTGCGTTGGGACCTTCTGGTGTCTCAATTGGGCAAATTCGACCGTAGTGTGAGGGGTGAATATCTCGGACGGCAAATCCCGCACGTTCTCTGGTCAAACCGCCTGGACCTAAAGCAGATAAACGCCGTTTATGGGTTAGTTCTGCTAATGGGTTAGTTTGATCCATGAATTGGGATAGCTGCGAGGAGCCAAAAAACTCTTTGACGGCTGCTACTAATGGTTTGGGGTTAACTAAACTAGCAGGAGTCAGAGTGTCGGCATCGGAAACGGTCATCCGCTCTTTGATAATCCGTTCCAAGCGGTTTAAACCTACACGCACCTGATTTTGGAGCAACTCTCCTACAGACCTGACTCGGCGGTTGCCTAAGTGGTCGATGTCGTCTGTGCTACCAATATCAAATTCTAAGTTGATCAGGTAGTCAATTGCTGCTAGTACATCTTGGGCTGTCAGTACCCGCAATGTATCGGGAATATTTAAGCGCAGCTTTTTATTAATTTTGTAACGACCTACGCGACCTAAATCATAACGCTTAGGATCAAAGAAGCGTGAATCTAATAGTTGCTGTCCGCCTGTAACAGTCGGAGGCTCACCTGGACGCAGCTTGCGATAAAGCTCCATTAGTGCTTCTTCTTCGCTGGGATTACCTTCTTTGTCCAGGGTTTTTTGATAGTATTCCGGGTGGCGTAGAGCGTCGTAAATTTCGTTATCACTTAAGCCTAGTGCTTTGAGTAAAACTTGAGCCGACAATTTGCGGGTTTTGTCAATTCTTACCCAAACTAAATCGTTTTTGTCTGTTTCAAATTTTAACCATGCACCTCGGTTAGGAATTAAAGAGGCGCTGTAGGTACGACGACCGTTTTTGTCTGTCTCTGATTTGTAATAAACACCAGGAGAACGCACAATTTGGTTGACGATTACTCGTTCTGCACCGTTAATAATAAACGTGCCTCTGTCTGTCATTAAAGGCAGGTCGCCAATAAAGACTTCCATTTCCTTAATTTCGCCAGTTTCTTTATTAATTAGGCGAGTTGGAACATACATTTGGACGGCATAACTCGCGTCGCGCCGTTTAGCTTCATCTACGTCGTATTTTGGTCGCTTGAGTTTGTAGTTCTTGCCCAAAAAGTGCAGTTCTAGCTTGCCTGTATAGTCTGTGATGGGAGAAAAGCTATTGAGTTCCTCAATCAGTCCTTCTTCGAGAAACCAGCGAAAACTGGAACGCTGAATTTCAACTAAGTCAGGCAACATATGAGCGGGTGTTGTGTCGGTCTTAGCCATGCGTCTCCTCTTGCACTTGTTGTTGCGAAATACTTAGTTTGACTTGGCGGTTTGCCTTTTTGACAGGATAGGCTCTATCCTGTCTAGGACAATGGTGGTTTATTTTCTGGGATGGGTTTTTGACAACCCTAGAAATGACCAAAAATTTTAGTTACCTTGTGGTATTAACAACAGGTATAAGAACAACCTTAAATCTCGCTTTAATTGGTGTGTTGAATTAAATGACTAATTACCGCCGTACTGGGGAGTAAAGCGGTTGGGGAAATTATATCCTTGATGAATTTGTAGTGGCTGCAATTTTTCTTACTCGCGACCCCAGAAAAGAGAACATCGAAACTCCTTTTTTATTATGACGCATAACAACCAAATTGGCGAAGCTTGCGCGCCGCCTCGCGGCGGTCGCACGTTTTGAGTAAAAATGCTAACTATTTCTGCGCCGATCAAGGGGATGGCAAGCTCAGGCTAAAAAGGTGACAAGCATTTTCGGTGGTTTGGGTAGCGAGTGTCTGTATTGGTACATCCCGCAAGTTAGCGACAAATTCTGCGGTGTAACGCACGTAGGCAGGTTCGTTACGTTTGCCTCGCTGGGGAACTGGTGCTAAAAAGGGACAATCTGTTTCGATTAAAATGCGATCGCTTGGGCAAATCCTGGCTGATTCCTGAATCTGCGTCGCGTTTTTAAAGGTGACAATCCCACTAAAACTTATATAGAATCCCAGATCCAAAAACCACTTTGTCTCTTCTGGTGTCCCTCCCCAACAGTGCATTACCCCCTTAACAGGGGCATGGCGCTGCCAAAAATCTTGCAATAATTCTCTCATCGGCGCGGCTGCGTCGCGACAGTGAATAATTACAGGCAAATCAAGCTGATGTGCAAGTTTTAGTTGTGCTGTAAACACTTCTATTTGCTGCTGCTGGTTTTCGGCTTTGAAAAAATCTAATCCGGTTTCACCAATAGCTACTACCCGCTCATCAGCACGAGCCAGTGATAAAATTTCGTCGCCAGTTTCATGCGTCCATTTATCTGCATCTAAGGGATGCAAACCTACGGCAAATGATAGCTCAGGAAATTTGTTTGCTAGTGCTTGAATACTGGTAAATTCCTGTGGTTCTACGCAAGAATGTACCAGTTTTACCACACCAGCTTCACGCCAGCGATCTCGCACTGCCTCTAGATCTGACTGAAAAACATCAAAGTTGATGTGTGCGTGAGTATCTATCAGTTGCATTGTGGAAGTATCAAATATTTGACCTTACTTAATTTTCCCCTGTTTCCGGTTAGGGAAAGTCAGATGGAAATTTTAGCAACACAATTAGCCTCAAGGCAGATTCAAGAAACTTGGCAGTAATGCGATCGCTTCTTATGCCGTATGTTTCAGGCATCTGCCTATGAAGCTGCTGGTGTCTGATGCCGTTTGAGGTATTTAACTAAGCGGGATTTTTTATTAGCACCGTTGTTACGGTGTAGCACTCCGCGTTTCACTGCTTTGTCAATTTTGCTGTAGGCAGCATTGATTCGGCTTTGCACTTCCTGCATTGCTTCTGGAGTGGGGTTTGTCGCGTAAGTATCGACTGCTGTAAAGAAATTTTTCATCAGCGTCTTGACGGCTGATTTATATGATTTATTTCGCAGCCGATTACGTTCAGCTACTTCGACACGCTTGATAGCAGACTTGATGTTGGCCACAGTTAAGTCTCAGAAAATTTGATAGATGGAACAAAAAAATACTAGATAGACCAGTATAGCATCAATAACGCTTAAAAATTATAGCTGATTTAGTCAAGGGTAAGTTCGCACTGACAAATCCGATCATAAACAAGGATTAGATCTACACGCAAGCCTGTGTAGCAGGTTAAAATCAAGCCATACAGAGTGAGTAAGAATTAGTCGATGGTCAGAAGTAATTTAGTTATTTGAAAAAGTGCTAAGGACTGACAGCTATTTGGGAAATTCTCAACTCTTATCAAAGAATTGGGTTTAAAACGCCGTCTTTCAAGACGGCTATGTGATACAATATTAATGGTATTAAAAAACCCGCCCGGTTCAAAGATACTCCAAAATAAACAACAAGGTTGAAAGTCCTGTAAGGGTTGACGAGCAGAAATAGGGGAAGCGGAAGTAAGGCAATGGTATCAGTCTACCCTTGAACGCAAATTCAAACAAACAAGTATTTCTTTTAAGTCGCGGAAGGGCATTCCGAGACTTAAAACGGACGCGGAGAAAAGGTAAGACTTTCTGCACTCGAAAGCACATTTCAGTGAAGCGTCAACCCCATTCAACGACTACTCATAAAACGGTAGCGTGGTGAAGAATCACCGTGCCATCATAGTCGGTGAGGATGTCAAAGATAATACCTAAGATGGGCAATGCGACTCCATGCTGCGAATTATTACTGAGCAGACTGAGGCACTAACTGAACTGCGGCGGATCTGCGATCGCACCCACGACGACCAGATTTTTAATAAAGAAGCCACAGTTCGGGAAGTTTTACAAGCGGTTAAGCGCCAAGGGGATAAAGCCTTGTTGCACTATACTGCGGAATTTGATGGACAAAATCTAAATATTGAAGATCTGCGTGTCAGTGGGTCAGAAATGGATGCTGCATATCAACAGGTATCCAAAGAGTTACTAAATGCGATTCAGTTAGCTTGCAAAAATATTGAAGCGTTTCATCGCCAGCGTGTACCTAAATCTTGGGTGCAATTTGGTGAGGATGATGTAGTTTTGGGTAAGCGGTATACGCCTGTAGATCGGGCTGGGCTATATGTCCCAGGTGGTCGCGCGTCTTATCCCAGTACTGTACTGATGAACGCGGTTCCGGCAAAAGTGGCGGGTGTTCCTAAAATTGTGATGGTGACACCTCCAGGTCCAGATAAAAAGGTCAACGCCGCCGTATTGGTGGCAGCCCAAGAAGCGGGGATCGAGGAGATTTATCGAGTAGGGGGAGCGCAAGCGATCGCCGCTTTGGCTTATGGTACAGATACCATCCCCAAGGTAGATGTAATTACGGGTCCAGGTAATATTTATGTTACTTTGGCGAAAAAGCTGGTGTACGGCACAGTGGGGATTGATTCTCTAGCTGGTCCATCGGAAGTGTTAATTATTGCGGATCAAACTGCTAATCCTAGCTATGTAGCGGCTGATATGCTGGCGCAGGCGGAACATGATCCGATGGCGGCGGCAATTTTGGTGACAACTGACTCTGTGCTGGCAAAGAAAGTCCAGAACGAAGTTGAACAGCAGTTGAGAAATCATCAGCGACGGCTACTTACAGAAAAAGCGATCGCTCATTATGGTTTGATTGTTGTAGTTGATTCCCTAGCAGAAGCAGCAGAACTTTCTAACCATTTTGCCCCGGAACACTTGGAACTAGAAATAGCAGAGCCTTGGGAGTTGCTTAACCAAATTCGTCATGCGGGCGCAATCTTTTTGGGGAACTCGACCCCAGAAGCGGTGGGAGACTATTTAGCTGGTCCAAATCACACTCTACCGACTTCGGGTGCGGCTCGTTATGCTTCTGCTTTGGGGGTAGAAACGTTTATGAAACACTCAAGTTTAATTCAATACTCTCCTAAAGCACTACAAAAAGTGGCTAATGCTATACAAGTTTTAGCTGAGGCTGAAGGTTTACCATCCCATGCTGATTCCGTTAGACTGCGATCGCAGGGTCATAACAGTTACCAGTGACCAGTTACCAGTTACCAGTTACCAGTTACCAGTTACCAGTTACCAGTTACCAGTTACCAGTTACCAGTTACCAGTTACCAGTTACCAGTTACCAGTTACCAGTTACCAGTTACCAGTTACCAG
>JBARVL010000281.1:0-20451 GCA_049646245.1 Crinalium sp. | reverse complement strand
ATGCGGTAGTTGCAGTAGCAGGGGAACAATCAAACTATTTAATAGTTGCAGCAGATTTAGTAGAAACACTGTCGGAAACTTTAGGGAAAAATTTCCAAGTTAAGGCTACTGTTGTTGGTAAGGATTTAGAAAATACTACTTACCGTCACCCCTTATTTGACAGGGAAAGTCCAGTTGTAATTGGTGGTGATTATGTTACTACTGAGTCTGGGACAGGTTTAGTGCATACTGCGCCTGGTCATGGTCAAGAAGATTATTTAGTAGGTCAGCGTTATGGTTTACCTATCCTTTCTCCTGTAGATGCAGATGGTAACTTTACTGAAGAAGCAGGTCAGTTTGCAGGGTTAAATGTTTTAGGTGAAGGTAATACCGCAGTAATTACAGCTTTAACAGAGGCGGGGGCTTTGTTGAAGGAAGAAGCGTATAGTCACAAGTATCCTTATGACTGGCGCACGAAGAAACCTACTATATATAGAGCAACTGAACAATGGTTTGCTTCTGTAGAAGGATTTAGAGATCAGGCGTTAAGTGCGATCGCATCTGTAAAATGGATTCCCTCACAAGGCGAAAACCGCATCACACCAATGGTTTCAGAACGTTCTGATTGGTGTATCTCTCGTCAGCGTAGTTGGGGTGTTCCTATTCCTGTATTCTATGAGGAAGCAACAGGGGAACCTCTGCTAACTCAAGAAACGATCAACTACGCGCAAGCAATTATTGCTGAAAAAGGTTCTGATGCTTGGTGGGAATTATCAGTAGAGGAATTATTACCAGAATCTTATCGTAATAACGGTAAGTCATACCGCAAAGGTACTGATACGATGGATGTTTGGTTTGATTCTGGTTCTTCTTGGGCGGGAGTTCTTAAGGAACGAGAGGAATTAAAATATCCTGCTGATATATATTTGGAAGGATCGGATCAGCATCGTGGTTGGTTCCAATCAAGTTTGTTAACCAGTGTGGCTACTAATGGTCATGCGCCCTATAAAACTGTATTAACTCACGGCTTTACTCTGGATGAACAGGGACGCAAGATGAGTAAATCTGTGGGAAATGTGATCGATCCTGCAATTGTAATTGAAGGTGGTAAAAATCAGAAGGAAGAACCCCCTTATGGTGCTGATGTCTTGCGTTTGTGGGTATCTTCTGTAGATTATTCTTCTGATGTTTCTATTAGTAAGAGCATCCTGAAGCAAATGGGGGATGTGCGGGGTAAGATTCGTAATACTGCCCGTTATTTGTTGGGTAGTTTACACGATTTCGATCCAGCTAAAGATGCGGTTCCTTATGAACAATTACCGGAACTGGATCGCTATCTGTTGCACCGGATGACTGAGGTGTTTAAGGATGTAACGGAAGCTTTTGATAGTTATCAGTTTTTCCGTTTCTTCCAAACTGTCCAGAATTTCTGTGTGGTAGATTTATCTAATTTCTATTTAGATATTGCTAAGGATAGATTGTATATCAGTGCGGAGAATTCTTTGCGTCGTCGTAGTTGTCAGACGGTGATGGCGATCGCATTAGAAAATTTAGCAAAAGCGATCGCACCTGTTTTATCTCACATGGCAGAGGATATCTGGCAATATATCCCCTATACAACACCTTGTAAATCTGTATTTGAAGCTGGTTGGGTGAATTTAGAGGAAGAATGGCATAAACCAGAATTAACACAACCTTGGCAGATGTTGCGACAAGTTCGCACAGATGTTAATAAAGTGTTAGAGCAAGCTAGAACCGAAAAAATGATCGGTTCCTCTCTAGAATCGAAGGTATTGCTCTATATTCCTAATGTTGATCAGCGTCAGTTATTGCAACAACTTAACCCTGAAGCTGGTAATGGTGTAGATGAGTTGCGTTATCTGTTCTTATCTTCTCAGGTAGAGTTACTAGACTCACTTGAGGCGTTGCAGGATATTCAATATAAAGTGCAAGGCGATAACTTAGGTGTGGGTGTAGTCAAGGCTGATGGGGAGAAGTGCGATCGCTGTTGGAATTATTCAACTCAAGTAGGTAAAATTGCGGAACATCCGATGATTTGTGAGCGGTGTGTTGCTGCTTTGAGCGATCGTTTTTAAATTGGCATTAATTTAAGCGTATTGAAAATCAAGGGTAAATATTAGATTTATCCTTGATTTTTTTATGAATTATTGGTTAACCAATTATTTGTTTTCTTGACAGATTGATACGGAAGTTCCATGCGTGGGGGGGGGGATTCCGTATTAGGTAAAATTAGAGAGTAATTTTTAACGCTTAAGCGATACTTAATTCATTTCTAGTTTCACATTTTTTAAGCTGACAGGTTCACAATTAATTAGCGAAAACACTAACTTAAAAGATAAATGGTGGTTTAAAAAACTTCGTACATTATCCTTGCTAGGAGGATTAGGAAAATCATTTAAAGCAAGTATTTTTTGGGATATATTCATACTAATTGTGTCATACTTAGCCTCTAATTCGGAAGTTTCAATATACTTGTCAATTAATTGTGACATGAATAAAGTAGTCATTGTCAATAGAAATATTACTCCCTTTTGATTTAGAGAGTGATAGGTGTAACCAACTATTCGTTGCTTACCTGTTTTTTCTTGCCAAGTTTCTATCTTATAATGCCAATGCGAAAACCTTTGTTCTTTTTTTTTCTCGTAACCAACTATTACGTTATACCCCGTTCTATCTATTTCTATACCAAAAATCCTCAATACCCGATACCGACGTTCTATTATAGGTCTACTATAGTCATCTATCTGAACAGTCTGATATATGGGAACTGGTATTTGTCTTGATTTTTCACATAATACATCCTCATAGTGAGGCTCGATACACTCCGAAATAACTAATTGAGCTTTGGATTCAATAAATTTTTGAGGAACGAGGATGGGCTGAGATTGATTAAATATTTCAGCTAAAAAATTCTTAATTTCAGTGCAAGCATCTAGCACAGCCTCTTTATCAGATTGATGTGACGGTTTAATTGAAGCAATATCACTGATTTCCTTGAGCAGTTCTTTTGATATTTCTTGGGCATAAATTTGAGGAGTTTTTTTAATTTGATAATTTACTAATTCTGCAAATAGCTTCCCTTTTTCTTGTCCTAATTTAGCTGTGCAGGCTGTAAGTAGATTATCTAAACCCTCACCTGTCCAACAGTTGAATTTGATAATTTGAGGATTCTCTTTATTTCCTAAAATTTGGTGATGAACTTCAGTCACTTTTTTAATACAGTCTGCAAGATTTTGATGAGTGAAGAAACTAATCCCAGTTTTTTTATCTACAAACAGGTTAAGTACATAGATGACTTGTGAATTGTGCTTGAGTAAGTCTGTAAGATACTTGATATCATCTCTTAGGAATTGCTGATGCGGAGCAATAAAGTAGAAAATAAGATTAGGTCTAAAGGCTGGTATAAATTGTTGTTGCTGCCACTCAGCAATGCTAGAGCTAATTCTATCAACAAATTGATTTTGATTGTAGGTGGCGATCGTCAAGTTATCAACTTGCGGAAATTGTTTAATTTGCTCTAAGCCAATAGCAACTCGATTAAAATTCTCTAGCCTGTCATCACTAGCAACTCCAGGCAGATCTATAAAATTGAAACCGTTGGTAAATTTCACAAAACTTACTTCGTTACTACAATTTTGATAGCCAGTTGACTTAAGAAAAGATTTTACTCCGATTAAAAGATTAGCGCAAGTCGTTTTTCCACTCCCGGTACGACCAGTAAAAGCAATTGTAATGTCTGGAAATTTAGTTGAGATTTTATTTATTTTTTCAATGATAAAATTAGCTCTTATGGCTGCAACAGAAGGCTTTTGGAGTTTCATTATGGTTTTAGAAGGATTGCTAAGGTAGATAAAAAAATGGGGTAGTTTCACTACCCCAGCCTTTAAGCCTACGTCAAAGTTAATCCAGACAATTTAGACTGGTTTTAATTAACTCGACAAGCTGTTTTTCATCATCTGCATTAACTAAACTTTCTAGTTGGCTTTTTACAGCTAAAAGTTTCGATTCAACCTCTTTTTCTGCCGCCTCGATCTCGCTAACAAAAGCTGCCTGCGAATTCTTAGCAGTAGCCGCGCACGATTCACAGCCTAGTGCGATACTGAGCAAGAGCTTAATAATCTCAAACCCGCCTTTGAGGTATTTCTTCCCTATCTCTTTATTCAGTACCCGATCAACAACTGTCCTAGTACCCTCTTTAGAAGCTACTGTTTCAGGAACGAATTGCTGTTTTTTAACTGTACGCTTTTCGACGTGCGATCCACCTCCATCTTCCCAAATGATTGGTCCCAAACCAATACGCTGCCTTGGATTTTCTACAACAAAATATTGGTCTTCCTCCCATTCTTTTTTGATGGTTTTAGTTCTGTAAACAATGTTGTCTTCCTCTCTTGTAGTAACTTCTTGAGTATTGATTGCTTCAGTTTTTTGATTTGTTACAGCCTTGGCTTGAGCTTCTAATTGTTGCTGTAATTCATCTGTTTTGAGGGTTGTGTTCTCAAAGGTTAAGATACCGTAGCTAAGAATAGCCATACTAGCTTGTTTGACGATGCCTTCTTGACCTAGTTGAAAATCAACTCTCTTAAGAGCGAGCCTTGAAGCAATTTGAATTACATTATCGCGATATCTACGGCTTCGTTCGCGTGTCGCATGAGCTTTTAGCTTTTTGTCAAGACCACTCTCCATCTTGCCCAATTTATCAGGTGGCACTAAGCGACAGATCGAACCAGTTAAAGCGTGGATACCATAACCAGTCTTAGCATCAACTTCTACAATGGGAGCTTCATCGTTAGGATAAAATTTATTGTAGACTTCTTTTACCCCGTTACGGCAATCTTCAATATTTTCATCGCTAGCTTGCCGTACTCCTTCTTTGTGAAATTTATTCAGAACAAAGATAATTTGGTTTTTCGGATTTACCTTTTGCCGAGCTTTTATCAGAGCTTCCAAATATTTTTTATCTTCCCTCAAAAATTGCTGGTTGTCGGCAATCATGTAGATAATTACATCAGGGGCAAATTTTGCTTGATTTTCGGGTAATTGCCACTCAGATACGATAATAACTTTATCAGACTCGATCGATTCACCTGTATCAGAGTATTTGTTTACCTTAAAATCCGTAACTTCCTCCTCGTCTGTTAGTTGGGGCATACAATAAATTGCCCGATTTATATTCTCGAACTTTTCATTACTACCAGCGCCTGGAGTGTCAAAATAGATGAGATTTTTGAAATTGCAGATTGCTAGGAAGTCGGTGCAGTCTATATGCCCACTTGAATTCAGGACTGCCTTCCCGAACAGCAAATTACCAACTGTTGTTTTACCAGAACCAGTTCTTCCGGTCATGTAAACGTTCACTGGTTTGGCGTATATCTCACCATTCCTAATGAATTCTAAAGTCTTTTCACTTTCGCACGTACCAAGTTGGACTATCTGAAGTATATAAGGCTTGTCAAGGAAAGCGTCTTCTAATCGCTTTAGCCGTTGTATTTCTTTTTGAAAATGATGTTTCGTCATAATTTTGAGTGCAACGATCTCGATACATTTGGGAAGATGAAAAGATCTGCCAAAACTTGCCGTTTGGCTCTATCAATTTCAACTACCTGGAAGTTAGCACTACCGGAATCGGGATGACAACAGATTTTTTCGATAATCAGATATGTTCGTAATTCTTTTTGGTTGAGTTAATAAATACGCAGGTTCTGTAAAAAAAAAATTAGTTTCGATAATTTAATTATCGGAATTCTTAGCAATCAAGCCCAAAAAAAGGATTTAGACATTATGTAGGCGAATGATTAGGGGAAAGTATGTATAGACGTTATATGTAATGTCTATACAAGGGTTCCAAGCAAGCACCTTTAATTTCTGGAGATGTCTTTTAGTAGCGATCGCTATGTCGGTAGTGTAGCTTTCAATACAACAGTTAGAGAATTTATAAATTGTCAGACTTCTCAGAGAGTGACAAAACAGGGTTATCCAGCAATAAACAACGGACTGCGATCCTGCCCCTGACATGATCGCAATCCGTTGAAGACTGGCAAACAAAGTGACAACTCCGCCGCCTCAATTACTTGTGGCTCAATCCCAGCCTATGAGA
This sequence comes from Crinalium sp., assembly GCA_049646245.1. Classification (GTDB taxonomy): domain Bacteria; phylum Cyanobacteriota; class Cyanobacteriia; order Cyanobacteriales; family PCC-9333; genus Crinalium. The sequence continues at coordinate 14,357 of JBARVL010000281.1, read as the reverse complement.
TAATCAAAAGCTCGGACTATAGCGTCTTCAGGCGCTAGTCCCATTTCAACGCCAGATTGGTAATAAAATTCACCAATTTTTCGATACTCTTCCTTGGTCACGTGGTATGCCGCTTCAGTTCCATCAACTACGCAGTTGATATCAGTACCCCTGGCAAAGTTCCGCTCAAAAAAGAACGGGCATTTGATTCAAATTCACTACGCGATCGCTGCTCTTTGTTGAACGAGGCAAAGTTATCGCAGATGGTTTTTTTTATACCTTTCTGAAAATCAAACTCCATTTTGCTAATTTCTCCAAAATTAGGGCTGTCTGGAAGTTAACACTCCCCAATCAATATGACAATTATTTTTTTCGATAATCCTATATGTTCGTAATTCTCGTTGGCTGAGTTAATATAATACGCAGGTTCTGAAAAAAAATAAAATCAATTCCGATAATTAATTATCGGAATTCGGAGAATTCGGCTCTTTCAGCATCATGGTGTCAAGTGTATTTTTTATTACTATTTCCCTTTTCCCCTTTTCTCCTTTTCCCTAAAATATAAGTTTTATTTATCACCACAAGTACGGGAAAGCCTCATCAAACAGGGTGTTAGCTTGAATTGCCGTTAAAAGAATGCAGTAAAATTAGTAAAGTAGTTAAGAAAATCCGTAGTATATAGTTGGCATCTCGATTCGGCTCTTCTTAAATCATCAAATTTTACTAATCCCATATTAAAGAGCTTTAAAGCGTGTTCTCCGGGTACGTTAACAGCACCGACAGACTTGACTATTAGATTCATTGTATTGACTAAATCTGGATCTTTTATTAAATAACTCCATCGTTCATCTAAATGCTCTCTAAAAGCCCCCTCCCTATATAATTCCCCTCCTAACTTTATCTTTGTATTTTCTCCTTCGCCTTCAAATTTTATTGGGCTTTGGGGTTTGTTATTTTCAGGGTTATATTCTGATATCAAATTTAATGTTGTTTTTACCAAATATGGATTACCGCCCACTAATTTATACACTGCTGCGACTTGATGCTCATTAAACTCTGTTATTTCGCTATAACGTTTTGCTAACTCTTGTATTTCTTGCGTTTGAAATGGTGGCAAGTACAACGATGTCCCATAATCCAATATTATACTATTTTGGGGATTAGGAATATCTGTATTATATGCCATAAATAACTTTAAATTGCTCCATTGCTCACGCTTGGTAATCGCTCTCGTCCATACATACCTTATTGCATATAAAAAAGTGTCTGCTACATTGTGAAACAGCCAATCTATTTCATCTAATATCAAACATAGAGGCTTGTCTAATCTTGGTATTAATTTGTCTTCAAAAAACCTAACTAAATTTAGGGTCATGCTTTCATCTTTTTTCCAGAATCGCTCCATGGATATGCTTATATCTAACGATTCACAAATGAATTTGCAGATATCTTTAACAAAATTAGATACATCATCGGTTAATAAGGACTGGTCTACAAATACTTTTATATCAATATAAATGCTGTCACATTTAAGCTCTTCCTTGTTATATCTAGATAGATGTTTTAGCAAGTAACTTTTACCCCACATTTTTGGGGCTTTTATGCGAATTAATTCACTATTTTTTGACTGAAGAGCATTATAACAGTTTTGTTCAATACTACCACGCTCGACATAATAATTAGGTTGATTAATATTGGCTCTTTTTAGATTTGATTCTTCACAATCTGGACATTCCCAATAATTATGTCTCTTATTCTTGCTGTAAATTTGAGTTTTAATTTTTCCAATTTTATTTATTTGCTTCTCTATATTTTTTATTTCTGAAAATTTTGATTTTTGATTTAAAGAATTTTTTTCACTATTCAAATTGTCCAAAGTTACCTTAATAATCAATTTAAAAAAAGTTTTGATTGATCCTTCATGTAATCCTTTGTTAGAAGGGGGTATGAATATGTCCTTAATAGTATCATCATCTATTGTGTAATCTTCTCCTTCTTCCTTACCTATTTTACAAAGCTTATTTATATTGATTGCACTATAAATAGCAGGGGAATTTTCCCAACTAATTTCCTCAACGGGATGTTTTAAAATTTTTTTGTCATCACTTGTTGTATAATTTACATCCTGTTTTAAAATCTCCTTTATTTTGTTTAGCCCATCATTCGTTAACCTACATTGCTTTTTTGTCATATAAACTGTTCACTTCAAGATTTATAACTGCCACAATTTTAATCAAGTTTTGATAAACTCAGGGCTTACATATTAATTATTAATATAGGTTCATAAATTTTCATATTTTGTAATTGTTATAAAAATTAGAATTAGAACTGCCCAAAACAGAATGGGTAGGCACAGTTAAGGTAGTAATATAAAATGCAAGGCGATAACTTAAGTGTGGGTGTAGTCAAGGCGGATGGAGAGAAGTGCGATCGCTGTTGGAACTACTCAATACAAGTAGGTAAAATAGTAGAACATCCGATTATCTGTGAGCGGTGTGTTGCTGCTTTAAGCGATCGCTTTTAAGCCTTCATTAAGTTAAACCCATCTAAAATCAAGGGTAAATATGATGTTTATCCTTGATTTGTGTGAAAGGTTATGCTGCGCCGTAATATTTTGATAAGTTGTTTTGTGTCTTCGTTTCTAATTATCAGTTATCTAGGTAACGTGGGAAACAACCATAATATTGCTATGTCCCAAAGTGAGCCTGAAATTATATATGATGGTCAGTCTGACAGACAAGTAAGAAAATACAAGCCAATCCCAGGTGCAGCCAAGAGAAAAAATCCTCAAGGTTTGGCAAAAAGGACTGTTCCAAAAAATATCTTAATCAAGCCAGACGAGGTATTTATTGATCAAGATGGAGTAAAAATTTTTCCTAGTGGCACAAACATTTATCCTAATGGGACGAGCGTTTGGGCAAATGGCACAACGGTATATCCCAATGGTACAACCGTATATGCGGATGGTACAACCATATATCCTGACGGTTCAATAGCTACATCGGATGGAACTCCTGTTGAGATAGAGTTACAGACTGACCCTCAATGAAGGTGCAAGTAGCCAGTAAGTGGCGAAATTCTCTAACTGTAGTTTGTAATACTAGATTTTTATTTAATTACAGTTATATGTTGAGTAGCATATTCAAACATATTTTTGATGACGTTATCCCGTATTTTCAATACTACCGAATTTATTCAACTTTCAGACGGCGAACCTGTACGATCTGTAGTTACGGAATCACCCGATGCTGTCGTTGTGATGTGGTATCTTTTGCCTGGTCAACAGATTAGCCCACATATTCATCCTTCTGGGCAGGATACTTGGATTGTATTGTCTGGTAGTGGTGAATACATCCTTGATGCTGAGGGAGCAACAACGCCTATTTCGTCAGGACAGATTGTGGTGGCGCATATAGGACAGGTTCATGGCGTAGTTAATAGCGGTTATAAACCACTCCAGTTTGTGTCAGTTGTTGCACCACAAAATGCTGGATTTGAACCTTTATATTAAATGTAGTACACCCCACCCCAACCCTCCCCTTATAAAGGGGAGGGAGCAAATTTCCCGATGATCAATCTAACTTTGACAAATTCATCTTAGTTTTAGATGCTTCATACAAACTGCCATAAATTTGCAGTTTATACAAAAACTCTTGGGTCAATTTGAAAAAAGCTTTAGAACCCGATGAACTTGGAGATGCCAAAACTACTGGTAGAAAACTATCAACGGCTTTGGAAACATTCACATCTAAAGGTATGCGCGTTTTAAATAGTTGCACAGGCGTAAAATCTTCGTTAACCCGTTGAATAACTTGGTTGTAATATCTGCCAATCAACCCGCCTGACATAATGAAGACAATTCCTAGCAGCTTAAGATTTATTGCTTTGGTGTCTATTTCATGGGATTCTTTGAGTTTGGCGATGCGTCTTTCTAGAAGTTGAATTCCCACGACTGATAAAGGTTCTGGTCGCGCGGGCAATACATAAAAGTTACAAGCCATAATCCCGCTACGAGTTATTAGGTTATAACCTGGGGCGCAATCCATGATGATGAAATCATACTCATCCATCACAGGTTCTAAAATGTTTTTGATTAAAACTTTTTCAAATTCCTTCCAAACTTCCGAAAAATCTGTTCTACCTTCTTTTAAAGCTTTTTCGTGAAGCATTTCAGAAACTAAAAATTCATCATATAAATCAATATCTCCTGGTAATAAATCCAAACCTTTGACTGTCCCAACATAGCGACAGATGATATCTTGAATTGTCAGTTTTGTGTTAAGGTTGGGGTTAATAGTTTTATGAACTAAATGCCGCAATGTCCGTCTTTCTTTCCTAATTTTGGCAAAGTCATGGGGGGGCATTAAACTAAGAGTGGCACTGATCTGGGTGTCTAAGTCAACAACTAGAACCCGCTTGTTTTGATATCTGGCTAAACAAGTGGCTAGGTTAACTGAGAGTGTCGTTTTACCGACACCGCCTTTCATATTTACAATTGCAATGATCAATGCCATCTTTACATCCTCTGTTTGAGTGCAGCAGTACTGGTTACAGCTAATGCACGTTTTCGCCAATGCTATTCCAGCGTTCTAGTCTTAATCATTCTTAATCATAATGTGCGATCGCTCTTTCAGTTACCAGTTAGCAGTTAGCAGTTACCGATTTTATTTCCCCATCTCCCCTATATCGCCTACTCCCGAACTGTTACATTGTTAGCTAATAGGCTTTGTAACCTCAACAAATTAGCTCCTGCTTGGTAAAGTAAATCTCCTTTGCCTAAAAGGTAAGCCGCTTCTGTTTGTTTTCCTCCTAAGATAATTGTTGAATCAGCTTCACTAGCTGTCCGCAGTGCCACTCTTCCAGGTAAGTTAGAACGTATTAGAGGTGTGACAACTTTTGCTTCTGGGCGTTGCGTAGCAATAATTAAATGTATTCCGGCTGCTCGTGCCATTGCTCCTAAGCGTTTTATACTTAGTTCTAGTGCTTCACGGGTGGGTTTTTCTGCCATAAAATCGGCGTATTCATCAAAGATGCAGACAATTCGAGGCAATGGCTGATCGGCTTTTTGATTATAACTATTGATATCAGCACACTTAGCCGTTTCAAAGCGTTGGTAGCGTCGCCCCATTTCAGCAACTAAATCATCCATTAGGGATATTGCGCGATCGCTCTCTTTTACTACTGGTGAGTACAACCAAGAACTTTGCTCAAACTCAGGAAATGTCACGCGCTTGGGATCGACTAAGGCAATTTTGAGGTGCTTGGGAGAATGGCGCACTAAAAGACTGAGAAGAAGCGATCGCAAAAACTCACTTTTTCCACTCCCAGTAGTTCCCCCTACTAAAAAATGACAAGTATTTGGATCAGATAAATCTGCTTCTATCAACTCTCCGTCTAAATTTACTCCCATTGCAATCTTTACTGGTGCTGTTGCAGGTAAATTTTGACGTTGAATATAATCTTCAAATGTAGCAACTTGACGATCCAAGCGAGGTAAATCCACACTCACAAATCCAGCTTGCGGTGCAATTAACGGAGGATTTGCTAAACCTAACTGTACTTGTAAATCAGCAGATCTATTTAAAATAGAAACAACTTTTACTCCCAATTGTGGTTTCAGCTTCACTCTAATAAAAGCTGGCGCAACAACAGCACCTTGATAATCTACACCAATCCCAAAAGATTGCAGAATATTAACTAATTCTTCAGCAACCACATCAGGATTAATAGTTGTTTCCCCCTGCTCTTGCTCCCCTCCCTGCGTGCGGGGAGGGGTTGGGGGTGGGGTTTCTTCAGCAACAATATCTGGGTTAATAGCTATTGAAGATTGCTCCCCTCCCTGCGGGCGGGGAGGGGTTGGGGGTGGGGTTCCAACTACAAAAAAGCTTTGACACTTTTCCTGCTGCGGACAAATCTGACAAAGATGCGATTGAGTTGTTGCAGGTGGTGGATTATTTTGCGGTGGTTTCCACGTCAACCATTCCTGCATTTGTTGTAACTTATGCGGAATTAATTTATGTACAGTATTTTCTAAATCTTCCCAAGAAAATTGATATTCCTTAAACTCTGGCGCAACACAATAAACAGCAGAATCAACGGGAACTTGTTTCTTTACCCAAAGCATATAGCTATATAAGGCAACTTGCGCTAACTGTGCTGAAACATCTACAGGTTGATAAGTTTTATACTCAACCACACACAGGCGTTGATGTTCGCAATCATAAATTAAACTATCAAATTGCCCCCTAACTACCTGCTTACTACCATTTGGTAAAGTAAACCCATGATCAACCTTAAGTTCCGACTCTACAAAAGTTTTACTAATTACCTCAGTTGCATTACAGTAACGACGATTTTTTATTAGTAACTCTGCCCAGCGTCGAATTAAGGGAATTAATGCTTGCCAAACTTGATATAGTGCAGTTACTTTATCTGGATTTGCTTGAATAGCGGTTTGCAAGTGTGGGAAAAAAGCTAATTCATAGAATAATTGTTGCATTTGAGCGGCAGTTTCTTCTAGAATTAGCTGAGTAGCTGCGGGTGCAAATAAATCTTTAAATCGAGGTTCATTTTTAAGTAAATTAGCTAGATTTTCGGCTAATTGATGAAACTCCTTACCGATACCGATAAAGTTCTCATCTGGGATAAATAAAGTTTTACCGCCAAAATGCTGATTTAAATAAAATAATCTCCCACACTCAAAGGCAATCCTTACTTTTGTAGGAGTAAAATATTTATGATTCTGATTAGTCAGTTCTAGTAAACGGCGATGAACTTGAGCTAAATAAACTACATCCATTTTGGCGTATTGTAGCTGCTTTGTTGTCAGAGGTCTACGCGCCCAATCACTCGCCTGTTCTTCTGCATCTACATTAGAAAAATTACAAAGTCCTGCGGCTAAAGTTTTGAGTTTACGGTTAGCTGTTCCTAATTTATCTAAAGAGATTTTATTGGCAAGTTTTAATGTACAAGTAACATTTTGAGCTTGTTTATTACCCAAATATTTTAAATCAAAACCAGCATTATGAAATATTTTTTCAATTTGCTGATTAACCATAATTTGGTTAATAAAATATGCTGCTAAATCATGTTTATCTAAAACATCTAATACAAAGGTGGAATCTCCTGTTAAGTCTTTAGGATCATCCGATACCTGAATTAGAGATAGCCTGGGATTTTTAGTAGACCAGTCAGCAATTTCTGTATCTAACCAGAGAATGTTAGATAATGCTAATTTGTCAATTAGCGATTTAATTGCCTCTGGTTCGGTTAAATATGGCATTTTTTTATGGGTAGTTTTTATTTAACAATCAGAAAAACTAAATCTTCTGTAGGTTTATTACTTTGTTTAACAATCCTGATTTTAGATTCAGCGCACAATTGGTTAATTAATTGTTCTACTTGATATTGATTTACTTGGGTGAATTTAGCAAGAGCATTTTTTACTAAAGTTGCTTTACCAAGGAAATTTTGGGTTTTGACTAAATTAAATAGAAATTCTTTGACTTCCTGAAGATTCAATTTTATTTCTTCTGTTTCGCCATTATCTGTATTAGCTGGGACAATTCCTAAATCTTGCAAAAGAATACACTTGTGCAAAATCTTACATTCACGGATTAAATTTTCTAATTCATGTTGATTAATTGTTTTTCCAGCAACTACTAATTCTTGTGCAAGTGCTGCATTAACTAAATTATGATATGCAGCTAGATAGTGGACTGATAGCAATTTAGGTGTAATATGTCGATGAGGGGAACCTGTAAAGATTTGTTTGTAAATTTTATATCCTGCTAATTTGGCATTACCTACATCAACAATTCTAATTAAGTACATATTTTGACATAGATTTTGCTCAATAGCTGCTTTACAAGCGTTCATCGCATTGTAAAAACTTTTCATGTTGAGGTCTTCTGTCCAAAGTACTCCTATCCGCCCTGGGGGAGTGGGATTTTTGTAGCTAAAAGAATAAATAGCGGAAGCACCTTTTAAAAGTTTTGGCTTAATTTCTTTGATTTCTAAAGCTGCTAATGCTTCTTGCAGCATTTTAATTAGTTCAGGAGATGAGATGAGAGTAATTTTATTGATTTTTAGTTTAGCTTTATTAAATTCATTTTGCCAAAGTAATTTAAATTCTTCCGTTTGATCTGGTGGAGAGATTGGATGAGCAGTTTTATCTGGTGGAAGTGGAGAGATTGGAGGTTCGCTAACAAGCTGATTTTTATAGTTTTGGTATTCTTGTCTTCCCAGCATTAAAGCTGTTCTAGGATCAGTCTTACCACCAGTAAATTTATCGTCTAAAATTTTACGAGTTAAAGGAAAAAGTGGCGATTCTGGTTGAGGGGTTGCTTGATTATGTATTGGATGTAATCTATTAATCCACAATGATTCTACTTGTGATAATGTGATATTTTTTAACTGAATTTTTACATCAGTCCTCGCTCTATCTGCTTGTTGAATACGGTCATAATTACGGCGGAGATTATTAGTTACAAAACTGAGGATGACTAAAAAGTTTTGTAAGCATTCATTATGAATAGTGGTGTTAACATTAAACAAGGCTTGGATATCTTGAAAGCCATCGGCGAGACGGGGGATATTATCTAAATTGTCGAAGCATAAAACTATGGGTTGAGTTTCTGCGGAAATTTTACCAAAGTTTTCTAAGATGTTTTTAGCCGCGTCTTCTGAATTAATGCAGCTTTTGACTTTTAATAATTGCAGAGATTCTTCGCTGAGTTCATCCCCTCGCAACCATTCACAAGCTAAATCATAAAGCTCTGGATCTGTGAGTGAGTAAAGCATTCCAAAGAAAATATCGGCATTATAAATGCCAGTACTTTTGTAGGTATCTTTAAGTTTTTTAATGAATTTTTGGCGATCGCTCCTTAATAAATTCCAGATATCCTCATTAAATAGCACCTCTTTGACGGATAGCTGTTTGAAAGCAGCTAAACCCTTGAGCCACAGCATAAGCTGAGAATCTTTTTGTCCCTCTGGAGCATGAGTTAAGCTATCAACGGTATAGCGAAGAATATGCCGCCAAATATACTCGCTATCAGGCCAAGGACCAATATAAGCGAAAAAAGCTTTAGAATTAAGAGAGCGTTTCAGCCGAGCTAATAAATAACTTTTACCAGATCCAGGATCTCCGGTAAGTAAAATTGTGCGACTGTGATGGTCTTTAGTTACTAAGTTTAAAGTATTTTCAACTTCTGCGATCGCATCAGTGTGAATAGAATCAACTGTCATAGTTGAATCTTGCTTTTCTCCCCAAAAGTTACCCGCTCTAAAAGTTGTTGTATCAAAGGGGTTAACTTCACTCTTAATGATTTCGTCGATAGATGGCATAATTTAATCAGCTTGAGACTCGGTTAAGTAAGAAAACAAGAAATTGACTGGCTAAATAATTAATTCACCATAAGAAAGAACAAATAACCGCCCGTATCTTTAGGAATTCCTGCGTCAATTTGTTCGGGAGTATAAGGAGTAGGATCTACCAGCGTACTAAGATCAATTTTGTCACTACGTTGCAGGCGGTAAAGTACCTGATCTAATTCTTCCCTAGAAAATGGTGGTTGCAACTTTTGGCGTAGATGAAATATGGGTAAGTAATTTTCTGTACCCAAATTTTTGTCTAAATCTTGAATAATTTGCAAAATTTGTTCATCAGTTGCCTTGGTTGTCAGCGTAGATACCGCTTGAGTTGTAGGTTGCGCTTGATCTAAACGTGGAGATTTTCGCAAGAAACGTACATAATTTCCTAGTAGTTCTAAAGAAACATTTGCATTTCCCTTGGGAATATACTCATCGCGCAAATAATCTTTACCTCTTTGGGTTAGCCATACCTCAGCTTTTGTCTTTTTCATCTGGGTATCCGCTTCAATTAGTCCCCTGTCTGCAAAGCTTTGTAAAATTGCGTCTCTTTCCGTTGCCTTGACTATTTTGATTTGGCTAGGCTTAAGTTTGGTGGAAGATTTAGCGATTTTTTCCAGTACCTTGAGTTCATTATCTGAGATGGGTAACGCAGAAGCATCCATTTTAAGTAAGGCACGACCAGCAGGTAAAATCTTAAATGCGGATATTTCGCGGGAGTAGTCTACCAGTTCGAGATCGCTTAATTTTTTACAAATGCTATTTTTGTCTTTAATGTCTTTGAAACCTTTAGCCGTCAGAGATGTGCGATAATTATCACATCCCAACAGTTTTAGCAAAAATTTTAGCTGATTAGAATCCATAAACTTGCTCTTATTTAAGACTTAACTCTTATTATGGTAAATACCCAATTTTAGCGGAACTTGGGCAGGAAAGCGAAATACCCTGAATTTGTGTTTGAGAATACTCAGCGATTATTATAAGTAGCTTTAGTTTTAGAATTAGGCAAACGATCTGGAATTACCGTATGGGGTGGTGTCAATACTACTCGGTTAAGAATATATTCGCTCCCCCCTGCCCCCCTGCCCCTCTGCTTACCTAAACAAAAAATCTTTGTTAACCGAGCAGTATTGGGGGTGGTGTGCCTTCGATGGTGGAATATTTACACAACAGTACAATTTGCCTAGTCCGAATGCGGACAGGGTTTGGGATTAAAAATAAAACCATTGAAGCAATGGCGGCGGGTGTACCTGTAGTTGAGTGCGATCGCGGTTGGGAAAAACTGGAGGTAGATGGCGCAGGTGTCCCACTGCGGGCATTGCGGGCAAATACATTATCAGAGTATGTTGATGCTATTAGTAAGTTGTTTGAAGATGCTTTATTAAGAGAAAAGTTATCAAAAAATGCGCGATCGCTCATCGTTACTCAATACACTTGGGAACGGATGCGATCGCTTTATGAACAAATGTTATCTAATGAGGGGTAAGGGGTGAACAGTGAGGGTAAAAAAGATCAACGATCAAATCTCAGATGCTAGTAACTTCGATCAGGACAACCAGCCGGATGATACTAAACCCAAAGTGCGAGTTTATGTTAGTCCTCAATCAAATCGTGGGCTAGTTCGCATTTCGCCTAAAAGTGCGATCACTGCTTTAGTAGTTACCTCTGCTGTAATCTTGGGAGGTGTCAGCCTGAGTATGTGGTTGATTATTAACCAAGATGCCAATCTGAAGTTAAATAGCTATTTAAATAAATTAATTGGGATTGAATCTCAACAAAAATCTACCCTCACACTTGCTCAAATTGAAGCCGAAATTACTAAAAGCAAATTCATCCCAGGACAACCTGTATTCCTCAATAGTAATAATAATGATCAAGGCGATGTCTTAATCCCCGTCTTGGCATCAATTAAGAATTGTGATAATTGTCAGCAAATTGTAGAACTCAGGGTTTATCATCCCCTTGAGAAAGAAAAATACCAACTTGTCAGTCAAGTTGCTGTTACTGGTTTAGATGAATCTTTTGTAAGTTCTCCTGTAAATCATCCAGAATCAGAACCGGAAAATAGTGGGCGCGTACTTCCTCTTACCAAAGTTGTCCGCTTTGACACCAAAGCAGCAGGAATTTGGCTTAATCTCACAGGTGAATTACCCAAGCGCAAACAAAATGTTAGCTATGGCAGAATTGTTCACTATAATCCCAGCACTAACCATCTGAGTGCGATGCTATCTTGGACTAACCCTGCGGGACAACAGCCTTATTGGCAGGAAGCGATCGACAATGATAGTGATACGCCAGAATTAGTAATTAACCAAACAGTTGATTTAGAACCTCGGTTTGCGGTGTACCAAGTTGTACCCCGCAACTTTTTACCAGATCCGATTGAGTTGGAAGAAATTTCTATTCAACAGCCAGCTTTAGATAATCCTAGCTATCTTAAAGCAATTATCTTAGCTAAAAATGGTTTGTGGTCTAATTCCTGGAAACAGTTACAATCTGTAATCAAAGATGGAGTACCGCCTGTTGCTCAAGAGCAAGTAGATTTAATTAAATTACACGCCAAAGCAGCCGAATCTGAGGCGAAAAAAGCTTGGGCTAGTCCCAGTCAGCAAGTCCTTGCTCAGTTAATTAATGGTAGTTGGAAAGAAGCCTTAAAGGTATTCCAAGATTCTACCTCAGACCAACGCTATGAAATTGCTGATTTGCTGAAAAATGATTCTGGCAGGTTGTGGAAGCGAGTAGAAGCAAATCTGAGGGTGGATTCAAATGAAGATGCGAGAATTTGGGGGGCATTAATTTTAGCTTCCAAGCAAGGAGAATCAAAAGCTAATTCTTGGCTGCGGGAAACATCATCAGGAAGCAGTCGTATCCAAGAGGTGTTAGAACAATTAGTAATTGCGATCGCAGAAACAGAAACTCCTAATAATCCTTTGAGCCAAATTCTAGGTTCTGCCAACGTAGTAACTAAAATTAATCCCGCAGAGTGGTTGCAACTAGAAGCACCAGTAGGAGAACAAACCCCATCCTTAACACTTGAAGAACAACAAGTTTGGTATCAAGTGGAAATTGATACTTTTAACGATGGTACTACCTGGCAGCAAGCACCTTTTTCTAACCTCAAAGTCCCCTTAGTACAATCAGCCAAGCAGTTGTGGAAAGTTCTTGGCTTAAATACTGATGGGCATATTCTGATTACTATGACGCAACCAGGATCAGAGAAAGCAACGGCAATGGCAACAGTCAAAGCAGTTCAATTACAAGGTAGAGTAATTAAGCTGTTGGCAGCAGGAGAAGCCCTTGCAGAACTAACACCAAAAAACAATTCAAGATTGTTTGCACACACACAGACAGCACTACGTTGGTTAGAGCCAAATTTGGCAACATTGGTAGATCTTAACCAAATACAACCACAATTAATTTCTGCCATGATACCCAAACTTTTGCAAGAGTTACAAAATGTTGCTTCTTCACCATCAAAAAATCCTATTCCCTCAGAAACATGGCAAAAAATTGGGCTATTTGTAGTTCAACAAATTGATATTAATGGTAATAATCAGCCTGATTTTGTGATCACCGTTAATCAAGAGATGTTAGCTGATTTAAAAATTCCTCTTAAGGATAAGCAGCAATTTAAACCACGTACAGTGATTTTTTCTGACACTGGATCAGTCATTTATAGTGAATTTTCTACAGATAAACAACAGTCATTAACGGGAATTGCAGGACTGGGAGCTACTGAATCTACAGCTTTAGTAGTCGATCAATTTAGTAACTATACTCTCAAACGCTGGTCAAGCAAGAAGCAAAAATTTGAGTAATACTGAGATATTGCACCATTTTCGCTCGACCCGAAAACCCGCTCGGAAATCAATTTCCGAGCTAATAGCTTAAGTCCACTTAAGTGGACTTAAATAAATATCGCAGTCGTCTTTAGACGACTTTAGCTTAAGCTGCGGGAATTGATTCCCTGGTGGGTTATTGGGACTGGTGCAAGATCTGAGTAATACAGCATTATAGCGGTTTTAACAGATTAGCGGAACCCCTTAAGTCATCCCCCCTAAGACGTAATTAGTTAGTTCGGGTCTGTCAACCAGGCTTTTATTAATTTTTGTAAATTTAAGCGTTTTGTAAAATTAGATACAGAATTTTCTGTTATAGTGATTAAAGAAAGCAAAAAACAGTTATAGATAACTTAAGCAACACCGAGGGTATAAATAATGTCTACTGAACAACAAGCTCGCTCCTTAATGATGCGCCACCACCACCTCGTTAAGAACCGTCAGCAATCCATGTTGAGCCGTGTATCTGCTGAAGTTGGTATGCCCCCGGAAGCTGCTGAATATTGGAATCACATTCAAGGTCAGCCACACCCCAGCTTTATTGCTAGTTACGATCGCAGTGGTGCTTCACTAAGCTAGAGTTGCTGGAATAATTAACACTTTGATTAATGAGCATCATACACCAGGGCATTCTTCATCTTTGAGAATGCCCTGTAATTTTTTGTTAAGCTAATTCTGATTCACTCGCTAGAGATGTATTTTTTATTTCGCTAGTCTAGTCAGCCATGCTTTGAGTGCCATATCAATAAGTAAATCTATAGAGTTGCTTTTAGTTGTGATTAGTGTTTCATAGTTTTGATAGCATATCAAATAATTTTAAGTTGATGCCATCAAGCATTATGTCTCTGTTGGAAGAAATACAGCATATAAATATAGTACACCCCACCCCAACCCTCCCCTTATTAAGGGGAGGGGGTAAGAATAGCGCGGCTGGATAATTTTGTCGGGACTTACGCACTGAAACCCTGAAAATTCGATCCCCCTGAGCAACCCCTTAATAAGCAGGGCTGTAACATTGCTCTCAAATTCCCACAGGCGCACATCCTGGGGAACCATACAGACTAAGCCTGCAAAGGCAGGCTTTTTTAATTAATGTTTGATGTTAATTAAAAATCTAGCCCGCGTAGGCGGGCTTTGTTAGTGTAGCTGCACCCTTCAGGGTGTCAG
>JBARVL010000280.1:0-7448 GCA_049646245.1 Crinalium sp. | reverse complement strand
GGGGGTTAGGTCAAATACGGGACTAGCGCGGCTCGAACGCGCGACCTAGCGCTTAGGAGGCGCTCGCTCTATCCAACTGAGCTACAGCCCCATAGATTAAACAATTATAACAAATTACAGCTTAACTTGAGATCCAAGATTCTTCCCAAGAGCCACCACCAACTTCCAAACCACACAGAGAACTATGTGCTTCTAAAATCAGTTGAGATTTACCTAAGCGCCGTTCCCTTAATTGCAGATGCAATTCACCATTCATCGTGTCGCGACAACAAAAAACCATCCCGTTATTTGTCGGTGCGCGTAAAAGAGTACCTGGTAAATCTGTTGTCCCAGTTAACTCTATTTCATACAAAGCATTTTTCGCTTGCATATACCATCTGCCCCAAGGCTGAATATCCCACCTTACCTTAGAGTTCCAAGGCACAAACTCATAAAATTTGCCCTGATAGTGAACTCCCACCATTGCCACAGACTCCATCCACCACAACACCCCTCGCCTACCACCGCCAGCAGTTAAAGCTAAATCGGGTTCACCATCAAAGCTGTTGCAATTCAGCCAAAACCATTTTTGCGGAAAAGAACCACCCCAGTTTTTTTCGCTGTAAGCTGGTGCATTAGTAAACTCATAGCGTTTGCCATTCCACTCAATCCAGCCTGTTGCCAAGCCATGAGCCATCAAAATCTGCCATCCAGGTTCAAAAATTTGTAAGGATGATAACCAACCCGCCGTCGATTGCTGAGGTGCGCCTTGGTTTCCCCATCCATAAATAGGTTTAATTTCATATTGCCAACGTGCTGTGCTACCAGTACCAGGATCGTGCAGAAATCCCTGATGCCAAGTAGCTGTAGCTTGATAACCTTCTTGAACATGGCGTTCAAAATCTGTTGGGGAGAGTTGTTTAGGTAGGGTTTGTAACTCAGTTTTACCCCAATGACCTAAAGCAAGGCGATCGCGACTTGCCCAAAACTTATTTACATCAGGAAAACTGCGACATAAATACTCATCATTAGCACCTAAAATCTGTGCTGAACCGCCACTGTGGGCTTTCCCACCAATGGGATCTTCAATTGAGTACATAAACGCGAAAGTATCACCGCTATCTGGCAACGTGACACGGTAATACCAACCTTCAAAAAAGCGGCGGCTACTATCATCCCAGTGGTAGCCGCTATGAGGTGTTTGTATGTTAGCTGAAGAGAGATTGAACATTAAATATATCAGTTGGGTTCTTTTTTAGGAGAGACGCGAAATTTCGCGTCTCTACATCCCCTGCTTATCAACACAGGGGGATATTGAAGTAAGCTTTGGAGATTTTAGGTGATGTTACTGTGTAAAACATCAACAGGGTCTTGAGCTTGCAGTGGTTGAGGAGTTGAGGTTTGCAGAGTTTGTTCATCAACCTCAGTCCACTCTGTATGGAAAGCCCCTGGTTTATCAAGACGTTCGTAGGTATGAGCGCCAAAGTAGTCGCGTTGCGCTTGCGTGAGGTTTTGAGGCAAGCGATCGCGCCGATAACTATCAAAGTAATCTAAAGAAGCACTGAAAGCTGGTACTGGAATACCTAATTTTGCTGACTGCGCCAAAACTTCGCGCCAAGCATCCTGACGATCTAAAATCGTTTGTCTAAATTCAGGAGCTAACAGTAAATTAGGTAACTCTGGATTGTCATTAAAAGCTGACTTAATTTTATCTAAGAATCCAGCCCGAATAATACAACCACCCTTCCAAATCCGTGCAATTTCACCCAAATTGAGATTATAAGAAAAAGCTTTAGAAGCGGAACTTAAAAGAGCCATCCCTTGAGCATAAGAACAGATCTTCGAGCAATAGAGAGCATCACGGATTTGATTGATAAAAGTTTGAGCGTCTCCCTGATACTTACCAGTAGGACCAGTTAATATCTGCGAAGCAGCTACCCGCTCTTGTTTATAAGCAGACATAATCCGACCATTCACAGCCGCCGTCATTGTCGGAATAGCAACACCTAGTTCTAACGCGCCTTGAACTGTCCAACGTCCAGTACCTTTTTGTCCAGCAGCATCCATAATTACATCAACCAATGGCTGATTTGTGTCGGGATCGATGTACTTGAAGATATTTGCTGTAATCTCAATCAAAAACGAGTTGAGTTCGTCGGTGGTGTTCCATTGGGCAAAAACTTCTTGTAGCTGCTTATGATCTAGCCCCAAAGCGGTTTTAAGCAAATCGTAGGCTTCTGCAATCAACTGCATATCACCATATTCAATTCCGTTGTGTACCATCTTGACATAGTGACCAGCGCCACCAGGACCAATGTAAGTAACACATGGACCATCATCTACCTGAGCAGAAATTTTAGTCAGAATAGGCTCTAAGTAATCATAAGCCCCTTTCGTACCTCCTGGCATCAAGCTAGGACCATTCAAGGCTCCTTCTTCACCACCACTGACACCCATACCGATAAAGGTTAGCCCAGTATTTTCTAAGTCGCGGGTGCGTCGCGCGGTATCTTCATACAGAGAGTTCCCACCATCAATGATGATGTCGCCATCTTCAAGCATTGGTTTAAGCTGGTCAATAACTGCATCTACAGGCGCACCAGCTTTCACCATAATCAAGATTTTACGGGGACGCTCTAGAGAAGCAACAAACTCCTCTAGCGTATAGGCGGCTATAAAGTTTTTACCCTGCGCCCGTGTGTGCATGAAGGCATCGGTTTTTTCTGCGGTACGGTTATAGACAGTAACGGGGAAACCATTGCGCTCCACATTGAGTGCTAGGTTCTCGCCCATAACTGCTAATCCAATCACACCAAAGCTTTGTAGTGTCATAAGCGTGTTTAACTAATTCTGCAATTAAATTTGAGATGGGTTTTCTTCAGAGTAGCTCGATCCCCTAATATTGTCTTGGAAGAAGAGATTAAGACTGCTGCATAAAACTGACACAAATCGTGAATAACTAACAAATCACACCCAATTTGATGTTTACTTCCTGCTTCATCGTGAACCGTCGGCGGTACTCACTCCACAAGCTAACCCCCCTAAGCCAGAGGTTCTTGACAGATTAATTGCTGCGTTCAAATCTCGGTCTAAACATAAACCACAAGAAGAACAGTTATAAACCCGTTCTTTAAGTGGCATTTTTTGTTGTTGACCACAATTTGAACATAATTGAGAACTAGGATAGAACCTATCAACTATCACTAATTCACAGCCGTACCATTGACATTTATATTCAAGTTGACGGCGAAATTCCCCAAAGCCACAATCAGCAATTGCTCTAGCCAACTTATGGTTTTTTAACATTCCGCTAACGTTTAGATCCTCTATAACAACTTGGCTGTGGTTCTTAGCCAAATAAGTTGTTAGTTTATGGAGTCCCGCAGCGCGAATCTCCGCAATCCTGCGATGCAGTTTAGCAACTTTGATCGAAGCTTTTTTGTAATTAGTAGAACCGTAGACTTTACGGCTTGAAGAGCGTTGTAATCGGGCTAGTTTTTTTGTGGATTGACGTAGTGCTTTAGGATTGGGGAAAACTTTGCCAGTGCTGAGAGTTGCCAGAGTTGAGATACCCAAATCTACACCCACAGTTTTGTGTTGTTTCGGTGTAGGTTCTAGGTCTGGTAATTCAACAAAAAAACTAAGATACCAGTCTCCAGCTTGTCTACTAATTGTAAGTTTTTTCGTTACACCTTCTGGTAGTGCTTCAAATGTTTTTACCCAGCCAATAAAAGGCAACTTGTGACGTAAACCACTAAGTTTAATTGGTTGACCACAGTTGTCTAAACCAAAACTATCACTTTGGTATTTTTTCTTAAATCTCGGAGACTCTGCTAATTTTTTGAAAAATCGGCTAAAAGCATTTTGAAGATTTAAAAATGCGTACTGATAAACCCTAGATGATAACTCTTTCATCCAGGGATAATTAGGCTTTACGTGATTAGTAAACAGCTTTTTAAGAATAGTTGCATTTGGCTTTAACCCCTCCTTATAGCCATCCTTCCATAACCGCAAACCCCAGTTATAGACCCAACGAGCAAAGCCTGCGTGTTTTGCCATTAGGGTTTTCTCTTCGTTGTTGAGGTCTAGCTTGGTGCGGTAAGCCTTGTACATAGGTCAAGCTTAGGTTAAACTTGATTATATTATAACTCAACTTGATGCGGAATGGCAAATAAAAAATGGATTGAAAAACGAGTATCAGTAAGCTTTAGCAAGCCAGAATGGGATAAGTTAGAAGCTTATTGTGCATTGCAGGGTAGAAGCTATACTGATGTGATTCGAGAACTCGTAAGAAAACTTAGAATCCAAAAGTCAGAAGATGTTTGAAATATTTGGAATACTTAATTTATTACAAGCATCTATTACTAGCTAACTCCTCTGTTGAACGGTAGAATTAACCGAATAGAGGTTCAATAGACACAGTAGGAATCGTCGGCGTTATGCTTGCATACATCCTGGCACTAGCTGTAGGTTTCGGTAGCGTTGGTTTATACATCGCGGCATTTTTTTTCCCTGAAGTTCACCGCAAAAGTGATTTAATTTGGAGTGGTGTAGGAATGTTCTACGCCCTAGTTTTATGGGTGTGTGCTGGACGCATCACTGGCGGTGTACTACTGGGACAAATTGCCAGCGTGGCATTACTCGGTTGGTTCGCTTGGCAAACTTTGCTGATGCGACGGGAAATGGTTCCAGCCGCTCAACAAACACCGATACCTAGCAAAGAAAAACTTCAAGAAACATTTTCTAATTTTGCTCCTCCAGGTGGCTTTTCTGGATTACAAGAGCAAGCCACTAATTTATTCACAACTGTCAAAGATAAAGTTCAGGGAATTGTGGCTAAGGTTAATCTGCCTAAACCTGAACCAAAGCCTGTACAAACTCAACAACCTGCAACTTCTAAAATAGAAACATTGGAAGTATCTGTAGCGCCTACGCCTGCATCTACTCCCATCGCTGCTGATGATGAACCCACGCTGATAGAGGTAGTACCTTTAGGGGCTGAGGCTGTATCTCCTCCTAGCCAGCCAGGGGGTCCAGATATGCCAGGAGCTAGTGGTAAAAAAGCGAATATTGAGGAAATTGCTCCAGAAGTGGTATTAGCTCCACCAGCAGAACCACTGGGATCAGGAGATCCCTTAGATAGGCTAAATCCTCCACCAGTTATAGGAACGGAAGCAGTGGCGGTTGATTTATCAGGAGTTGTTCCAACCTCACCTGCACAAGCAGAATCTTCCTTATCTGCTGATGTGCCGGAGTTAGTTAAACCTCATCCTCCTGATCCCGAACTGGTAGAAGCTGCAATTGAAGATGCTGAAGCTAAGTCTGTGCCAAGTTTACCGCCAGAAAGTGTAGATGAGATCGGCGAATCATCTGGTTCTAAGACTGATGGAACATCAAATTAATCGCAGTTATAGCCATCAGCGTTCAGCTATCAGCCGTCAGCTTTTTTATTTTCTTAACTCGATCTAGGTTTCACGGCTACCTGTTGTCGATCGCGATGCTTTCATTGCTATAAATATAAAAAAATAATGCTCCAGTAATTTATACTTACCGGAGCATTATTTTTAGTGGGTGCGATCGCTATATTAGTTTCTCTGTAAATAAGCTTCTAAAGCTTCTGAACCACCAACTAAGTTACCATCAATAAATACTTGTGGCACTGTTATTGCTCCTGCAACTGCTCTTAATGTGCGAGTCCCAATTCCACCACCCAAAACAACTTCTTCGTAGTTGATATCACGCTCTTGCAACATTTTTTTAGCTTTGGCGCAGTATGGGCAACCCACTTTGGTAAATAGAGTAACAGCTTGGGGTTTCGCTGCTTCAGGATTGATGTATTTGAGCATTGTTTCTGCATCAGATACTTCAAATGGATCTCCTGGTTTTTCTGGCTCAATGAACATTTTTTCAATTACGCCATCTTTCACCAGCATGGAATAGCGCCATGAACGCTTACCAAAACCTAAATCGTTTTTATCAACTAACAATCCCATGCCTTCGGTAAATTCACCATTACCATCGGGAAGAAAAGTTACGTTGTCTGCTTTTTGATCTTTTGCCCATTCATTCATTACAAAGGCATCATTTACAGATAGGCAAATAATGTCATCTACACCATTTTGTTTAAAAACTCCTGCTAATTCGTTGTAACCAGGTACGTGAGTAGAGGAACAAGTAGGAGTAAAAGCACCAGGCAAAGAGAAGACAACTACTGTCTTTCCAGCAAACAATTCATCCGTAGTGATGTTCACCCAGTCGTTATTCTTACGCGCACGGAATGTAACGTTGGGAACTCTTTGCCCTTCTTTGTTGGAAAACATGAATTTTGCCTCTTGAGGAGATGTTCTAAAAGTAAATTAAGCCGTTTTCTTTAAATGTACTCGTAATGAGTATGACTTGTCAAGTACTAAGATTGAGAAATTATAACCGCCAAGTACGCCAAGAGCGCCAAGGATAGAAGTAGAAGATAATCAGAGGGGGTAGCTTGTTGTCAAAGGGATTTGTCGTTGATAATGGGTAGAGCGTACCTCAATTTTTCGGCATTGAACTGTGACAGTAGAACCAGGAAGTTATAAAAATACGGTTAATCTCCCTAAGACTCAGTTTGATATGCGGGCAAATGCTGTCAAGCGGGAACCTGAAATACAAAAGTTTTGGGCAGAAGAACAGATTTATGAACGACTGTCGCAGAATAACCCAGGTGAACTTTTTGTATTGCATGATGGACCTCCGTATGCAAACGGGGCGTTACATATTGGTCATGCGTTGAATAAAATTCTTAAGGACATTATTAATAAGTACCAACTGCTCAAGGGGCGCAAGGTGCGTTATGTCCCTGGTTGGGACTGTCACGGATTGCCAATTGAGCTAAAAGTTCTTCAGAATATGAAGCAGCAGGAACGGCAACAATTAACGCTGTTAGATCTGCGACGCAAAGCGAAAGAATTTGCCCTGAAAGCTGTAGATGAGCAACGCGCAGGATTTAAACGCTATGGTGTTTGGGGGGATTGGGATAACCCATACTTAACTTTGAAACCAGCTTATGAAGCTGCTCAAATTGGTGTATTTGGGCAAATGGTTCTCAAGGGTTATATTTATCGTGGTTTAAAACCTGTTCACTGGAGTCCTAGTTCTAAAACAGCTTTAGCTGAAGCTGAGTTGGAGTATCCAGAAGGGCATATTTCACGCAGTTTGTATGTGGCATTTCCAGTAACTAAGCTAGGGGATGCTGTTAAAGATAGCTTGCAGCAGTTTTTACCTCATCTTAGTGTTGCTATCTGGACAACTACGCCTTGGACTATTCCAGCTAATTTGGCGGTGAGTGTTAACCCTGAACTTAAGTATGCGGTAGTTGCAGTAGCAGGGGAACAATCAAACTATTTAATAGTTGCAGCAGATTTAGTAGAAACACTGTCGGAAACTTTAGGGAAAAATTTCCAAGTTAAGGCTACTGTTGTTGGTAAGGATTT
>JBARVL010000279.1:0-1503 GCA_049646245.1 Crinalium sp. | reverse complement strand
AATTTGCTCTGGGTATTCGCTAAATTGGTGGTAGCATGAGATAATTTTTCTGGGAATTGGCTTTTTTCAAAGGTTAAAGCAGTTTGTTCAAAATTATCCGTGCTTCTCATCATAGCAGCAACGGCGTTTTCAAACCCTACAATACTATGTTCTAAGTTATTAGCAGCAGTTGCGATCGTACCAGATGATTCGGTAAAGCGTTCATAAACTTGCTTGGCTAAGTTATTTGCTTCTTGGTTTGCTGTTACAATTCTGTCTGCTGCTTTTCCTAATGAATTTTCCATTACAGATGTAACATTTTCGTGAAATCTTATTAAAAATTGTTCTTGTTGAGCTACCATGCGGTTGACAGCTTGATCTAATCTGCTGTGACCTTCTATAGTTGGTTGATATACGTTATCTAGATAATCTTCTAAGGAGTTTATTAGGTAGTTTTTAACTAAGTTGGTATTAAATATAAAGTTAAATATTGTTAAAATTGCGCTGAATAGTAATCCAGTTAAGCTAGTAATAAAGGCTATTGCCATTCCTTGTAATGGTCGCTGTAGCTGTCGGACTAATTCACTAACGTTACTCGTATTAGTTTGGTTGAGTACCTGATTAAGTTCGCTTAAATTCAGGGTAATTCCCAGGAAAGTGCCTAATAATCCAAAAGTTAGCAGTAAATTGGGTAACAAACGGCAAAAATATTCAATTTGTTCGCCACGAAATGATTTAAAGACAAAGTTAAATTTTTCTTGCGAATAAATCTGGTCGATTAAAGCTGTAGTATTAACATTTTCTAGCTGTTTACTTGCTGCTTGAAATCTGATTTTCAGGATTTGTAATATTTTTGGTTCAGTTACACTTGTATTACCTTCTAGTATTAGTTTTACCTGATTTGCTTGCTTCAATAAATATTTATAGAAGGCGTGACGGAGAAGAATAGTTGTTATTGAGGGAATAACAACTAATACAACAATCAGAATAAGTAACTCACGGGAGATTAAGGACATAAGTTATATGGGATATTTCTTAAAAACTTGCAAACGTAAACTTTCAAATTCTTCTATGGTAATATAACCCTCTTCTAAATCTTGCTTTAATTGCTGTAATTCTATCCGTCTCTGTGTGCGATTATCTTCTGCATCAGCAGTACCATCAACCAATATTTCACCTGTAATGATGTGTTGATTTTCAGTAATTGCTGGTGCGGAATGATTAACTGGTGGTAATAGTTTAACTCGCGCTTCCATTTTTCTGAGGAAGCGATTAATTATTCCTTCTTGCGCTAAGTTTTCTATGGTTCCCCGTGTACCTACTACTCTTATTTTATAGGGATAATTGGGGCTATCTTCTGGTAATTGATCGACTTTGTTAACAAATTCGCGGAGTTGGGGTAAGTAGAAAGATTGCCAGCGATCGCGATTTTGTTCTATAGTAGCGATCGCACTATCTAAAAGCTGTTGTAATGCTTTTGTCATATCAGCACGATTTGCTAGTTCTTCTAATGCTTGATTCCAC
>JBARVL010000278.1:0-12864 GCA_049646245.1 Crinalium sp. | reverse complement strand
GCAATATTTGTTCTGATAGTTCGATTTCAGGTGTTAATTCTTCTAGTTGTTCGAGGCGACTAATTAAGTAATTTCGCTCTGCTTCTATTCGATGTGCTTCTTCCTGCAATAACGGGGACTGCAAATCTTCTATAGCTAGTCTTTGCGCCATTGCCCGCATTTCTGCTGAGTTACCATCATCCAGGATATAAACCCGTAGTTTACTGGCTGGATAATCCATTGCCAAAGTTGCCCTAGCGGTTTCTTCCACCATTTCCGGTGGTTCACTGTAGCAGGTAATAAATACATCCACTGTTGGCCACTTTGATTGTGGCATGGGTGGTGTTAATTGATCGATAGATTTGACTTCTCGTACAAGTGGTCGCCAAAGTCCAATGGTGAACATCAAACCACCTATGTAGCTATAAATTTCTGCCAGTAGCAAGGGAATTGATAGCCACAGAGCATCAAAATTAATCGAATTGGTGATCCGCCAGTATAAATACCAAGCTCCCAAAATTAGATTAATTTCTGCCAGATAGCGAAATAGCAGGGTTCTTTTTTTCAAACGAGATCTGCTATTCCCAGGAAAGCTTTGTGGATGATCGGCAAAATAATTGCGAGTCATGAGCAAGCCCAAAATAGGGAATAAGGATTACGGTGCAAGGAACAGAGAAACACATATAGCAGTCGCGCCTTGTGGTTAGGGCATTTTTTATTTTGAAACCCTTGTAAGCATTGGCGCATTGGCTTTTAAACAAGCTGACGGCTGTAGGCGCTCTGCGCCGTGGCGAAGCCTAAGCTGACAGAGGAACCGCTATAACTAGCACCAGTGGAAATCAACCTAACTTCCGGCTGGTGATTGTTAATTGTTAATTGTTAATTGTTAATTGTTAATTGTTAATTGTTAAAAGGCAAGGGGACGACGATCGCGAGAAGAGTAAAGTAAGCTTTCTAAGATCAGGGCATTAGTGTTAACGTCTATTGAAGCTTTAAGATTGTTTGGGGAGTTATGATAACGTCCTGAAAGGTAGCCACGATTTGCTTGAGCTAGGTTTTGGACGTATTGTCGTAGAGTTGTAGCGTAGGGATCGTCTTGCAACAGCGATGCGATCGCAAAAGCTGATTTAGTACTCAAAAAGTTTACTGGAGCATCGGTTAAGGCTTGTTTGTTTCTAGTCTGCCAGGGTTGATCGTTGGTAGACAAGTTGTAGTTTTTAAAGTAAGATTTTTGTGCTTGGGATTGTAACAAGCTGACTAATTGAGTTTTTACAGCTTCAGGCCACCCTAATTCCAATCCCCAAAGGATATAAGGGCAACCAGTGCGATCGCCCTTTGAGTTACTGTTACTAAGGCTGTTTTGAGCCATTGCTAAGGAGAAGTTGTCTAATCCTGCTACGTTAACGTTCCAAAGATTTAAAATTTTGGCAGCATATTGTTTATAACCTTGTGCCTCTGTCCCACCTTGCTGTAAGCCATTTTTTACTACTTGCAATAAGTTTGAGCGAGCTACAAGATTATTGATCCGTTGGCTATATGTTGGGTAGTTCGTCTTAATTACGTGCAATGCCAACAAAAATCTTGCCAGATCTACTGCTGCGGAACCACTAGGACTTTGCAATTCACTATTCGGTAGCCGGATCATCTGGGCTGTGCGAGTGTTATAACCTTGGTTGGGTAAATTTGCTGCTGATAAAGGTAATGTTTCTAAAGTTTTTAACAGTTGAGAAAATCTGCTGTTAAATACATCTGAATTAATGATTGACAATTGACGGGCGCTGTGGATTCCCAAGATCGCACTTGCTTGATCCCAGATGTTGGTGACAGGATTGTTATCTACTGAATTAACTAAGCCTGTTTCTGGGTTCCAGTTACGCTCAAAGTATTGCCATGCAATTTGGGCGACAGCTAGATTTGTGTCTGTTTGTAGGTGAGGGAGTACAGTGGCAATGCGATCGGCTGGCTGTACTGTCGCTCTTGGTGTGGTTGACGGGGAAGTCGCTACTACTGGGGGAGTACTAGCTACGGGTGCTGTAAATTCTGGGGTCGTTGTGTTGGGTGGGGAGGTCGCTATCGCTACTATTGGGGGAGTACTGGCAACGGGTGCTGTAAATTCTGGGGTCGTTGATGGGGATGAAGCGAGATCAGAACCTGATACTATTGGTTGCTGCTGAGAAGTTGTATTGTTGGCAATTGGCTGTCCTTGTAGTGCTACGGGTTGGCGATTATTAACTGAAGTCCAGTATGTTCCTGAAGCATCAGCCACCAGTTGTGTTGTTTGGCTATTTGCCAAAGGTAAACCGCGACTAGAATCTCCCTTAGCTACTGCTTGCCACCAAGGAGAATTAATATTCAAGTTTCTAGTAACAATTGGCTGCTGATTTGTTACTTGGTAAAGTAACGATTGCAGAACCATACTGTTAGTAGTGCTTGTGAAAGCTTTAACTGGTTGACCTGTGTTTTCTAAAAAGCCTTCATAGTAACCTTGAGAGGAATCGTATAAGTCTGTGCTTGCCCGCCATAACTCAGTCGCATAACTATCATTGGGATACAGGGCATTGAGTGCAAAAGCGGTTGCCGTGCTAACCATACGAGCTTCTGGTACTTGTCTGCCATCGTCTGCTATGGTTGCCC
This sequence comes from Crinalium sp., assembly GCA_049646245.1. GTDB lineage: Bacteria > Cyanobacteriota > Cyanobacteriia > Cyanobacteriales > PCC-9333 > Crinalium. The sequence goes on along the minus strand of JBARVL010000278.1, from coordinate 10,251 downwards.
AAGGCTCTGTACCAGCAATTATTGTACTGCGGACAACATAAGGATCTCGATCTAGGACGGTAGTACCTCCAGCCGTGAGTTTACCTGTACGACGGTAGCGTTCGGCTTGCGCTGTGCGAATTGGCTCAAGTAGCTGACGCATCTGAGGATCGATGCCAAACTCTAACCCGTACAGCAAGAAAGGATCGCTCACTGTGTATTGATTAGTTTCAGTGTTAACATCTGGGCGGATGCGTTTGGTAGGTACGTTAATTCCTTCTACTTTCTGAGATTGATACTCTCCCCCTACGCTGGAGCGATCGACATCAAATCCCCATAATTGAAAACCACGAGCGGCGTATTCTTCATAACCTAAGCGCACTTCTGGATAAACCACACTCAGCATAGAGTTAGCATCAGCTTGGCTTTGGTTTCCTTCATGCTTGGCGATCGCACTTTGCAATCTTTGATCTCGTACTACTCTCAGGTACGACCACTGTAATGCCACTTGATCGACTGCGTTGGTATATTGCGGAAACGCGCTTTTGAGGTTGTACAACGCCGACATTAACCGCCCAATATCTAAGGCTGACCAACCTGTACCTTGAGACACAGGGTTGCCACCATAATCAACTGGTTGTAATGTCCCAGGAGCGTAACTTCGAGATGGAATCTCTCTACTATATAAAGGTAATTGTTGCAACGCTCCCAAGAGTAGACGGGTGCGATTGTCAAATTCTTCAGCAGTGATCACATCGAGCGACCGCGCGGCGTGCAAAGCTGCTATATAGTCACCTATTCCCCAAGGAGTTACCCCTTTAACATCGCTGCGATCGCTAATTAATCCAGTATTTTGCTCATAATTGGCTTGAAAGTATTTCCAAGCAGCCTCAGCGTAACGTTTTTCTTGTGGCTTTAATGGTCTTGCTAGTTTGGGAGCAGCCGCAGGTTGCCCACTTACTGGGGGAATTGGAGCAACGGCGACAACTTGTGGGGTAGTTGTAGTTGCTTGCGGTTGTTGTGTAGCAGTATTTGTCGGTGGTGGATTTACACGAGCATCTACCGATCTTGGTGGCGCAGCCGCATTGGGATTAGGAGCAGGTTGTGGTGTAGCTACAGAAGAAGGAGGATTGACATTAGCAGGCGTAGGAGCATCTGCCACTAAATCATTACCTGTAGGCGGTGCATCTGCAAAACTGACAAGAGTGGGATTAATTAATGGGCGATTTCCTCTAGCTTTGTAATACAAAATTTCGAGAATTAACCCATTAGTATTACCTGTTAAAATTGCGTTGGGTTTTTTCGTTTCGTGATAAAGTCCTGCATAAAAACCATCAGCATTACGCAAGTCTTTGGCTACATCAAATATTTTTTGGGCATAAGGGTCATCTGGGTACAGATAGCGCCAACCAAAAGCTGCTTTTGTACTTAAACTACGCAATTGCGGATAAGGCTTGTTTTCATCTGTAATTACTGCCCAAGGTACACCATTAGAGTAGACAGTACTGTAGAGAAAATAAGGAGCTTGATCGATGTTATCTTCCGAAACTGCTGTCAGTTCTCCTGTTTCTTCATACTGACGCTTTTGAGCTTCAAAAACAGTTCGAGAATAGTCTTTTAAATACCCTTGTAAACCAAATTCTATACCATCTAAAATATATGATTCGCTAACAACATAATTATTAGCGTTAGTAGTTTGATAGTCACGACTATCTACTGGTATATTCAGGTTGTTAACTTTAACAAACTGAAACGGTTCGATCGCGATCGCGCCCTTCGGTTTAAAACCCCAAAGTTCATAACCACGCGCTGCATATTCTTCATAACCTAGTCGCCCCTCCTGCACCAACTGAGTTTTACCATCCGGTAAAACTAAAGCGCCATAAAGTTGCCCGTCTTTAATAGATTGCTCTAACTTCCACCTAGAAACCACACTTGTCACCCAATCTGCATATTCTGGATGACAAGTACGGATAATGTGAAATGCCGCTAACATTCGACCAATATCCAAAGCCGACCAACCAATACCATTCGGCTTAGGATTATTGCCATAATCTACCATCTCCCCAGTAGCAGCATTGTAGACTTTATTCGGCAAAGCATTGTTGAATAGTGGCAATGCACTTATTCCGGTCAAAAACTTGTTCAACCGAGCATCAAAATCAGCTTGAGAAACAATATTCAGCCCCCGCACTGTACTTAAGGCAACCAGATAATTCGCCATATCCCACAAGGTTCCCGATGGATAACCCCCTGTAGAATTAACTAAGCCTGTCGTTGGTTGGTAGTTTTTCACAAAATACTGCCAAGCCGTGCGGGCATATTCTTGCTCTTCTGGAGTTAACGGAGCAACAATATCTGCACACGCGGCTTGATTTTGGCTAGGATTTTGAGCTAATACTCGATCTACAGGCAGTGAACCATAGGGCAATAACTGTCCAATGGTTACTCCTGTAAGGGAAAGAGCCATTAGCTTTGACCACTGCGTTCCGTTGCGTTCTTGGTTCATTACCCTATGCCATTCATAAAGCCTATATCAATTCTAAGCAACTTAATCAGGCGATTCGACACCTGCCCAGACAATTAACGGCTTGCCAACTTTCTTGTAAAGCAAGCTTTCCATAATTACGCCATTATTATTGGCTGTTAAAGCTTTGTTAGGTTCGCGCAAACTTTCGTAATAGCCGTTATACCAACCTTTTTCAGACTTCAAGTTTGTTTGCACAAAATCGAATAACTTCTGAGTATAAGGCGTATTGTAAAGTACGTGCCAACCCACCGACGCTTTAGCACTGAGAAACCTTAAATTGTTGTATTTTTTCCCTGTATCTGTAATTACAGCCCAAGGTTCGCCATTAACAAACAAGCTGCTATAAACAAAGTAGGGTTCGCGGTCTAAGTTATCTTCAGTTACAGCCGTAAGCTGGTTAGTTGCTTCATATCTCGCTTGTTGAGCAGCTAATACTCTGTCAGCATAGCCTTTCGGTAATCCTTGAAAGCCTATTTCAATGCCATCTAGGATAAAAGGCTCACTCAAGACGTAGTTATTGGCTCCACTGGTTTTAGCATCTCGTAAATCGTAGGGAACTCCGGTGTTATAGAGATTAACAAAGCCTAAATAGTTAGTAGGGTTTAAAGCCCGCTCTACGTTCAATCCCAACAGTTTTAGCCCATAAGCTGCATAATTTTCGTAGCCTAAGCGACCTTCTTGGTTGTATAATTCTTCTCCATTAACAACGGATGTACCATACATTTGACCGTTTTTCACCAGTCGATCGAGATCCCAACTTCTCCAAACTGCTCTAGCATCAGAACGGAATTGTGGATACTTAGCTGCTACAATCTTGAGCCAAATCGCCATCCTCCCCAAATCTATTGCTGACCAGCCAATTTCTTCTTGTTGGTCAACTTTACCGTAATTTACTGGGATTAAGGTTTTTGAGTTGTATACCTTGTTGGGAAGTTCTTTTTTGTAAAGCGGCAGTTTAGTAAGGCTGTTTAACATCGTAGCCATTTTTTCATTAAATTCTGTTTCTGGCACGATATCGAGTTCAAAAGCACTCACCAAAGCTGCCATTGCTGCTGACTGATCCCAGAGGGTGACGGAGGTAAAGCCGTCTACAGAATTAACTAAGCCTGTTTCTTCGTTCCAGTTTTTCTCGAAATAACTCCAAGCTTGACGCGCCATTTCCAATTCGGCTGCGGTTAATTCTCCTGCTGTCGGAGCAGCATCAGGTTTTGTAGCTACTATTTCATTAAATGGAACTGGTTTACCAGGCAATTTCATTGACCTGAGATCCTGTTTCTCAAAGGTCGATGCTACTGTCTGAGTTCCAGGTTTTTTCTCTGTACGTTGAGCTTTATTGATGTTACTTGAGACAGATTGTAGAACGGCGATCGCTACCAGCCCTGTCAAGATTCCGCCAACTGTCGCTAATGCTGACCAGCTTTTTGGCGGTGGTTCAAAATCAGGATTCATTTTAAATTACACTCCACTAAAGATTATAAACATTGCTGATATTTAAGTAATAAATCAACCTTTTGTTTTAAAATTTTACTCGCAGCACACCTGTAAAAGACTGATTGTGATATTCGCTATTACCACTTTCTTGATCTTGAACATTTGAGTAAACATAGCCTAAATCTGCATCTACATTTGGAGAAATTTTTCCGGTACACCGACCTTCATAGCTATTAGCATTACTAAATTCTCCCCGTAGCCTTTGTTGCCCTAAGCTAGCAGCTACTCGGCAACGCAAAAAATTAAATAATTCACTTTCTAAAGCTACTTCTCCCGTGAGAACTAGGAAATCTGGTGGAGAAAAGTAACCACTTTTTTCTTGATAATCTTGGTTATAACTCCAGTTAAATAAGTTAGCTGCTATTGAGAATGATCCCAACTTGCGCTCTAGCCTGCTAAAAGATTGCTGTTCAAAATTACCGTCATTATAATTGCCCAAACGCAACAATGAAAACAAACTGGTATTACGGTCAATTTGCCAATATAAATTTGGTCCATATCGCCAAGTTCTAATTTGATTATCTAAAGTTTCAGCATTGAATTTGTAAGCTCCCTGTTCTACAACCCCCGATAAAGTAATATTGTTACCAATAGGGACATCTACTTTGGTATTAAAATTAATAGCTGTTGGTAGACGATTAAATATATCAACACCTATTCCCGCTTGCAAAGTTACTTGATTAAGCTTAGTTTGATATCCTATTGTCAGGGGAACATTTGATACATCTTCTACCCCTGGGTATTCAAAATAATTAAAGCCAGTTTTGAGTTGAATTAGATTGCCATTACTTAACCTAAATTGAGCAGTAGGTTCAATAAATCTATTTTCTCGATTAAAATTATTAAGGTCGTTGCGAAAGTTGATTTGCAAATTATCTAAAGTTAAGCTTGGTAAAGTGGCATTTTGGATAATAGCAGGCGGGTTAGCTTCAGGTAAAGATGCAGGTGGTTGTACTGTTGGTAAGGGAGGAGTTGTAGGCGTTGGTGATGGCGTTGGCGCGGAGGATGCTGGTGGCTGTACCTGCTGGTTAGGAACTAAGTTATCTGGGGCTGCAATTAAATTAGGAGCTACTTCTATTGAGCGTAACCTGGGGGTAAAGTTATCGGGAGCAGCAATTAAAATTTGGGGCTTTAATTGATAGTAAAGTTGGGGTTCTTGGCTTTGAAGATTAGTTTCAGATTGTAAATATAAATTTTGATGAGGTTTAATCGGCTGTTCCTGTAGAATTAATCTAGATGGTAATGTCTGATTTTCTACTATCGGCAAAATATTTTGATTAGTTGCCGCCTTTAACCCAGTTCCATTTAAAACTAAGAAAAGTAAACTCCAGCAAACTCCCCAAGGTGGTTGCAAGCAAACTAACAACAACTTCGCATGGCGATTAGCCGAAGCTACAGATATATCAGGTCTAATCAAGGTTGCCATCAGTTATCACCGCTCCTCTCTCCACCAATGGATTGTCAGGTGAGCCATACAAAAGCGCAATTTAGCATGATATGTATGGTTTTACGTCTATCACTATCAATAATTTTATAGATACATCAAGGCTACCAGCTTGTTAAGACTTTTTACATTGACACATTCTCAACCATGAATAAAGTTGACATTTATGGCTGTATGTGCAGATAATTTTAGTTTGTGTAAACTTTAGCTCTTTTAATAAACCCTTGGCTAACGTTGTTGTGATCGGTGCCCAGTGGGGCGATGAAGGTAAAGGAAAGATAACTGATTTACTTAGTAAATCGGCAGATGTTGTCGTACGTTATCAGGGAGGGGTCAACGCGGGACATACAGTTGTAGTTAAGGGTCAGACCTTTAAGTTACACTTGATTCCCTCTGGTATTTTATATCCTGATACAGATTGCATTATTGGTTGTGGGACGGTTATAGATCCTGAGCTTTTAATTAAAGAGCTTGATCAACTACAAGCGTTAAAAATACCTACAGGCAATCTGCTCATTTCTCAAACGGCTCATGTGACAATGCCTTATCACAGGATAATTGACGAGGCATCAGAAAAACAACGGGGTAATCATAAGATTGGGACAACTGGACGAGGTATTGGCCCAACTTATGCGGATAAGTCGGAAAGAACTGGCATCAGAGTCCAAGATTTGATGGATTCAGACACACTGCGATCGCAGTTGCGCTGGACTATTAATTATAAAAATGTCATTTTAGAAAAACTTTATAATTTGCCACCTCTTGACCCAGAAAAGGTCATAGAGGAATACTTGGGCTATGCTGAACGTTTACGCCCCTATGTCGTAGATACTTCTTTGTTTATTTACGATGCTATTCAGCGCCGTCGCAATATTTTGTTTGAAGGGGCGCAAGGAACCCTTTTAGACTTGGATCATGGCACGTATCCTTACGTTACTTCATCCAATCCCGTTGCAGGAGGAGCTTGCGTAGGTACGGGTGTAGGTCCGACAATGATCGATCGCGTGATTGGTGTAGCAAAGGCATATACTACCAGAGTTGGAGAGGGACCATTTCCTACAGAACTCAACGGTAAGATGGGTGAGTTATTATGCGATCGCGGTGCTGAATTTGGCACTACTACTGGTCGTAAGCGTCGCTGTGGTTGGTTTGATGCCCTGATTGGTCGCTATGCAGTTCGGATTAATGGTTTGGATTGTTTAGCAATTACTAAACTAGATGTGCTAGACGAGTTGGAAGAAATCAACGTTTGCGTTGCTTATGAAATTGATGGCAAACAAATCGAAGAATTCCCCAGTTCCGCACGCCAGTTTGCCAATTGCAAGCCGATCTATAAAACTTTACCAGGCTGGCAACAATCTACTGCTGATTGTCGCTCTTTAGATGATTTACCAAAGCAAGCTTTGGATTATCTAAAATTCCTAGCAGAGTTAATGGAAGTTCCGATCGCCATTGTCTCATTGGGTGCTAGCCGTGACCAAACAATTATTGTTGAAGACCCAATTCATGGACCGAAACGTGCGCTGTTACACGCTAACGGAAGTCCTGTACAATCGGTAGTCTGAACAGTCAACAGTCAACTGTCAACGTCTTAACCACTAACAATCAATACTGATTATGCCACTTACAATTGAATGTCAAAAACGACCAGAAGGCAGCAAGCCTAGATCGCTTCGTCGTAGTGGGTTACTTCCGGCTGTATTATATGGTCATAAAGGTAGAGAATCTATTTCTCTGGTTGTAAACACTAAAGCATTGGGAGATTTGTTGAAAGCAAGTTCTGGTAAAAAACCAGAGGTTCAACTAAATATACCTGAGCTTTCTTGGAGTGGTACAACTGTTTTGCAGGAAGTTCAAATCCATCCTTGGAAAAAATTTCCTTACCACGTCAGCTTTTTTGCAACCAAGTCTAAAACTGCTGATGAAAGTGTTGAAACGGCTGAAACTGTTGAAACTGCATAACGCCTAAATTAATTTGAACTAAAAGGGAATTTAGCTCAGTAGCAGGTGAGTGTAAATCAACAACACTTTCTCTGTTGCTCAACTGTTTACCTTTGACCAGGCACTTTTTTAAATAGATATTCACTAAAACTAGGGATTTCACCCTAGTTTTTTTGTGTATTGCACATATTTTTTGTTAGTCTATCTTGGGATAGTTTTGGAATCACTACTTTATAGCCCTCTGGGGATGCCTTTGGAAGTTTGGGCGCGTCAGAGGAAGAAATAAAGCGAACCTAGCCGTCTCAACTTCGTTCTACATTTGCTCCATAACCTAGTAATGTATTGTGATTAGGACTTACGCACCAAAAGCTTGAAATCTAGATCCCCCCTGGTTCCCCCCTTAAAAAGGGGGGAATTCAAAGTCCCCCTTTTTAAGGGGGATTTAGGGGGATCTCTGCGTAAGTCCTGGTGATGTTAATTTGCACCTTTTAACGCGACTTATGACTGATGCTTCTCTTCCCGCTTTAATTCAGCAGATGATGCAACCAGGGTTTTATCCTCACCCTGTTAAAGAACCAATTACGCTGATTCAAACTCATGTTTCCTACGTGCTGCTAACTGGTGATTATGTTTATAAGCTTAAAAAACCAGTAAATTTCGGCTTTTTAAACTACTCTACTTTAGAGTTACGGCAGCATTTTTGTAATGAAGAAATTCGCCTGAATCGACGCACTGCCCCCGATCTCTATTTAGAGGTTTTACCCATTACTCAAGTAGGCGAGCAATATCAACTTGATGGCAGTGAAGCTGTAGAATATACCCTCAAAATGCTTCAGTTTCCTCAAGAGTCGCTGTTAAGTAATTTATTTGAACAGGGACAGCTTCAGGAAAAAGATATTGAGGAATTAGCGCGAATTGTTGCTAAATTCCATGAGTTAGCTAAGACAGATGAATACATCAGCAAGTTTGGTGAAATTCCGCAAGTACGCGCGGCGTTTGACGAAAACTATCAGCAAAGTGAAAAATATATTGGTATTGCCCAAACTCAATCGCAATTTGATGAAACGCAAAAATTTACAGATGCTTTCTTTGCTGAAAAGCAAGACCTTTTAAATAGCAGAATAAAAAATAATTTTATTCGTGAATGTCACGGAGATTTACATCTGAGAAATATTTGTCGCTGGCAAGATCAGATTGTACTGTTCGATTGTATTGAATTTAATGAGCCATTTCGCTTTGCCGATGTCATGTATGATGTCGCTTTTGCTGTGATGGATTTGGATGCGCGGGGACGTAAAGATTTAGGTAATGTTTTTTTAAATACCTACATTGAGCAAACAGGTGATTGGGAAGGTTTGCAGGTGTTACCTTTATACTTAAGTCGTCAGGCTTATGTACGGGCAAAAGTAACTTCTTTCTTGTTAGATGATCCGGCTATTCCCCAAGCTGATAAAGATGCTGCTGCTAAGACTGCGGCTGAATATTACAAGTTAGCGTGGGAATATACTCAACCAAAACAAGGACGTTTAATTTTAATGTCGGGGTTATCTGGTGCTGGTAAAAGTACCGTAGCACGGCAGGTAGCTCGATTAACTGAGGGAGTTCACATTCGCTCAGATGCGGTACGCAAACATTTAGGTGGTATACGTTTAGAAGAGAAAGGTGGATCAGATCTTTATACTGCGGAAATGACGCAGAAGACTTACGGGCGGTTACTAAAATTGGGTGTTAAGCTGGCGAGTCAAGGTTTTACGGTGATTTTGGATGCGAAATACGATCGCGAATCTTTAAGAAAAGATGCCATAACCCAAGCCCAATCTCACCAAGTACCATTACAAATTATCTACTGTACTGCACCAGAAGAAGTATTGCGCGATCGCCTTAATAAACGTACAGGTGATATTGCTGATGCTACAGCAGATTTATTAACTTCACAGCAAGCTGCGACTGAAGCTTTTTCTGAAGAGGAAGAAGGCTATGTTAGTACTTTAGATACTACAACAGATTTGCAGGGAAAATTACAACAGTTATTTAAGAGATAACCCCACCCCAACCCCTCCCCTTATTAAGGGGAGGGGCTTAAGAGTGCTAGTTTAATTATGGTGAATAAAGAAGATAATCAAGATAAAAATAAAGATACTGATACTACGCAAGACTCAGGAATGTCTGCTGGTATTTCAGCAGGATTAAAGCTGTGGCTATTTTTTATGCTTTCCTTTGTATTAGTAGGAAATCCTATACCGTTCAGTATCTTTTTGGGTGCTGTTGGTGGTTTATCTGGTGGTTTAGTATTTGCTTGGTGGAATAGTAAAGATGAACAATTAGATCAAGGGCAAACATCAGAAGCACCTGCTATAGTGAGTGGATTTCGGCGAGCAAAGCTGCTCAGAAATGCTAATGCTAAATACCCTAAATTATCTAAGAAGCGTCGGAATTAACAATTAACAATTAACAATTATCAATTATCAATAAAGAGTGTTTATATCTACCCAGCTAGTTAAATAGGTTAATTAATGTTTTTATTTTTATCGAAAGTAATACCCCTTTTCTTATACCCTTTGGGGTTAGCTTGTCTGCTGATGATTGTAACTTTGGTGTTGATGTGGAAACGCTCTCGGTGGGCAGCATTTCCGGTTGTTTTAGCATTAACAGTTTTGCTGTTAGGAAGTAATGGCTGGGTTTCTAATTGGTTAGTGCGATCGCTTGAAGTACAAAATATCCCCCAAACAACATTACCAGTAGCAGACGCAATTGTAGTTTTAGGCGGTGGTACTAAACCTGCTGTTGCACCGCGCCCAACTGTAGATTTAAGTGAAGGAGGCGATCGCGTTTTTTATGGCGCACAGCTATACCGTGAAGGCAAAGC
>JBARVL010000277.1:0-14108 GCA_049646245.1 Crinalium sp. | reverse complement strand
GTTAGGGTCGAGAGAAGTTATTACTAACCTCTCCCTCCCATCCGAAACCGAGAAGAGCGACTTTCACCGCACACGGCTACTCAATGTGTCTCCCGTTGTCAAAGGGACTTCCTGTTTGACATGAATTGCCCTAATATAACCGGAACATCATTAACCCACTCCCATTCATATTTATCCCATTGTTGGGCTACTTGTTTGAAATTTTTGGAGTGTTGTTTCTTCCGAATTTCTATCAAGTCAATAGCAGTCTTTTCATCGTGACAGTGCCGATGCAATAGTTGTAGATTTTTCCATTCATCCCTACCGCCAAGGGCTTTAGGTATGATGTGGTCTACTTCTAAAACATCCCAATTCTGAAAGCTTAATCCGCAGTGGAGACACTTTCCCTTTTGTTGTTTAGAATATATCCACTTTTGAGACTGGGAAATTCTTCTCCTATGCGCTTTTCTAGCCCATGAAGGGCAATGTTTGCCAACAACGGAGAAATAACTCCCCCTTGTGGTGTACCCTCAGATATGGCAGTAAATACTCCTTGGTCAACCACCCCTGATTTCAGCCACGACTTAATTTGTCGTCTGACTTTACCTTTGATATTTAACTTTTGGAGTAGCTTTTTATGGTTGATGCGGTCGAAGCACTTAGCTATGTCTGCATCTAGTGCAAATTTTGCCTTGGCTTGAATACAATGTTTTATCTGTTTTACCGCATCTTGACATGACCTTCCAGGTCTAAAACCATAGCTGTTTGGCTCAAAATAAGCTTCCCATTCAGGCTCTAGAGCAGCCTTAACTACAGCTTGTAAAGCTCGGTCGTACATTGTGGGTATACCGAGGGGGCGCTTTTCTTCTGTTCCTGGTTTTGGAATCCATACTCGTCTAGTGGGTTTGGATTTGCCAGTTAACTTTAATTCCCTTACAAGGAGCATACGAGCTACTGGGGATAGACTTTTAACTCCATCCACTCCTGCCGTCTTTTTTCCCTGGTTATCCTGAGTTACCCGTCGTACTGACAGAACTCTATTAGACCAAGACCTCATCAATGTTCTTTGGAGTTTGCGAACAAGTTTGACATTTTCACAACGGGAAGCAGCATAGATACGCTTTTGCAACTTGAAGACATATCGTTCGACTTTATGCCAATTGATTTCCTTCCATCCCTCAGTATTCAATTTTGAATCTGAATTAGGCTTATTCATTACTACTTGTGCCTCTAGCGTTAACACATTGCGATTCACGTCAGCTTATCCAGGCAATTACGCCATCCCTTTTACGGCATTACCTGTTAATTCAGGTTTGGCTTTTGCTTCTTGAACCATCCCACCCGTCTTGTAGCTTGTAGCTTGACTGCCTACCTTGTTAATCGACCTAGCAAGGAGCGTACAAGAGGGTTACTTCGTTCCTGATATCCATTCTTGAGTCCTTTAGGGCGTGTCTTTCCACCGAGGATTTAGGTAGTGCGCTATTTCAGTCCTCGAAACTTAATAGACCATATCCTTTGTCGGCTATTTCCGACGCAGGGATGGATTTCTCCTTAGCTTATTCCCTGCTGTCAGATAACGATGGTTCATCAACACTTCGTTTGTTCTACCCTTAGAACTCTTGCTTGCAGTAGGCGCTTTTAGCTATTTCCGCCTGTTCCTGCTTTCACCCCCGCTTTACAAAGCTAGTTAGTCAGTCTTTCTTTGTAGGGGCAACCTATTACTAGGTTGTTTGTGTGCTTTCAACTCCACACCAGAGCGGTAGGAATAGGTGTTTTTTGGATTAGGTTATGATGTTGGATGTGACCTTCATCTTTCCCTTTCTCCTCTAGCTGTCTTCGCTTGAGAAAGAGTGGGAGAAGTTACAATCTTACGCTGATTCTAAAGGGGTAGGGATGTCTCATATTATCAGAGACTATATCCGTAGATTACCGAAAATGGCTCATATAGCAACCGCCAAGGCGCTTAAGGCATCAGCCCGCGCAGGCGGGCTTTGTTTGTATGGTTCCCCACCCTTGAGGGTGCGGGAGAAAAAGTAGCTTAACTGCCTTGGCGACTGCTATAACAATGATCTAGAACCAGAAAGAACCTAAATAGTATTGTTATCGGTTGTCCGCCGTTAACTCCGCCCATGAGTACATGGAGTGCGATTCGTTGAGAAGTGAATCACGGTAAAAGCCCGTACATAACTTCTCCAGCCTAACCCAAAGATGGGAAACGGTTGAACTCTCGGTCTGATGCGGGTGCAAGCCCCGCCCAACAGACTCAGTTGTGACTCCCTATCTGCCCACAGTGAGCAAGCTCGATTCTTGCAGGCTGAAGCTGGGAACAGGGTGCAACCAGACATCTATTGTGGGATGACACTGGCGCTAAAGGGGAGTTCCTACGGTGAAACAGAGCCTAAAAAAGCGGCTTAACTCAGAGCGGGGCGCAATAAAAACACCTCGACTCCACTGGAGCTAATTCCCGCCGTAATATGCCATGAATAGCGGCAAGAGTCTAGGGAATCCAGTAGCTGAAGTGGCTACACAAGAGCGGAACAGAACAATCCCAGAATATCCCGAACAGGGAACCCCTCAAGGGGGTGTAGTGAGTCCCTTACTAGCTAATATTGCGCTAAATGGCATCGAAAGTATTCACAGATACAAAGATGCAAGAGGAAGAATATGTGAGCCATCAGTCCGTTACGCGGACGATATGGTAATCATACTCAAACCGGAAGATGACGCTGAGGCAATACTTGACAAAATCAGCCAGTTCCTTGCAGAACGGGGGATGAAAGTAAGTGAGAAGAAAACCAAGCTAACCGCGACGACAGATGGGTTTGACTTCCTTGGATGGCACTTCAAGGTGCAAAGCAACGGAAAGTTTAGATGCGTCCCTTCAAAGGACAATTTCAATGCTTTCCGACAGAAGGTAAAGCACACCGTCAACAACTCGAATATTGGTGCCAGTGTTAAGGCTAAGGAACTAGCCCCACTGGTTCGAGGCTGGAGGAATTACCACCGCTACTGCAAGATGGAAGGCACACAAACACTTTGGCACATCGAAAGCAGAGCCTTTAAGGTATTCAACAAGGAAACCAAAACTAACCGAGATAATGCCAAAGGATTAATAAAAAAGGCATTTCCAACGGTTCCTAACTCCGAAAATAAACATATCAACGTCAAAGGGGAAAAATCACCTTACGACGGGGATATCGCCTACTGGAGTGAACGTAATAGTAAACTCTACGACGGTGAAACCTCGAAAGCCCTCAAAAGGCAAAACCATAAATGTGGTCAATGCGGCTTAAAAACTATGTCGGATGAAAGGATTCATTTACATCACGTAGATGGAAACCACAGCAATTGGAAGACTGGGAATCTTCTAGCCATCCATGAAAGCTGCCATGATTATATCCACATGAGCAAAAGCGAAAGCCAAGAACATCGGGAGCCGGATGCGGTGAAAGTCGCACGTCCGGATCTAAATGAGAGGGGCGGGGAATAATATCCCCCCTCGACTCAAACCGAAGAATGCACGGCGGTTGAACGTTCAAACAGCGAGTTTCGTTGAAGCAAGAATCTCCCGAAGAGAGCGCAAACTTGACGGTGAGAGTGTCAAGCTTGCACTAACCCCGATCTGCTAAATATTGCTGATACCCTAGTTGTTCAAGGCGTGCTTGCTTATCTAATACGGATTGAGCTAAATTTTGGCGATATTGCTGAACTCTTGCAAGTAATTCGCTTTGGTGGGATGCTAAAATCTGCACTGCGAGTAAACCAGCATTTTTAGCATTACCAATAGCGACGGTAGCCACAGGAATACCTGCGGGCATTTGGACAATTGAGTAAAGAGAGTCAACCCCTTGTAAGTTGCGAGTTGCCACTGGTACTCCAATTACAGGTAGTGGAGTGAGAGAGGCAACCATACCAGGAAGATGTGCCGCACCACCAGCACCAGCGATAATTACTTTAATGCCGCGTTCGTGTGCAAGTTTAGCATATTCCACCATCCGGTCTGGTGTACGATGAGCAGAGACAATGGCGACTTCACAGGGAATATTAAATTCTTCACAAATTGCGATCGCATCTTGCATTGTTGGCAAGTCGGAATCGCTACCCATGATAATGCCAATTAGTGGTTTATTCATGCTGATACCGAGTTGCATTCACAGATAGGAAATTAGGCTTCATCATGGGTCATTATGACATTTAATGGGAACTTTTTAACCAGTTATAACGTCAACATAGAGCTTAGGGAGTTGGAGCGTTTTTATGGTTAAGTTTAGAGGTTGGTCATTTAACAGTTCAAGATCACTCTTTTTAGCAATAACAGCAAGCATTACTGCACCGTTGGGAATTTATACCCCAGCTTATTCAGGAACATTTTCTGATATTGGTAATCATTCTGCTTTGCCACTTGCTCAATATACACAAGCTGTGGGTGATGCACCAGTACAACAGTCAACTCAGCCTACACCGGACACGTCGGTAGATAATAAACCATTACCTAATAGCCCAAGCAACACAGAACAAGATGAGCGTAAGAATCAAGAACTATTATCTCAGAAATCTAAAGTTTCAAAACATACAATCATTAAAGCTACCTATCGTGGTGCAGATAAATTAACTTTAGTCCCTGGACAACCCATCTTACTCAACCTTTTAATTACTGAAGATATTAAAAATTCCCAAGGCGAAGTATTAATTCCTAAAAATAGTGAAATTCAAGGTCAGCTAGTATCTCTTTATGATGATGCTAATTTTATAGGTGTGCAATTTTTATCGGAAAGACTTATTATTGGTAATCGCTTATATAATAACATTAATGTAACTTCGCCAATCCTCGCCGATAGCCAACCAGTGACTTATAACTATGGAAGATTGGGAGAAGCTGCTGCTATTAGCGCAGCAGAAGTACTTCTCGGTAAGATGGGTGGCTATCGGATCGATCCTGTACCAATTGTCACCAGAATAATTCTCAACAGACCTACTCGCAATCAACGACAAAATCAATCAATTGTTATTGACATGAAGAAAAATTTACCGCTAACTTTTAACGAAGATTTTTATCTTAATAAATCTGGTGGAGATTAAGGTGCGATTGCTACAGCTTATTGAAAAATTACTATTTATTTAGCTAATAAGAATCCCCCCTGTAGCAGGGGGGATTCTGATCTAATCTATATGCTCTATACTATTAGATAAATAATTTATCAATTTTAACATTAAATAAATCCTGACGGGGTGTGGTGTTTGACCCTCTAATAATTTGCCTCGTACTGGGAACTTAGCAATACCCACTTTCGACCTAATAAATAGGAAGGCACACTTAACCATAATGCCTACCATAAGTAAAAATGAATGATATTACCATTCAAGGCTATTAAATGTCACTTTTTAAATATTACTGGTGATTTGTAAAAAAATCAGCATTCATGGTGTAAACTTTTAACAAATTTTTGAGGATCTTTTCAATGAGCATTTTTTCAGGTTTTACATCAAAAACTGCCGCCTTAGTAGCTTTAGGAATAACAGCTAATGCCGTTGTGCCTTTGGCAATTTCTGCTCCAGCAACAGCCGCAGATTTTTCGGATGTTAATAATCACTGGGCGCGTCCCTTCATTGAAGCGTTAGCAGATCAAAAGATTATTAGTGGATATTCAGATGGCACTTTTAAACCAGATCAAGCAGTAACTCGCGCTGAGTTTGCTGCCCTTGTGCAAGCTGCTTTTTCTGACAATAAAGAAACTCGTCCACAGGGATACACATTTAAGGATGTTTCTACAAAACACTGGGCATACAATAAAATTCAAAAAGCCTATAAAACTGGCTTTATGTCAGGTGTGACGGCAACTAATTTTGCTCCTGATATGAAGATTCCCAGAGTTCAGGCATTAGTAACCTTAACCAGTGGTTTGAATGTAGATCCTCAAGGGAATACAACTACTATTTTGCGAACATATAAAGATGCTGCTGATATTCCTCAATATGCTCGTAATAAGGTAGCTGCTGCGACAGAAAAGCAAATGGTTGTTAACTATCCTGTAATAGATAGATTGCGACCAAATCAGACTACTACTCGTGGTGAGGTAGCAGCTTTTCTTTATCAAGCAATGGTCAATGAAGGAGAAGTACCAGCCTTAGATGTTAGCACGAATATCAACAGATATATTGTTGGTTCTACAACTGGTGGTAGCACTCAGAGTGCTAATTTGAGGGTCAAAGCAGGTCAGACAATTGTTGTTAGAGGAGAACAATCTCGCATCGTTGTAGCACCTAATGAAACTCTTCCGCAATTAACATTAATAGTTGATCAAGATATCAAAAACACCGCCGGAGAAATTTTAATTCCCAGAAATAGTGAAATTCAAGGTCGCTTATCTCCACTTTTATCTGGTAATCAATTTTTGGGGATGCGGTTTGATGCACGTACTCTAATTATTGGTAATCAATCTTACGATCAAATTGATGCAACTTCTGGACTAATTACTGGTCAACAGCAGGCGAGTACTATTAATACAGGTACATTGGAAAATGCTGCTTTAACTGCTGCTGCTCAAGCAATTCTAGCAAGGGCTACTGGTCAAAAGATTAATCCCACAGATATTTTGACCAGTATTTTGACGGGTCAACTTCCTAGCACTCAGCAACAAAATAACTTAATCATCATTGACCCAAGATCAGATTTGCGGTTAAATTTGAACTCTGACTTTTATGTGAATAAAGTTGCTAGTGGGTCATAAGATCTCGCCATTAAAGCAATATAGCAGTCAGCTATCAGCTATCAGCTATCAGCTTTTTTCAAATCTTTTGCTCCTCAAGGGTTTGGCGAAGATCAAATGCCAAAAGCTTCCTGGCTACTGCTATAACTAATTTTTCAGTAACACCCAGTTTAATACGCTGGGTGTTATTTTAATAGAACTAAAGCCGCGATCGTGGAAAAACACTTAAGCAAGAAATGGTAAACGTAGCAAATAGTAAAAGTTCTTTACCTGTTGATCTGATTAATGCTCGAATCCCAGGTTATCAAGGATTACAGCAAATTTGGATGCGTGAGGGCAGAATCGAGAAAATTCTGTCAATGGAAACTGTGTTGCAACGGATACCGCCACCAGATTTAGAAGTGTTGGATGTAGAAGGTGATTGGATATCGCTTGGTGGGGTTGATCTTCAGATTAATGGGGGTTTAGGTTTAGCTTTTACAGATTTAACTTCTGCTGATGTCGATAAATTAGAGAAAATTTGTCAATTGTTGTGGTTACAGGGTGTTGATGGGTTTGTACCAACGCTGGTAACTACTTCTGTGGAGAATATAGTGCGATCGCTCTCAGTAATATCAGATTTTGTATCCAGTCCTCAAGGACAAAAATCAACAGCAGCACAAATTCTTGGAGTTCATCTAGAAGGACCATTTTTAAATCCAGAAAAACGCGGCGCACATCCAGCAGAATATTTATTACCACTAACTATTGATAATGTCAAGCGGGTATTAAGTGATTATGCAGATATTGTTAAAATTATCACTTTAGCACCTGAATTAGATGCAACTGGTGAGGTAATTCCTTATTTACGTTCTTTGGGTATTACTGTTAGTTTAGGGCATTCACAAGCTACAGCAAGTCAAGCACAGCAGGCATTTTCAGTCGGTGCAACGATGGTGACTCATGCTTTTAATGCTATGCCACCATTGCATCACCGCGAACCAGGATTATTAGGAGCAGCGTTGATGAAACAAAATGTTCAGTGTGGGATAATTGCTGATGGACAGCACGTTGCCCCGCTCATGCTTGAGTTGATTTTACGTGCAAGTGGTTATGAGCAAGGAATATTTTTGGTAAGTGATGCTTTAGCGCCTTTGGGATTACCTGATGGTGTTTATCCTTGGGATACAAGGCAAATTGAAGTGAAAAATGGTACTGCACGCTTAAGCGATGGTACTTTGTCGGGAACTACATTAGGGCTATTAGAAGGTGTAGAGAATTTAGTTAAGTGGGGTATTTGTGGAGTAGAAAGTGCGATCGCGCTTGCAACAGAAACACCACGACGCGCTATTAATTTACCTTCCCTTTCTGCTAGTCAATTTATTGCAGAAGATCACCAACAACAATATTCTTTACTACGTTGGCATTTAGATTCAACAACCGCAGAACTAACTTGGAAACGGTTATTAGATACAGCGAGATAATTAAACCCCACCCCCTACCCCCTCCCCGCAAGCAGGGAGGGGGAATAACAAAGGCTACGATGTCTATTTTTCTTACTCCTCTCTCCTCTCCCCTCTCCCCTCTCTCCCCCCTATATCTATAGGACTACTTAAGGCGTATAGTAGTTAACCGTTGGGACTAATTAGAAAAGCACAAGAATTATTTTATGAACGCAGTTGATGACAAAACCGTTGTTAAAGAATATTTTAATTCCACAGGGTTTGACCGTTGGCGACGGATATATGGCGATGGAGAGGTTAATAAAGTTCAGCTAGATATTCGCTCTGGACATCAGCAAACAGTTGATCAGGTGTTGAATTGGCTTTCTTCAGATGGAAACTTGGCTGATTTATCTATTTGTGATGCAGGTTGTGGCGTTGGTAGTTTGAGTATTCCCCTCGCTGAAGCTGGTGCGAAAGTGAACGCCAGTGATATTTCTGAAAAAATGGTTGGGGAAGCTAAGGAAAGAGCCGAGGCAGCGTTAGGTAACACTAGCAATCCTACCTTCAGTGTGCAGGATTTAGAAGCCTTAACTGGTAAATACCATACGGTGATTTGCCTAGATGTGTTGATCCACTATCCTCAAGAAAAGGCAGCCGAGATGATTTCTCATCTTGCTGCTATGGCAGAATCTCGCATAATTCTTAGCTTTGCACCAAAAACTTGTGCTTTGAGCATACTTAAAAAGATTGGTAGCTTTTTCCCTGGTCCTAGTAAAGCAACTCGTGCTTATTTGCATCGTGAAGCTGATGTTGTCAAAATCTTAGAAAGTCAAGGTTTTTCTGTTCAAAGACAGGAAATGACTCGTACTCGCTTTTATTTCTCTCGTATATTAGAAGCGACTCGTAGCTGATCTGGGTGTTTGGCTGATCGGCAAGACTTACGCAAATACTGCTGTAGAGGCGCGATATATCGCGTCTCTACAAGTTACTCGTCATTGCCATAGGTACAGGGGGGATTTGAGGAATAATATTTGATAATATATATTTACTCGATAGTTTTCAGACGTTGACGCGATCGCTCTATTCTTTTCCGCTTTTGCTCACGAATATGTTGATCTAGCCCTGCTTGAATTTCTTCTAACTGCAATCCAAATTCTTGTAAGTCTAAAATACCTTGACGTAGGTTAGCCAAGAGACGTTTTCTAGTTTGTTCATTAGGAATATGTGGTTGTTCAGTCATTGCAAGTTCCACTCTCCCTTAATTTCTTGAATAGTACGCTCTAGAGCCGGAATCCTGATTTGATTTTGAGTAATTGCTTGATTTAGAGATCTTAACATATCACTAGGGGCATTTGGTTGAGCTTCTGCAATCCGGAGCCGAACGTTGCAAAGTTGAGAATATCTATAAGCAGCTTCTTCAGCCGTATTTTGCAGGTATGTTAAATATGGAATAGTGCTATCTGTTTCACCAAAACGCTCAAATAAAATATATTCGGCTTCAGTAGCATCTTCTACAAGCTGTGATAGATGCTTTACCAAAGTCCAGATGGTTTCTAACGTTTCATTAGGTAATTTTGCCATAGCGTCATTTATGGAGTTCGCGCTTCAATTTTCTCATGTTTTAAAGTTTGGCGCGATCGCGCAGCGTGTTGCGAAGCAACGTATCGCACCTTCCTATGCTACAAGTCTCTTAAGCTCAGATAAATATTCATAAGCGTTCTAAACTACATAACAGTTCCATTGCATTTTTGTATGATTTTTTCTGGGTTACGCCAATTGACTTCCGCTAATCATCGCCATTCATTGCGACGTATTGTGTCGGGTTGGGTTCTGACATTAATCGCAACATTAAGCTGCGTATTGTTTCTCGGAATGCCGTCAGCACTAGCTGGTATTAACGACGATAATTTTGATGGCAATATTTATGCCCTCTATGGTGGTAACGGTTCCCTAGTACCAGCAAAAGATACAATAGTAAGTGCTTTACAACGAAGTAAACCCGCGTTGTTAGTTTTCTTTCTTGATGACAGCAGGGATTCTAAGCAATTTGCAACGGTTGTCTCCACTTTGCAAGCTTATTATGGTCGGGCAGCAAGTTTTATACCTGTGAATGTGGATGCTATTCCGATTAAATCTAGCTACACACCCCAAGAACCTGGATATTATTACCAGGGTGTTGTACCACAAACGGTGTTACTCGATCAAAATGGTAAAGTTGTCCTGAATGAAAAGGGCAGAGTGCCGTTTGAGAAAGTAGACGATGTTTTTCGCGAAGTATTTAATTTAGTGCCAAACACTGAGTCAAAGCAGTTAAAGCAAAAAGCGTTTAATGAGTTTAATACAGAGTTAGCACGTTAAGAAAGGAGGGCAGGACATTAACCTGCCTTTTTTGATTTTTGGTAAGATCCCCCTAAATCCCCCTTAAAAAGGGGGACTTTGACTGTAATTTCCCCCCCTTGTTAAGGGGGGATAGGGGGGATCAAAGAGTTTGAAAACACGCCCTAGCTTCTACAAGATTAAGACGCTAAACTGTCTATAAGTAAAACCCGATTGTGTTCTAATGCCAAAGGTATACAGCACAGAGGAACTGATCAAAATATTGGCTGATGAACGTCAAGCTTGTCTCAATGGCAAGCGCATGACTATTGCTGCTACAACTTCTGGCAACCCTTTAATTGACAAGTTTATCAAAGCCGATGGGGTGCAAAAATTTACAGCTTATCAAGATTTTAAAGCTGCTGTGCATCGCTATCAAAGGGAAAACCAAGTCTCAGGTATTGTCTGGCGACATCTCACAGTTAAAGATCATACGCTTTCTTATCCCCAAGTACACGATCAGTTAATTGCCTTACCGAGTGATGTAGAAATCATTAAGGCAGCTAAGGCAGAAGTATTGAGTTTTTGGGATGAAGTAACGACGGGGATGGATTTATACTTGAGTGTTAATAATGAGAAAGAGCATCGAATAATTGAAGTTAATGATGTTGATGCGATCGCACAAAGCACACAATGGGCTAATCTCTGGAAAGTAGAAAAATCAGATTTCCTAGAAATTATTTTGCAATTAGGATGGGGAAATCCAGAAGAAGCTGCTTACAAACGCGGATGGCCGATGTCTGGTAGCGAGTATATTCATGCGGTAAATCCTGGCAAAAGACCGATTTGTTAATATAGCGGTTAGTTAACCATATATTGCTCTGTTTGCCCACTTTATTTAAAAATTATAGGACTTACGCACTCTCATGCTTGAAACCTTGATCCCCCTTAAAAAGGGGGGAAATTCAAAGTCCCCCTTCTTAAGGGGGATTTAGGGGGATCTAGAAGTAAGTTTTGAATTAATGGTGGTGATGTTGCATTGGAATTGATAGCTTGCTCTATAATATCAGCAGCACGTTTTACTCCTCCTGATTGCGCGATCGCCTCCTTAATCTTCAAAGCATTCTTGGAGTAAGATTCCTCTGTTAGTACCTTTTTGATCGCTCGTCGTAATCGCGAAATAGTTAATTTTTTCAAAGGTATAACTTCCCCAGTTTTTGTCCACCGAATACGTGCGCCTGTTCCTGGCTGTTCAAAAGTAATCGGAATGGCAACTAAAGGTACTCCATAACTCAAAGAATCAAGTACTGTATTAAGCCCCCCGTGAGTAATTGTTAAACTAGCTTTTGATAAAACTTCAAGTTGTGGCGCATAGTCAACAACTAGGGGAGAACCAGGCAGTTTTTGCACTGCTTCTGGACTCATGCCACCTCCATGAGTAATTACCAATTGCACATCTAAATTTGCACAAGCGGCTGCAATTTTATGGAAAATATCATCTTTGGTATTCTGTATACTTCCCAAAGAAGCATAGATTAAAGGTTGCCCTGTTAACTTTTCAAAAGGGAACGAAACTTGACGCGGGGAAGCATTGCGAAATGGTGCTATGTAGTGGAAATGAGCGGGTAAATTTGGGCAGGGAAAATCAAAAGCAGCAGGTTGTTGACTAATATGGGCAAGTTTAGAATATGAAGCATATATTTCAGGGTAATCAGATAAATTCCATTTACGGCGATACTGATTAATAACTTGCAAAATTGGTTCACAACTGCGGTCTAATATGTAATAAAAAGCTTGATTGCCTAGACGCGCCCACCAAGTCTTTTTGTAACTCCAACCAGTAAAGAAAGGAGGAACATCTACTCTTCGGTGAATTGCTTGACCAGATGATACACAAATAAAAGGGATTTTGAGAAATTCCGCTACGGTTTCGCCTACAGGTTCAAGTTGATCTACTAATAGTGCTTCAATCCCTAAAAATCTAATGGCATTAGGTGCATCTTGACAGATGATTTCTGTTATTAGTCGGCAAAAATTTACAGAATAATTTAAGGCTTCTATACCACTTAATTGAGTTAGCTGTTGGAGTGTTTTAGCCAGTTCACCCCTTTTATAAATAGACATTCCAAGGGGATAAAAGTCTAGACCTTCGGAACGTACTTTAGATTCTACATCAGGAATTTGTAGAAAGGTAATTTTATGACCGCGCGATCGCAGTTCTCTCCCTAATGCGGCTAACGGATTTATATGACCAGAATAAGGCGGGCAAATTATACCAAAATGTGTCATAATTTCTAACAGGTGTTTTAAAAACGATTTAATTTTAATTCAGTACTATAACTGCAAAAGCTTAATTATAATATTCTTAATAAAAAATAGCTTGATATTAAATCATACATTTTATCAAAAATGCTTGATTTTTTATCAGTATATTTTAATAAATAACTGTGATTGATCCATTGAGGCTTCTAACCCAAGAAAGGTTTTTATTTTAATTTGATATGTATTTATAACTACATACTCGGATTGAATCTGAGATCAGATCAGGCATGACTTTGCTATACTGAATAGCCGCAACTGTGCTATTCAGTAACAAAGGTTGATTATAGTTATTGCAATTGACACAACAACAAGCCAAACCATTGATTAGAATCAGTCCATGCTTTCAAAGGTTTTAAACCTCGTGTCTGTAGTTCCTGCTGTATAGTCTTGAGATTAAATTTGCGAGATATTTCAGTTAAAATTGTTTCACCATCTTCAAAGTCAATCGTTAAATTTAATGCTTGTAACTGCACAGTTTGTGCTTTCAAACTCCGCAAGTGCATCTCAATTTGATGCTGAGACTCATTATAAAAAGCTTGATGTTCAAATTGGTTGCTGTCAAAATTTCCCTGAAAGCGTTGATTAAGGTGTTGCAGCATATTGAGATTAAATGCAGCAGTTACTCCCTGGCTATCGTTATATGCAGCTTCTAATATATGTTTTGGTTTTTGCAGATCAATTCCTAGTAAAAAATATTCTCCAGGTTCCATAGCAGCCGTAATTTTTGATAAGAAATCATTGCATTCTTCAGGTGGGAGATTACCTAAAGTGCTACCAATAAAACAAATCATTCTACTAGGTAATTGCGTCGGAGTGAGGCGCTGTAATGCTAGTTCGTAAGTGCTGACTAAACCGTGAACTTGTAGCGATGGATATTTAACCAGTAAATCTCTGGCACTGCTTTCTAAAATTCCACCACTGACATCAACTGGTATATAATACAACGGGTATCCCAATTGATTATAAGCATCTAGTAAGATACGAGTTTTAGTAGAACTACCACTTCCTAGTTCTACCAATTCACAATGCCCTGTTAAATTAGCAATTTCGTGAGCATATTGTTGTAAAATTGCTGTTTCTGTACGGGTTAAGTAATATTCTGGTAGTTCACAAATTTGCTCAAATAATAAAGAACCTTGATCGTCATAGAAATATTTTGCAGGTATTGTTTTAGGAGTTTTATTTAGTCCTTGAATTACATCGTTACCAGTCGCAGAAGCTATTTCTGAAGACTGATTTGGGTTAACTAAATACTCTACTTGCAAGCGTTGAGCTATTGTAGATTGAGTAGCGGACTTACCGCTTGCAGCCTGAGAAAGTGACATTAAACCTCCATTAATACATAGCTATACATTGATTA
>JBARVL010000276.1:0-4381 GCA_049646245.1 Crinalium sp. | reverse complement strand
AGTTAATCACCCAAAATTTAGAATTATGCAGGTGTAACGCTGACAATTTTGCCACCTACGCGGTGGATTTCCTGCATTTTTCTCAACATTTGTTCCACAGGAACTAAGTAAGCTGTGTTACTACGACGAACCTTGGGATATCCAGGTTGCAGAATTGCTGCAACTTCTAAGCGATAAATCCGTCCGCTTTCTCCCCATGAACCACCTAAAGCTTGTTTAGGAGTGTCACTACTACCGCTACCGCTATGGCTCCAACTACCACTACTACCGCTAGGTTGGGAAATATTGTTAGCTTGATTTTTAGCTAATTCCCGGAAGACGTGGGGACTTCTACCTTCAACTTGGGAGCGATCGCTGTTAGCATAACCGCGATATAGTCTGAACATCCGAGTAAATCCGGTTGTTCTTACTCCTGGCTTAACTGAAAAACCTTGGTAATAAGGTACAACATTGTTACCAAAGTTAGCTTCATACTCGACGCTATCAAAGTAGGAATCAATTTCTGCGTCGTACCCGCGATCGTTGTAAAGATTGAGGTGATAATTTACCTCAGATTCATCATAGGGAGCCCGTCCTAATAGATGCTTGTAGTTAAGCTCAATAAAGCGGGTGTTGGAATTGCGATACAAAAACTTGGTTTTGTATAGCTCTGACTTCGCAATTGCGCGGATAAAATCTCTGACAGTGATGTTGCCTTGCCGTAGCTGAGATTCAGCATTGGTTAAGCGTTCAAATTTCATGATGTAATCGTTGCCTAATACCTGACGGTAAGCAACTTTGATTACTGCTTGCAGGTCATCTTCTGTCCAGTCAGGACGTAGTTCCACCTTGGATGAAGCATCGAAAGCAGAAAGACCCAGCCTTCCTGCTGCTTGTAAATTCGCCGCTACTAAGCCGCTCATTATTGCTCTCCCAACGCAACAAATTTATTCAAGATTTGAAAATTTTTATGCTCAAAATAGCTAAAACAATGCCCGGAAAAATCAGCAACTGTTAGCAACGAACGCCAACATTCGCTCACTCTTCCGGGCAGCGCACCTGAATACTAGCTCAGGGCGTTAATTGCGTAGTCGATGTAAGCGTTAGCTTCAACGGCAGCTTGTCCACCTACACCGTGGTTAGCTTTGATCCACTTGAGGGCTTCAACATACCAGCTATTGGATAGGTCGAAGGTGCGGTTGATTTCGTCTAAACCAGCCAACAAGAATTCATCTAGAGGGCCAGTGCCACCAGCAACTAAACAGTAACTGATAATGCGAACATAGTAACCAATGTCGCGAGCGCACTTGGATTTACCACGAGCATCTGATGAGAAGTTAGGCCCTTGTTGTTGGGTGGTGTAAGGGAACTTTTGGTAAACTGCATTAGCAGCACCGTCAGTTAGTTTTTGAGCGTTGTTGGTCAGAGCTTGAGCAGCTTCCATAGCAGCAGCAGCACGCTCGTAACGACCGTAAACTTGGTGCATTTCAGCATTGCTCAAGAAACGTCCTTGGGTATCTGCTGAGGCGATTGCTTCGGTAATTGGGGTCTTCATTGTTTAGCTATCTCCCTATTATTTGTTGTGCTTTTTAGTTCAATTTGGATTACCTTAACGTTTGTCAAGGAATCATGGCGAAGTTATGACTACGCAACTGCGGAAGCAGCACGATCAAAGTAGCCAGACAATTCAGACATTAAAGCGCTGCAATCACCTTTGGTAATACCATTGGGATCGTTAGCAATTGCAATTGCTGCATCTTTCATCTTTTGAACGCCAGAAGCAACAGAACCACCAGGTACACCTAAAGCTTGGTATGTTTCACGCAGACCATTCAAGCAACGGTCATCTAATACGCTGGAATCACCTGCAATGGTTGCATAGGTTACATAGCGCAGGATGATTTCCATGTCGCGGAGGCAAGCAGCCATGCGACGGTTGGTGTAGGCGTTACCACCTGGTTGAATCAGTTGAGGCTGATCTTCAAATAAAGCACGAGCAGCGTTAGCAACGATTGTAGAAGCGTTACCTGTGATGCGGTTAACAACATCAAGGCGCTTGTTGCCTTCTTTAACCATGTTGCTCAATGCGTTGAATTGATCGTTGGTGAGGAATTCACCACGAGCATCAGCCTGAGAAACAACCTTGGCGAATGCGTCTAACATGAATAAAATCTCCTACTGATTTTGATTTGAGTGTGGTTTTGATAAAAACCGTTGAATCAGCCTTGAAAGGTTCTGTTCAAACCTAATGTTAAACAAACTTTTCAGTTTCTGAGTCTCTCCCGCCTGTCACTTAACTATATGTAACAAAACGGTTTTAGAAAATTTATGAGAAACAAGTTTTCTTTTATGAGAGACGGGTCAACCTACATGAATCCGTGTTTGTTTAACTTTTGTCTGTCATTTATCCCTTCCGAGTAACTTTTATACAACGCCTTCAAGGCTTTTTTTGTTAAGTTTTTTTAAGTTAGCTTAACCTTGTTTTTTCAAGGCTTAATCCATTGATAGGCAATGCTTTGAGCATAATTGCTGGATGATTCTTTGTTACAAAACTAACAAGTATTTATACCTAAAAAACAGGTAAGAATACTTTTAATATTATTTTAATATTTGCTAAATCCTAAGCTTTACAAGGCTTCTAGAGTTTTTGGAAATGAGTGAATTAAGAAGAATTGTGTAGATATATTAACAAAATATTTTAAAATCTCAACAAAATTGGTACGCGATCAAGGGCAGTTATGAGTAGTTGGGGGAGATTTTTCGTTCTTACTCATCGTCCGTAGCGGTGTCGCAATACTTCCAACAAAGTGACAAAAGCTGGGGGAGGAGGGGCGATAGCTTCGATCAACTCGCCAGATACAGGATGTTGTAACCGCAGTCGCCAAGCGTGAAGTGCTTGCCCTGGAAGGTTTACGCCTACTGAGTGACCAGAACTGTAAACCGGATCGCCTACTATCGGATGCCCGATATGGGTGCTGTGGACGCGAATTTGATGGGTACGCCCTGTTTCTAGTTGGAAATGCAGCAGCGTGTAGTTTCCGAGGCGTTCCTTTACCCGCCAGTGGGTAACAGCAGGACGACCGCTAGATCCTGTGACTACAGCCATTTTTTTGCGGTCTACAGGATGACGACCGATAGGCGCGTCAACGCTACCGCTATCAGTTTTGGGGGAACCGTAGACTACGCCCAAGTATTCCCGACAAGCTGTTTTGGCTTTTAGCTGTGCTTGCAGGTGGTGATGAGCCTGATCTGTTTTAGCAATGGCGATCGCACCTGTCGTATCTTTATCCAAGCGATGAACAATACCTGGGCGCTGTACACCACCAATTTCAGATAACGGGCAGTGTGCTAAAAGAGCATTAACTAGCGTACCTGTTTCGTGACCCGCAGCAGGATGAACAACTAAACCCGCAGGTTTATTAACAATTAACAAATAATCATCTTCGTAGAGAATATCCAAGGGAATATTTTCTGCCTGGGTTGTTGGTGGTTCAGCATCAGGAATAGTTACATGAATGCGATCGCCTAATTTGACTTTGGTATCTTTTACAGAACAAATTTGGTCATTAATCTGCACACATCCTTGTGTAATTAGCTTTTGAATTCGAGAACGAGAGAGATTAGCTAGTTGATTAGCTAACCAAGAATCAAGACGAAATACACTTTCTGCAACAGAATTGCTGTCGGTATCACTACCTACTTGCAGAAAGTACTGTGTAGCTTCAAGACAAGATGAAGGAGCTTGAACTTGCAGATCAACTTGAGATTCAAAAATAGTAAATACCCATAACTCGCTTCTTATATTTTTACTCCAAATGTCAGTATTAAGCTATCATTTGGAGTAAGAAGATTTGCTTTAGGCATTGGTAACTGGTAACTGGGGACTGGGAAGAAGCTTGATTTTTTTCTAGCTTTGGCAAATATTAATTTTTCAACTCTGCGTAAGCCCTCATCAATTCAACCTCAGTTTTATTGACATTAACTTCAATGGGCTGAAGTAATTTAGAAACTTGCTGTTTCTTAATAATTGCTTCTTCGTAAATTTGAGCTATATAGATATACGCTAGAGTTTCCATATTTTTAGAAAAATTTAATTTTCAATCAATTGATTTTATTAAATAGGTTTTTGCTGTATTCGTGGGGTAAGAAGTAGCCAGTTTGATCAAGTGTCACAATTCATAACAGTTACCAGTGAGCAGTTACCAGTTACCAGTTACCAGTACATAGGAGCGTAGAAACCTTGGTCACTCGTAGCTGATAACTGGTAACAGTGAATAATTTTCCGCAAAACTCCTGCCAAGTCGTGTAAGTAAAGGTTAGGCTATTGGTTTTTCTAGGCAGATCACTTTGATTTCCAGCATTTATGGCAAAGGAACTGGCAATTCGTACTTGTGGACTGATT
>JBARVL010000275.1:0-2562 GCA_049646245.1 Crinalium sp. | reverse complement strand
GGTTCAAGCGCCATTGCGTGGCTAACCCATCAGAGTGCATCACTAGCAGTGCTTGTGAAGACCAAGGATAACTAAATTCCTGAAGTTTTAATAATTGATGACCAACAATACCATTGTAAGAAACCATACTGCGGCTTTCTAGAGAAGTAATAATTGCTGCTGAAATATTACCTACCCCAGCAAAACGCACTGTTTGTTGATCAAAATTGATTTCTGCGATCGCGATCGCAGCACCCCTTGTACTCCGCAAAGCACCGTGACAAGCATCAATAATGTCTTTAGGGCTAAGATGAGCATGATTTTGAAAAACTTCCACAGCTTTTGATGATGCTTCAGCCGCCCCAAGTCCGTGACCCAAACCATCTGCCACTAAAATTAAACTTTTAGTAGGACTTTCGTATATTGACCAAGCATCACCACAAACTTGTTCAGATGCGATCGGCACACAAACCACCCCAACTTCTAGAGCATTATTTGACTTAGTTAGTGGCAAATCCTTAGACCACAGCCGACTTAATAAAACTGTACCTAATTGGGGAACAGAATAAATATCAAAAAAACTAGATAGACGGCTAATAGCACCTAAACCATTTCCAGGAGTTCCTGCTGTAGAAAATCCGTCTTGTAAGCACTTTTGAACATCCTCCATCCCTAACCCTTTATCCAAACCCAAAATTTCCAACCCAGAAAGATTTTGGGAATGTAAAGAGCGCAACAGCAATTGACCTTCAGTAGCGTGCTTAACTAAATTTTTAGCAACTTCAGTAACAACAATAGCGACCTTTCCGCACTGCGTATCGGTAAAGCCAAGTTCCTCAGCTACTACAGTAGCAATTCGTCGCACTTCTCCAACTTGACTATCCTCCGTAATCGGAAAGATCATATCTGACATATAATTTAGCCCCTAATTCCTAAAATTTATCTCAAAAATTTTTGATTAATTAACAAAAATCTGGCTATCCGCTCGCCAGACTATAACTTAGATTTGTAGGGAAAAGGCTAGATCGCGCCTCTACTAAAACAGGCTAAAATTCTATCCTAAACAAAACTTATGCACTCTCATGCTTGAAACCTAGATCCCCCCTGCCCACCTTAAAAAGGAGGAAGATCAAAGTCCCCCTTTTTAAGGGGGATTTAGGGGGATCTCTGCGTAAGTCCTGCTAAAAATAATTAACCGTAAAAAAATATCTGCGTTTATCTGCGTTTATCTGCGGTTAAAAATCTCTTAAAACCAATCAAGACCTCATTTCCACTTAGTAATAGTGATGCGCGTACCCCCACCCACACTAGAAACGATCTCAAACTCATTCACCAGTCGCTTGCTACCACTCAACCCCAATCCTAACCCCTTACCAGTCGTATAACCATCTTTGAGCGCCAACTCAAGATCTGGAATACCAGGTCCCTCGTCTTCAAAAGTCAACCGCAAAGCTTTACGAATTCCTTCACTTAAAGCTTCTAAATGTAACTTACCACCTCCACCATAATCCACCATATTACGAGCCAACTCACTAGCGGCGGTTACTATCTTAGTTTGGTCTACCAAACTAAAACCCTGTTCAATAGCCCATTTCCGTACAATCTGCCTAACATACACAATATCGGCTGACGAGCCAACAGACATCACCTCATCTTTTTGCACGGCCATAGCCGTTCTCCTTAGAATGTAGCCTTCGTGATGCCCGTAGTAAACTCATCCCCCTTTCGACATTTAACGCTGTCCGAATTCCAGGTAGGGATAATCCTAACTCTACCAACGTGATCGCCACCGCAGGTTGCATTCCCACAACTACTGTTTCTGCATCAAGTACCCGTGACATAGCAGCAATATTTCCCAAAATTCGTCCAATAAAAGAGTCAACAATATCTAGTGAGGAAATATCAATTAGCACACCCTTAGCATTAGTTTGGGCGATCCGGTTAGTGAGGTCATCCTGTAACGTCATAGCTAGGCGATCGTGCATATCTACTTGAATAGATACCAGCAGAAATTCCCCCATCTGGAGTATTGGAATATGTTCCACTCTCGCTTCCTTTGCTAAAACTAAGCTTATACACGGCTAATCGAAAAGCCTGTACGTTCCAGCGCCATCACAAAGGCATCAGCTAACGTACCTTTAGTAACCACGTCACTGAGATCTACCCCTAAGTGAACTATAGTTTGGGCAATTTGGGGACGAATACCACTGATAATGCAGTCAGTACCCATCAATCTAGCAGCAGCAACAGTTTTGAGCAGATGTTGAGCCACTAGAGTATCTACTGTTGGCACTCCCGTAATGTCGATAATGGCAAATTCTGAACCAGTTTCCACTATTTTTTGTAATAGAGACTCCATTACAATTTGAGTCCTGGCGCTGTCAAGTGTACCAATAAGCGGAAGTGCTAGAATTCCTTCCCAAAGCTTGACAACTGGCGTTGAGAGTTCTAATAGCTCCTCCTGCTGGCGCATGATAACTTCTTCGCGGGTTTTTTGATAAGCCTCAGTAGTCCAAAGACCTAGTTTGTCTAATAGATTAGTTGCTAACCAAATTTCATCTGCGATCGCATCACTATTACCAC
>JBARVL010000274.1:0-22751 GCA_049646245.1 Crinalium sp. | reverse complement strand
TTGACATGGGCGCTTCAGGACGTGGCGCTGTCATGGTTCGTGAAGATCCAGCAACGGGAAAAACAACGTATTCACAACTCGATCCGGCTGAGACTGTAGCAGTTGGTTTAGTAAGATTACTAATCATCGAAGCGAGCCAACGTAATAATTTTCAAACTTTCAATCTGCCTGAAATTGCCGTTGCAATTAGAGGTCATCAAGGCATTTTAAGAGACGCACAAGCAAATTTGTTAGGCGCTCAAGGTTGGGTAGACGTAGCAAATCAACTAAGAAATTACGATTTGTATGGACAGAAAATTATCCCATCACTTAACTCCGATTCCAGTACACCGACACCTCTAGTATCAACCCCGAAAAAAGAAGAGGGGAAGAGGGGGACAAGGAGACTTGGGGACAAGGGGAATAATTAAAAATGCAACTAACAACCATAGCGAAATTGGCGATCGCACCCATATCTTTAATTAGTGGTTTAGGACTATTAGGCGCAAGTTTTACTACTACTCAAATCACACAAACAGTCACACCTTATAGTTCTGAGCAAGTTATTGTTAACCAACCCCTAGCAGAACCAGCTAAATCATTACTAATGTTTGGAGGGAGTGCGATCGCAGTTTTGGGGACTGCTGGAGGCATATTTGCAGGTATTGAAGACCACAAACGGCGCATTGGCGGCGTTCAACAAACCAACTTCACCCAAGCCAATTCATATCCGCAGCTTCCTTATTCAGAACAACCTGTATCTACACGCGCACTACCAGCAAACCAACAACAAGGACAAAATTTAAGACGCTTACCTGCTCAACAACCACAACAACAAGCCCAACCAGGACAAGGGTTTGCCCGACCACCTGCACAAATTCCGCAGCGCAATCCTGCAAATCAACAACAACGACCACCCGCACAAATTCCACCTAATCAACAGCAAAGACAAGTACCACCCAATCAGCAACAACGACAAATACCAGCCGAACCAACAGAACGTTTACCAATACAATATGCCAAGCCAACAAATGCAGATTCAACTGCATCTTCCAACCCTGGAAATGTTAGGAATCCTGGTAATCCTGATAATGCACGCACATTGCAACCTGCTCAAAACGTAGACAGATTTGAAGAAATTAGAAGCCTTTTATTAAGCATACCTACCTTACTAATTTATGGCAGTCAGGGAAGTGGAAAAACCAGTAAAGGAGGTTGGTTAGCAGCAGAGCATATGAAATTAGGTCACTTAGTACTGCTGGTAAATCCTCTAGCTAAGTGGAAGTTTTTTGAAGGGATAAAAACTTACGGAAAAGGTATAAATTTCAAAGATGCCGCTGATGGCATCATGCGATTTGTTGATGAAGCAAATCGCAGACTAAGACTAAGCGGAACTTCGGATTACAACCCATTTTCTGAACAACA
This sequence comes from Crinalium sp., assembly GCA_049646245.1. GTDB lineage: Bacteria > Cyanobacteriota > Cyanobacteriia > Cyanobacteriales > PCC-9333 > Crinalium. The sequence continues at coordinate 21,347 of JBARVL010000274.1, read as the reverse complement.
TTGGGTACTTTTATGCGATGAAATGACTAATTGGGAAGCAAAAATGCCTCTCGATGTTATGACGGCTTTGATTGAGGTTTGTACCCAGCTTTTGAGACAGGCAAATATGTCTGTGATTTTTACCTCACATGGTAAAACTTTGACCTGCTTTGGTGGAAGATCCGCAGGTAATGGTAAGTTCGATGTTTTGAAACGTCAATTCACAATGCTACGGTGCGTTTCCCAATCAGATCCTAACATTGAAGGCGGAAAAACTTGTGCCGGGTACGCAAAGTTGGAATGGCTAGATGACGAAGATCAAGAAAGATCAACAAAAGTAGCAATTCCTTCAGGAATGGTACCACCCAACCCACAAAAAACTGCAAACGGTGTAACTTGGTACGATTTCACTCCGCTATTACCAGCACAACCAGAGGAAACTGACGACGACATTATTAGCAGAGAACTTGCTGAAGATGATGATGATGAAATACTAACTGAAGGAGAAGAAGAAGGATTTACAACTTTCAATAAATTCGTAAAAGACAACGATCTAAGACTAGAAAAATTTCAACCGCCTGCTGACGAATGGGGCGACAACTAACGAGAGCGCAATCTGGATACAAGCTGGTGTTAGCTGGCATAGTTTGTGTAGGTTCGATCCCTACGTGCGCGATTGCAACTCGACCACAGTTGCAGATTAAAGTTTATTTTTTTTGTGGTCACACAGCAGTTTCAATCAATAGTTAACAAGGAAAAACATGAACACATCAGATTTGGTTGCACCACAGCAAAGAGTACGCGCTCAAAGCTCAGATTTCGGTGGTGATACATACATAGATATCGACTGCCAACCAGTCCGGGATAACGGTCACGAGCAAGCTGTACGCCGAGCGCGACAAGAGTTGAACCAAGCACAACAACGGCTCAGAAAGATGCAGCGCAGTTTCGGCCCTGGAATGCAATCTGGTTCTTGTGCTGCTATTGATGTAGCAGGGCAAGTTATTCATAACTCTAAGCCCTGGCGTTTGGCACAAGTCGCAGGCTTTTGGTCAATGGTCATCGGGATGGTAACAATTGGGGGTTGGACTTGGAATGCAGCAGTTGGAGGTACTGCCGGAGCAACAAATTCTGCTGCTTTACCAGCCAATGCGCCTACTGCAATGAGACTAGGGCATGGCATTGTTAACGCGGGTAAACCTGTTGTTGGTGCAGTTTTTACTGGTGCAAGCCAAAGTGTTGACCGCGGAGTACGCATTCAATTAACTGGCAGTGCAGAACAACAGCAACAGCAAAATATAGCTACGCCAACCAATGTAACTCCTTCTAGCAGCACTTTCGTTCCAGTCGTGCCGATCGCAAATTATGCAGGGCAGTAAATAGAGTCGGATAAGGAGTAGTGCCAAAACTACTCCTTAATCCCCTCCCCTTGTCCCCCTGCCCCCCATTACTTATGCGCTGGATCATATTTCCAAAAAGGTCAATTTTAATTACAACCGCCATCGGAAGTTTGCTAATTCTAGACTTAGCAAAACCTGGCTATCGCCAGTTTGCATTAGTCCCAGAGTTGAAACCTCAAGTATTAGATGTTGTAACAGACTTTTCAGAAACTGCAACAAAGTTTAGCCAAGATGCAACTAACTCTTTAATCGCCACACAACCATCAAATTCAGTCTCAAAAGCTAAATCTCAAGCTCAAACTAAATCCCAAATTAAAGAACTCAAACCTTGTGCCACGCTCCTCGAAGGCTACAAGAAGGATTCCAAAGGTAAACCAGTATGCAGGGGTATCGGTCAATCGACTTATTAGCTGAACTACCGTTAGAGGTTCAATATCAGGAACTCAAAGAACGGGAAAAATACGAACAGCAGAAACAGCTAGAACAAGAACTTAACCAACAAAAATATAATAATTCAGTCGCACGGGGTCGTTTTTTACTATTCCTAATAAATCTAGGGATGATTGCGGTAATCGCACTTCCGGCTGCTAATCAATGGGCTACAAAAGTTACTGGTTTAACTGACGTTATCCCAGAAGTACTGCAATCAATTCCTACAATCCCAGAATTATTTGAACGTACTGAGAGAAATAACCCAAGAACGCAAAAATTAGCCAGTGCAATTATTAATTATGCTCAACAGCAAAATTGGGTAATTAGGACTGGAGCTAGAAGGTACAACATTTTCTACGTGCGCGGGATGAACCCCAATGGCACGCTTAATGACAACAAAGTTAATCAATTTAACGATCTAAGAGTTGTTATTGAGATAACCAATAACACTCCCCGCATTGTTGGGTTGTGGGAAGCTACGGATGCTCCAGGTACTCACTACATTAACAATCCGATGAATCCAGGTGGTGCAGCAGTAATTGTACCTGGACAATATCACGCTTGGAAAATCGGTTTTCACAAAGGTAATCCCAATCATCCTGCACTGGTACAAACAGGCGGAAGTGTAATTGTTGCCCGCAATGGTAATCCTTCTACTGGCTACTTTGGCATCAATCAGCATGGCGGTTATGACTATGCCAGAAATAATATCCAAGATGCTAGTGCAGGTTGTTTAGTTGGTAGAACCCGCAAAGGTCAAGCCAAATTTATGAACATACTGAATCAAGATGCCGACTACGTGCGCGATCGCAACTATACCTTTTACTCCGGCATTATTTTAGGTAAGGATTTGAAACTATGAGGTTAAAAAATATTGTTCTAATTTCTACTTTAAGTGCAATTGTTACAGCCGCAGCCGGAAGTAAGTTTTCTTGGGATGTATCGTCATGGCAGTGCAAATTGGTTTCGCCAGGTGCGGAACAGGTTTGTCAGTTACAAAGTGTTCCTTCTATCTGGAGAGGTGCTAGAAGCGGTTTCGTCATTGGTGGTATTTTAGGTGTGGCTGGCTGCATATTTGTTAGTCGCAAACAGCAATCATTACAGTTTCAAGTAGCCCAACCAATTAACCAAAAAGTTACTAACAATAATGATGTCCACTGGGATTACTTAAGTGCTGGCATTTTAGTGGGTGCGATCGCATTAGCTGTTAGTGAACCTGTAAAAAATCAGGTAGTTAGGCGAGTAGCTATTGCTACTGCCAAAGCCCCTGTAAGTCTTGAGAAACTTTTTGAGAATAGTAAGTCTATTGGCAATGTTGCAATCTGTGCCGCCGAAGGTAATTGTTTAGCTGATGGATCTGGAACGCACAGTAGTTTGTACCTGCAAGGCGGTCACTTTGATCCGGCTAATGGAGTTTTCAACAGGGGTTTCTGTTCTGACCAGGGACGCGGAAAGGATATGAATGATGCTGACATTAAATGCGTGGAACGGAATAAAAGTCGGCTTGACAGGATTACCCAAAAAATGACAGCAGAGGGAACACCACCGCAACAGCACATCAAAGCTTTTATTAGTGGCATAGACCAGTGGAACCAAGCTAGTCCCAGAGTTAGCGATAAGTTCCCATCCAAATATAGTCAAGCACTAAAGCAGGGAATGACGGAAGAAGCAGCGATCAAATGGGCGAGAGTTGAAGCTTTTCGTAATTGGCAAGGTCAACTCGAAGCTAATGGCTTAAAAAGAGTTTGTGATGAGTGGAAATTTTCTCAAAAACAAAAAGCTGGATTAATTGATTTAGATAGCAATTCTCAGAAATATTTGATGCGTTGTATAGATTACGACCAATCAAGACGGAGGAACGCGATCGCAGCCACTCTACAAAACTATGGCAAATCTGCTGGTATTAGCCCAGTTGAAAATCCCCAACAGTTAAGCAGTCTTAAATCTGCCAGTCACAAACCTAAAAATAACCTTGCTCAGTTAAGCGATATCCAATCTGTCAATAAAGATATCGTTGTTGATATGCGGTACGCAACCGCCGATAACTTTATGGGCAAGAAAGTTTATCCCGTAGCTAAATGCTTATTGAAACCAACAGTTGCTAAAAAACTATCGGCAGTTCAGCAAGATTTAGCACCGCTTGGGCTGGGTTTAAAAGTTTATGACTGCTATCGACCATTATCAATTCAAAAATTAATGTGGAAGATAGTACCAAATGAGGATTATGTTGCTAATCCTGCGACTGGTTCACGGCATAATCGTGGTGCAGCAGTAGATTTGACACTGGTTGATAGCACTGGAAAAGAGTTAGAAATGCCCAGTGCTTTTGACGATTTTACAAAAAAAGCCCATAGGAATTACACAGGCAGTAGTGTTAAAGCTCGTCAAAATTCCTTGTTACTTGAAACTGTAATGAAAAAACGCGGATTTAAAAGTATCCCAACTGAGTGGTGGCATTTTGAGTCACCTGATTGGAAGAAGTTTCCTGTAATGAATGTACAACTGTAAAGTCACAAGATTTGCAATTTACCAACAAATTTTAATTGGCAAAAAAATGAAAATTCAAACTGTACTATTACTATCAAGCTTACTACTAACAAGCTGTACTGTCACTGCTCAACAAACAGGTGATAAAGATTGGGCTGTTTCCGTCAAACCAGATGGTACAGGCGTTAACATTCAGCCAACTAAACCACAGGAAACTACTACGAACCCTACAACTTTAGTTACGCCTAGCCCTAGTCCTAGCCCTGTAATTAGTGCTTCACCTAGCCCATTAGTACTAGCTAAACCAATACCCAGCTTTACGCCTCAAACGACTACCCAAAACATAGTTAAACCATCACCAGTACCAATTGCAATTCAACCAATAATCCAGACTTGCTCAAAATTCACTTATCAATTGCCCACTATTTCGCTCTTACTGAAAAATGGCATAGTTAGCAAAAAAGTAGCTGTGCCTAGTTGTAAGATTCAATCATTCGTAATTACAGGAATATCAGGAGCCAAACTAACAATTGACGGTGGTGGTGCTGGAGTAGCAATTATTAAAGGCAATCGCCTTTTGACGCAGAGTTCTAAAACTACTAAAGGAATAGCTACCTTAAGCAAGATGGTAAAAGGTACTTACAAGGTAGAAATTGTTTCAAGAGTTGATAAGTTTTTTACTGTTACATTTGAAACGAAAAAAGGATAAAACCATGTCAGACTTTACGGAATCATATTTAAACGAAGCGTCCGATCCTACAATGTCAGACATCTTCCTAAAAGATAAAAACGGAAAAACACTGACGGGTGCAGCTTTACAAAAACGACTAGCTAAACTAGCCAAGGAAAGTGCTGCTAAACAACCTTTGTTGGGAGTAGGAATGCCTGACATTGAACGATCAAATTATGAGGAAAAAGCAGCAAGTCAATTAGACTGGCGCGAGCCAGAACCTCAAGCATTGGACATTGAAACACTAACCGCAAAAGTATTAGAAGTAGCGAAAAATAGTAACGAAACTTTAGCACGCACCAAAGAATTCGGTGAAACAATCAGCAACCTCAAATTAGAATTTGAAGAACGACAAAAACAATTCGATGAAAGTCAAAAAGAAATAAACTATTACACAAATATTCTCGCCAACCAAACAAAATTAGTCCAAGTTACAGGAGATGAGAGCGATTTAACCGTTCCCTTAAAAGATTTAGTTACATTAATAAAAGGTGTAGACGATATGACGAGCTTGGTTGTTGACCAAGATTTGAGAATTGGCAAACTAGAACAGCAATTAAGCAAAAATAAAAACGCAACTAGAACTATTAAAGACGTAGCAAATGTAATATTAATTGGTAGTTTTTGCGGGGCATTGATAGGATTGTGTCTGGGGATACTGTACCCAAACCAAACAAAATTAGGAACTACCTTTGGATTTGTTGGCGGAGCTAGTTTAGCGTTGCTCAACAAACTTAATCCTGTTGAAGAAAACACAAATAAGTAAAAAAGTATGGGGTTATTCAATACCTATTTAATAATCCCATACTTTTTTTGACAGATAAATTAGTACTGCATAATCATAAAAATTGCATTAATGACTAGCCAACTAACGTTTTGGCTGCCAGGGAAGTGTTCTCCTAAAGTACGACCTCGCGCCACTGTAATTAACCAATCTCACAGCGTGACTATCAAAAAAGCTAAAGCTCATGTTTACAACTGCCCCAGGTACACAGCCTGGAAAAATTGGGCGATAAGTAGTTTGTATCGACAGTTCCTCAACCAAAGTAAATCTTACAAACAAGAACCGTTAGAACACATAGAAATTCTAATAGTGTTCATTGGCAAGCATCGCGGTGATGGGGAAAACATGGTAGGTGCAGTTCTAGATTCTGCTGTGCAAGCTAAAATCATTACAGACGATTGTTTAAAGAATATTCCCAATGGCTGTTGGGAACATCGCTGTGCCAGTAACCCTAAAATTACAGGAACTTTGGTGTTAATTAAGCCTATTACTCCTACCTTAAAAAAGTTAGATCCAATGTGGGAGAAATGGATACTTAAGCAAACTGAAGCACCCCCAACACTACCAAAAAGTAGTAATCGTTCAAAAAACAATAGGCAAGTTAGCTAATTTTTAATATTGAAACAAAACAAATGCTATCGCATTCATTTTTAACAAAATTAACCCTAAAACCATCATTAAAAAGCTCAATTAAAAATTAACAGCAAATGTCAAAACTACCATTCCACCTACTAAATGTTCCCATGCCCCCCATGCTGCCAGAAATGGTTGGGGTAAAGTCTGATGCTAGATACTTCTCAATTGGCTACTACGGTTCAAAAGCCACCTGGTCAAGCGGAAGAAGTTTAGCTACCTTCAACTACTACAACGTCTACAGACCCCTGATAACGCACCTAACTTTAGCACTTGACCTGAGTGGGTACAATCTTGGTTCAGATGATGAATATCCAACGCATAACATTCTATTTGATCGAGAAGAAAGCAAAATTTACGTGGGAGAATATCAGCAAGTTGCAAAGTTTTTAGAGGCGCAACACCCACCAATTGAACCAGTCGAATTAACTGCTGAGGAATTAGAGCAATTAAAACTTCAAATTGAAGCTGAGTTTGGTTCTTATGACGAAGCAAAAATGCAGAAACTAGGTCTTTTTGAATTGTTCACACGCCCAAACGAGTCGCAGCGTAAGGAAACTACTGAACTGATTAAATGGCTGGATAAGTTCATTAATGCAGACTTAATAGACAGATACATTAATGCTGCAAATCAGGGGAGTAGCGCGGCGTATGAAGCTATGTCATCGTTCAAGAATCGTGTGATACTGTCCCAACAGCTAAACTGATCCCAAAAACATTATGCACGTGGTTGTATCGGCTGCGATTGCAATAACAGTCGGTACAAATCCCAGTCTAGTAATCTTTAATTGCTGGAATTAGAGTATTGTTTCAAAAAGCCCTGGAAGAACGGTATTAATTGTTTTTCTTCCATAACATAAACACTAATTCTCTTCTTGATTAGTACAACTTTTTCTGTACCAAAAGTTACATATAGATGCTCTGGATGCTGCCCCAATATAGTTCCTCTAGTTAAGACAAACAATTTGACTATCGGTCTACACCTAGCCCTAGAGGATGAACCTAACAAGTGGTTTTGATACTTTCGCAGATAGAATTCTTGTTCGTTGAGCCTGTAGATATGATCTGGAGTCCAAGGCTTTATCCCCCCGCTCTTATTGCGACGATAGAGAGCCTCCTTTTCTTCTCTATAGGTAATTGTTGCACCTCCTTGAGAACGTAAGGCGATCGCAAAGTTTACTCTAGCTGGAAAAAATTTGACTAATAGATCGAGTACCCCGTTGTCAGGTATTTCCAACCGAGTTAGATACTCTATTTGTTGATGATCCTCAAAGACATCCAAGATGGCGCTAATCGCCCTAACAAGCTGGCTGAGTTCATTAATTTTATCAAGAGCAGTAGGCACGCCTGTAAATCCAGCTTCCTTGAATAGAGAGTCAGGAATATCCAAGCTCTCCCCAGTACTTAAAGAACTGTCTATTTTTTCAGTAATTTCTCGCAATGCCACTCGCCTACCAGTTGCTACGTTTGCTTGCATAACTAACCCACAAAACTGTCTTTACTATTAATTTTATCAAGCGCGTTTAACTGTAATGAATGTTGCGACCAAAGAAGAAAGTAGTAACAGTAGTGGAATCAGCTATCGTTTAAGTTTCCTATCCTTGACCAGTTCCCTAGCCATTACCATCCCTACATCTTCACGAGTAATTGAAGCAATTCTGCACCTCAAATATTTTGCTGACTGATTTGACCGCTGGCACTCAACGCAGGCGTTTGTCTTGATATAGCGCACCGATTGCTCACACCCCCAATATTTATGTTGGTGTAAACAAAGCTTCCCTAAATAATGTTTTTGAGGAGCAATTTCATTATCAAAAAGCGATAACTGACCTGCTGGTGACTGTGATTTTTTCTTCATGATAATTAAAGACTGCTAACGCAGAATTGTAAGTGGACTAATGGAGAACTAAAAATGGCATTTATCATTGGAAAATTCTACACTCACGAAGAGTTAGGAGTTGTACAATTCTGCATTAATAACGAAGGCAATGAAGTATTCGTAACAGAATCAAACGAAGAATATGACTACGATGATGTAAAATGGGAAAGATAAAGTAAGGTAGGATAAAGCGGGGTGTAATTCCCGTTTTATTTTTTTTTATAATTAATAAATTACTGGTTACTATAGACTGCGACCGCCTAGCGGCGTGCAAGCTTCGCAGTCTATGTATAGACATTTACACTATTAAATTCATATCATGGAAATTGAGAAGAAGACCATCCCCGAAATGACAAATGACCAGCTATGTTCGTTCATTAATAGTTTTACAGACCCTAATTGCGATTACTTCGGTAATCTGCATATTTCTCAAATAGATGAAGCATTATTGTTTATCAAAGACGGAATGCAGGGGCAATTTGGAGACTCATTTGCGGATCAATTCTCGGAAGATAAAGAACACTTATTCGTAGGAGAGCATTACTTCTCCTCTCATTCAGAAGCAGAGGAACATCTACAAGAGAAAGCAGGGAAAGTTATGGAGGTTGACCTGCCATTAATAGGACGCGCCTGGATATACACAGACTTGAACAAAATCAAATACATCGCTCCGTACCACTTCAATTTATCGGATGACGATCCACCAACCACCCACCCAGAAGTGATCAGACTCACTTTTGAAGAGTATAAACAGAGAATCAAGTATATGGAACTAGAAATAGAAAAAGCAAAAAACATCACCTATTTCTAGGAGAATTTAAGCGGGTTAAAACCTGCTTATTTTTTAGTTGATTATTCCACAAACTAACTAATTTACAATTAAAATAATAACAGGTATTACAACAATTAAAATATTACAACAATTAAAAATAGCAAGGTAAAAATGGAAAAAGCAGATTTAAAAAGGATGAAGCTAGTTCTGGCAGCCCTGCCGAAAAATAGCACCAACATTGAAAAAGTAACCACCGTCAAAAAGAGCTTCGCGGTTATTAACATTTACAAAGAAATAAGTAGAAACATAGTAAAATCATTTGCTTGGGAGCCATTAAATGATTTCACACGCATTTCTACACATTACGAATTACCAGATGGCAGTTTAATAGATTTATTTTTACAAGAAAAAGAAGGAACTTACCTAATAACAGATTTGGGAGAAACTCTTGGTTGGCTATACTTGCAGACGAGCAACGATGATCTAACTGCTTGGCAACTGATGCGATTAAACAGATTGTTAACTATCTACAAGGTAGAGTTAAAGGACGGAATGTTGATCAGCTACACAAATAACAGTGGTGTCCATGAAGCTATTATTAACCTATTGATCACCATTATTGAGATAGCAAATACCAAACCTTGCAAATTGACAAACACTGTTGATCTAGCCCTACCATCAGAGATCGATAGTATGCGGGATTGCAAACCATAAAATTAGCTGCCGCTATCGCAGCTAATTTGATAACAAATTAAAATCAATTGAGGAGAGCCATAAGTTGAATTACACTACTGAAGAACCGGAAGATATTAATGTCGAAGAGGAGGATTATCTCTCATACCTGGTAAGGGGAATTGAGCTATATCAGGGGCAATATAAATGCTTTTTCGCCCGTTATAGTTATGCTCATTTGCGCGATGACATAGCAAAACGCCTAAAAGAAGTATCTCCGATTCCAGTTAAAGAAATAACTTTAGATCCGTTTATCAAAACTCTATATGCAGGTATTCAAGAAAAACTAGGTAACTACCAGCCAAAAGCATTAATGGTATTTGGTTTAGATGATGTAGTTCATATTAGAGAAGTAGCAACTTCTGCAAACCAAGTACGGGAAGAGTTTCGCATAAACTTTCCATTCCCGTTGATTTTGTGGGTGAATAATGAGGTGCTAAAAAAGCTGATGCTGTTTGCACCAGAATTTATTCCTTGGCTAAGTACAACTGATATCAGAAAAGAAGAAAAAGAAGAATTACTAACCAGTTTAGAAAAGCTAATAGATATTAGTTGGAACATGGGAAAGAAGGCGGGTTGGGGCGGTGCTATGGCATCTAGGACTAAAACCGATAAGAAAAAACTCAAGGCTATCCTATCAAAAATAATTACCAAACAATACGATGAGTTAACAAAATCAGATAAAGAATGGCTCAAAAAAATTGATAATTATCCTTAAAATTTACACAATCAATTAGGGATATTAAACATGGGAACAACCAAGTCTAACAAGCCAAAATCAATCGCCAATAGTGAAGCTAAAAGCTATGTGAAAGAATTATTTCCGCAGCTTAAGTGGAGACATTTTCTCCATAATGCAAACCTTAACTCAGATCCGAGATACGGCGTATTAGTTGGAGAAAATTCCTATTTCCATATTAGGGTTGAGCTTCTGCCAATAGGCACTTTAGCTGAACTACGAATCGGCTACAAAAACGAGAAGTCCCTAAGCCGACAGTATTGCTTAAGGATGAGCGAAAATATTCAAGGAACAACGCTAATAGATGCGGTAAAACCTATTAAAGAGACGTGGGATGAGATAGCAAATTCGTTCACCAATTAGTCAGATAAAAGTATTTCCTACACACTGCTATCGCAGTGTTGAGAGTGTTGAGAGTAGATTAGTTTTTGGAGTTAAGTCATGGCTGCTAAAGTTCAAGTTAAACCAATTAAACGAGCCAAGAAAGATAAAGATATCGTCAAGCCAAAGCCAACTCCTAAAACGGCTCCTAAAACGGCACTGAAGCCGAAACCAACTAGAACAACTAGAACAACTGAAGTAGTAAATACAGCTACCCCAGTTGTCGCAGTTGCCAAACCAACTCCAAAACCGGAGTCAGTTAATCCCGCGCTGGAAAGACCAGCGAAAATCACTAAATAAAATTATTATTATTATCTAAACTACCCCAAACAGTAGTTTAGATAAACTTTTTAATTATTAAATAATAGTTCGTTATTTAATAACTAATTAGAGATTGCGACCGTAACTTAGATTAATTATTATCTTTTAATAACGGTTATACCAAAAACTATTTGATTAACAAAGACCCCTAACGGGGTTAAAAAAGTGAAATGTTAAGGTTAAATTAACAATAATGAGTACCATTAAAAACGCTATTCTTACTGAAGAAGAAATCTGGGAAGAAGCCTTTGCACAGGCAATATTACCCTATTGTTTAAAAGACTGGGAGGAACCTTTGATAGAAGAATGGCAAGAACACGAGTAAAAAAATACAGATTATCTAAACTACCCCAAACAGTAGTTTAGATAATTTTTTAAACGGCTAGCAACTTACCTTGAAAAATTAAAGACCCCCTATCGGGGAAGTGGGAGTGACCTAAATAGGAGTAAAATCTAATGTCAGACATTGAACTAATGTATAACGAAGAAAACAATATCATCGGATTCTACTCAGTAGAAGAGCAAGAATTATTCTACAGGGGTTTAGCTGGTGATAACGGTGATACAGACGGCGATATGCCACCAGTACCACCCAACGATAAAAATAAAATAGATGATGAAATACCCTGGTAATTAATAATAATTTATCTAATCCTGCACTAGCAAGATTAGATAAATTATTTTTTTTACTGCGATCGCAGTAGTAAAAGTGCAAACCTAACTAGGTAGAAAAATGAGTAAACTAGAATGGCAGACTGATAGCAATACCACTACCAACGATACCGATAAAGATTGGATGGAGGTAATGGAAGAAGCATATCAAAAATGGCTTAAAGACCTAGAAGCAGGCGATACTGAAGCTGCAAATTATAAATAAAGTTAAATTAACTATAATTATGAAATTATAGTTAATTTAACTTTATTTACTACAACTGAACCAAAATTAATTAATAATTATGATAAACAAACAATCTGAACCAATGGAAGATTACAAAATAGCAATCTTAAAATAGAATCATCAAAATAAATATTTGGATGAGCTAACCGCCATGTCCAAGCTAGATGCCAGGAAAAGCAGAACTAGAATCCAAGACACAACAACAACAATTCAAAGCACTGCATATAAAAAACCTATAAAACGAATACCCTGGCAGGCGTGGGGAGCGGTGACGCTACTCGTATCTGGTGGATTAAGCTTTGTCGGGGTATCACTGCTGCTAAAGCTACCATCAGCGCCGAACTGCCCCAAAATATTCATGTTGACTGCGAGCGCCTCTATGAGGTTGTACTGTGCAGAATTGGCTGCGAGCAAACAGACAGTGGATAACTTAATAGAAGCTATTGGGCTAATTAATACTTTGCCAGCTAACCATGAACTGCACTCAGAAATTGAGCGCCGGATAGATAAATGGTCGCGTGACATTCTCAGATTAGCTGATAATTCCTTTCAAGAGGGAAAACTAGATGAGGCGATCGCCACAGCTAAGAAAATTCCAGAACACGCCATAGTGACACCATTGGCGACCGCCAAGATTGAAGAATGGCAATTAATCTGGTCAACTGCTGTAAAAATTTATGACACGGCAATTAATTACATTAAAAATTTAAAGTGGCCCGAAGTTTTTCCTGAAGCTGTAAAACTCACAAAATTAGGAAATGATTATTGGGGAAACATTAAATACAATCAGCTTATAGACATATTGCAACTTACTAAACAAGAAAATGAGCAACTAGACTTCGGTTACGACTTGGTATCTCAGGGTGGAATTGAGAATTTATATAAAGCAATTAAGATAGCACAGAGCATTCCCTCTACAAGTTTAATTTTTAGTAAGAGTACAGAGTTAATTAAAAAAAGTGGGACAATTCTAGTAAGAATTGCTAAAAATAACCTCAACAACGGTAACTGGAAAGAGGCATTAGAGATAGCCAAGAACATCCCACCAGAGCCGACGCTATCATCTGAAGTTAAGGACATAGCTGATTTAGCCTCCGCCGTCGGTCGCGCCAGTGAGGGGGAGATTAGTGATCTGGAAGCTGCGATCGCATCTGTGAAGCAACTCAAAAGTGAGCGCCCGCTGTTCGAGCAAGCGCAGAAGCTAATCTTCAAGTGGACGCTAGAAATAACCGACGTAGAACATTTAAACGAAGGGCGGGATTTAGCCGCGCCTGGTGCAATCGGTGACTTACTAGCAGGGATTAATGAGATTAACAAAATCCCTCTCAACAATCCGAGATATGGAGAAGCGCAGCGCCAAGCGTACAAGTGGCGACAACAGATCCAAATTATTGAAGATCAACCCGTACTTGACGATGCCAACAATCTAGCAGCCGGAAATAGCACAGAAGATTTACTCGCCGCAATTGATACAGCCAAACAAATATCATCAGGACGCGCCTTGTATCCAGCCGCGTTAAAACAGATTCGAGAATGGTCAGGCATCGTAGAAACTTTACAGGATAGACCAATACTGGAACAAGCTCAAAGCTATGCCCGCAGCAATAATGCCTATAATTTGAGAACCGCTATAAGCATAGCTAGACAAATTACCCCAGGACGCGCATTATATGATGAAGCGAGTTCTCAAATTAGAGATTGGAAAAAGCTGATCGGGCAACTAGAAGCACCTACCTCAAGCAATTCCGACTCGCAAGAAATTGTTGAGGATTCTAGCAGTGATACTAATGTTGAAATAACTGAAACCCAATTACCCAAGTCGCAAAAATCCGCGCAATCGCCAGTACAAAATGAAGACTCGGATGCTATAGCATCCTCTAATCTACGGAGCGCCTACTCACTAGCCAACGGCGGCACTGCGGAAAGCCTTAGCCGAGCAATAAAAGCAGCTTCCCAAATTCCAACTTCTAGCAGCGACAGAGCCGAAGCAACTGAAGCAGTTAACAATTGGAGTGAACAACTGTTTGCGATCGCACAAACTCAAGCAGACAGTAATGTAAAACTGGCGATCGCCACAGCCAAGAAAATACCTAAAAGTGCTGTTATTTTTCCCACTGTTCAACTACAGCTAACCGAGTGGGAAAAATAACACTTGTTGATACTAAATTTTTATCAAAATATAAACTAAAAGATACTTCAAATCATACAAATCATAGGAGCAAAGATAATGGCAAAGATAACGGCAATGCCTTCAGAAATAGAAAATGCAATTGAAAAATTGATCAACCCTGGTGAAGGGTGTGAATCTGATAGCATTTACCTTTTTGACGACGATGAATCATGGCAGTCGGGCAAACACAAACTCAAAAACTTAATTAACTGCCCTCATACAACGGCGTGGTCTTATGGACATCGGCTCGAAGCCATTGAAATAACGGAAAACCTCAAACTGGTTTTAACGCAGTAAATATGCGTACTTCAATCGCACTACCGCAAACATCAAACATTACAAACTTAATTTAAGTACGCGCATATGATTACCCAACTACCACTAGAAACGCAACTAGCGATCGCAAAAATCCTAGAGGAACACTACCAGCACCGACGCTTCAACCTAACGACAGACGTGAAAGTGACGTATTCATTTGTTGAAATTGAATTCAAAGGTTATTTTGCGGAGAGCTTTGACCCAACAAACCGTCCTTATCCTGACCCATTTCACGAATTTTATAGATCTAAGTGTCACGATTTTGACTTGCATTGGGGAAACCTTGAACTCAGTCTGTCAGCCTGGTGGAGATCAGAAATTTTCTCGCTAAATTACACACCAAATTCGCGGGTGTGGATAGGAGAGGAAGGCGAAGAAATTGCTAGACCACAGCCGGACGGTGAGAAGTTTGAGGCGATCGCACAGGCACTCTACCCGATTCTGTTAAAGCATTTTCCAAAGTAAGACAGGAAGCGATCGCTTCCTATCACACAAATTTTAATCAACCTAATATGCACAGGAAATTTTCTTGAGAAAAGTAGAACGAGCTTGCAACTTAGAGATTATGGTCTGTTTCAGGATGTTAACAACCCACCACTAAATCTTAGATTATAGTGGGGGCTTGAAAAACAAGTCCATAGTTGACCCGCCTAAGTTTTAATTAACTACGTTATCTCGGTCAAGATACCAAAGAATACTTCACCAGTTCTTTGCAAAGATCGTCAGTCATTAAACATCCGAGTTGGGTTTAGGAAGTGTGGCTGGCATAACAAGTCGAAATAACATTGGCTTTTCGCAACAAATGAAGCTAAAATTGTCACTAATTGATAGTATTAATTAAGCATCCAATTTACAATTTTAACAAGGAAAAACTTAATTTTGAGGGGTATCACTTCAACTTTTGGAGAAGATTATCTAGAAAGGCTGAAAGTAATTGCACAAAAAGAAGACAAAGTAAATAACTGCCCTTACTGGATTCAAGATATTTTATCCTCTTGTAAGCGAGAAGATCTAATTTCCTACCACCCCGAAATACCAGATGAGTTACTTCTTGGTCAAGATGCCTTGATGCTACTTGATCAAATTGCACAAGGCGAAAAATATCGCTTCAGAGATTTAGCGTTCAAATTGTCAGACCTCAACAAATAAAAAATTCAGTTTTGTAACCAAACAGCGCGATAACTCGCGCACTGTTAATTAGGAGTTTTTCAATTAATACCAACAAGCAAATTGAAAAACTCCCATCAATTACAACCGTCATCAACTGCCATGTGTGATTCTCAACTGCCAGAAAATAACACCGGAGATGCGATCGCAGTTAATTTCATCTGCCAGGACGAACCCAACTGGGGATTTCTAGATGAAGAACTCGAAGAAGAAGAAAAGCATCACTGTCACCACAAACAATACGAATACCCAATAGGAAGAATAATGGGACGCGGAGTAGGGCTAGTTTGTTGCAGAGCTTTATCAATTAAAGAAGGTAGCACAGGCTGGTAAAAACAACATACTCATGTGCGAAGCTTATAGCGACGACAAGTCGTTCGCAATCAGGTACAGAATTAACGAACGCACCTTAACAAAAGTATCAAAAAGCTTGAGGGAAAGATGGAATATTTGATAAATTTCATACATCTTAAATCTAGTAGTAAGCTCGTCACTGTAATTAATCATCCCAAACCGCACAGCCGCGAAGCGTTAATACTGAGCTTAGAACAGTATATAAGTAGTGACGTTGACAGTCCAATTGAAATTATTTCAATTGAAGTTTTTGACATTTCAAAATTACCTCAACCCAAACGTTTCAAATTTCAAATTCTTGTTGAGGACAGCGCCCAGTTGACTTCTATTACTGTTGACAGCCCGACATTCAATATTTTTAGCAAGAGCGAAATTGGAAACGTAATTGAAACTTTTAAAAATGATTTAGGCAGAACTGCAAGAATACTGAGCATTAAAGAATTTGGCACGATACCTAAACAGAGTGCAGGATCTAAGCTCGCGGTGAAAGTGCTGGAATTTTTAACTGAGAAATTTTGATAGCTTATTGCATTAAACCGCGATATCTCGCGGATAGTTAAAAAATCCAATTATCAGATCTAAAAAAACCATGAGCAATCAACAACTACCTGTAACTGAAAACCTCCTCGGAGACGCGCTGGCTTGTAACTACTTGCTTAGTACATTACCCAACTGTTGCGGGTTCATAAACGAGGATGGAATCACAGAAGAAGAAAAATCTAGCTACAAGCAGTTTGACAAACCAGCAGGTACAGGGGTTTATGCAATTGCAATTGGGCGAGTTTGCATACTTCCTGCATCTGACGAGGATGTAATCATTAATGACGAATAATCAACTACTTATAACTGAAAACCTCCTCGGAGATGGCATGGCTTCCAACTATGTATCTTTATGCGATAGCAACTGGGGATTTATCGACAAGAAAGATAAAGATCGTTTACCGCGTCACAATAACTTTAATCCGCCCACTGGAGAAATGCGGGCGACTGGCTGCGGAGTTGGGCCAGTTTGCCTACTACCTTATATGACTCACAATCCTGATGCCGATCTAGCTTGGTAGGGGTTTTGATACGAGTTGACCAAGACTTCATACAAAATTTCACAAACATTAAAAATAATGAATGACCAATTTCCTTACAGCGTAGGCGATGCTTTAGCTATTAATTAATATAATTTGCCAAGTCAAACCCAACTGGGGGTTTATAGACAAGGAAACCAACTTGATATGGGCGACGGATGAGCCGTTAGATCCACAGATGCGACGGCGTAATTAGTCAAGGGATAGGGCCAGTTTGTATACTTCCCGCATCTATCAGTAAGGATGATCGCAATTTAGATTGGTAAAAACAAGTGTGCGATCGCATCAGTCATAATTGCGATCGCACAGTTTGTAAGTTCCGTAAAAATATAAGAGCCAACTAAGCTTCTGAAATATCCTGGCCGTTTTCTAATTTGATTAAGTGAATATGCTTGTAGCCCAGCTTAATTTCAAATTCATCGCCTGGGGTTAAACCCAATTGTTGAGTATAATTCGCGCCAATAACAATTTGACTATTTTGATGAACGCTGACGCGGTAACTTGCTTCTCGACCACGACCATCTTTAGGCGACTCAATAGCAATACCTTTAGCTGCTAATAGAGCATCATAAAAATCTGCCAAATTTACCCGAACCTTGTTGTCTTTGGCAGTTGTAACATAACCACAAGCTCTCGCTGTTTCGCGTCGTGGCATATTGGATAACTCTTTAACTTTTTGTAGTAGAGCTTTTCCGGTTAAAGGAGTTGTTGCTAGTTCAGCCATTTTTAACAATTAAATTTGAAGTGTAAATTTAATTATATTTTCGCAGATTGGGCGCAATAATTTACACAATGGAAGCTAAAAATACAACTATATTAACTATGGGATTAGTCCATGTTTGAACTATGCGACACTATGAGATACTTCAAAATCTTGAGACTTTTTAGAATTTTGATTTACGCACTTATGACCGATCAACAGTAGCGTCTGGTGTAATTCGTCAATGGTAGCAGTCTCAATCCAAGATTCTACGTTACTTCTCATTTTATTTTCGGTATTTTCACCCCCTGCCAAAACCGAGAAAAAATAATCACGCTGTTGCACTGAGAAGCATTCCAATAATTTGCTTAAAGTAACAGTTCTAATTTCACTGCCATTTCGGAAACGACTAATTACTACTCGGTTTACCCCTGATTGCTCTGCCAAACATTTAGCACTGATATCAAAGTGGTTAAGGGTTAGGTTGAACGCTAAAGAAAAATCCATATTAAATACTCTCGCCTTTCAAGGTAGATGTTTAGTTTTATGAAGTAACTGAAACTATACGCGCGTAATTAATTTAGTATAGTTTGAGTGACATCGGCAAATAAAAAGCATCAAAAAAATTAACATATGTGGACAATAATATGACCACTTCAAGTGTATCTAATTTAATACCAACACTCCAAAAAATCGACCAGATTCAAGACACAACAAGACTTTTAGCTTGTGTGCGACCGCCGCGAGGCGGCGCGCAAGCTTCGCTTTCATTAAGTCCTGAATTGTACAACGGCGAACCTACAGGTAGAAACGTCAGGTGGTACGGGATTCAGGCAGAGATTCTTAATGATGGAAAATCATGGCGAACCGAAGATGCAACCGAACCAATTGAGTTTTGGCTATTTCTGACAGAATTGAAAGATCAATACTATCCCGAAGCAAATAGTGCCACTGTATGCCAGTATACACCCCGCCATCCTTGTATACCAGGATACAAGAATCAACCGATATTCAGCAGAAAAGTAATTTTAATCAACCTGATAGACAAACCGCAGAAGTTAGACAGAGCTTATATTTCAGCCCAATTTCGTGCAGAAAATCAAAAAGTGCCGCTGAATGATGGCGACGTTGTAGCGCAATTGATCCAGTGTTATACGGGCGATCGCCCGTCAAAAGCAAAATTGCACCTCATACAGCAGCGGGAACAAGCACCCAATCTGGGAGTACGAAAAACTGTGGAATCAGGCAGAGCAATTAGGCGTGGAAGTAGCAACGCTCAACGCTTACATACTCCTCCAGAATCACGCAAGCCCTGAAGCCGATCAGCGGATTGAAGAGCTACTGGTAACTTTACACAATTCTGTTGGAGAAGCGTTACAGAACCATTCAACCAAAATGCTCAAGCAAGGGATAAGTTTGCCACCGCAATAGTTAACACAACGATTAATACCATAAGGACGATAATCATGGACTTACTATTTCACAACGCGAACGATCAAGCGATCGCACAGCGCGGTTCTGACGGCTATATCAGTGCTACAAATTTATGCAAAGCTGCGGGCAAACGATGGGATAACTATTTCCGTTTAGATTCAACTCAAGAATATATATCAGCTTTATCTGAAGATTTAAAGCTGGAAATTTTGGAGAGGAACCCGTTACCTCACTCTGGCGCAACGGCGCTAATTCAAGTGTTTCAGGGCGGTAACGCAACTCAGGGGACTTGGGTACATTATGAAGTCGCAGTAGATCTAGCTAAATGGCTATCGCCGCAATTCCGCATTTTAGTTAACCGTTGGGTCGTGCAATGGATGTCAGGCTCTTCACAACCACAATCCCAACAACCACAACCAGAACCCAAAAAGCTCCCCTGGAAACCCCTGGAATTATTCCCCTCGATGTCGGAGGAAACTTTTAAAAGTCTTGATCCGATCAGCCGACAACACTTTGCGGAAACGAGTACAGAACGAGCGATAAGAGTGCAGATGGAGCGCACCGAGGAAATGCTTTGGAGCAACCAATACCAATACAAGCAGCATCTCAAGAAATAAAAAAAGAGTTGCCCCGCAACTGCTGGAACAGGAACGGGGCGGGATTAAAAACCTACTTTGGTTACATTATGACATCTGAGACAGTAGAGAGACAATCTTTTTGGGCAGTAACACTTGAAGAAGCGCGAGAACTCCATTTAGATGGAATCCTTGATGCTACCGCGTATCTATTAGCCATAGTCAAAGCTCACGGCGCTGCTGGCTGGAAGTGGGCAATAGATGTCAAGGCTTTCTGCGAGGAATGGGGATTTACGGAAAGAACCTTTTACCGCGCTAAATCCATCCTAGAACGCAAAAAACGTATTTCCTGGGAGAAGCGCGACAGAAATATTATTAGTTGGCGATCACAACAGTTGAGCAATAAGAGTGAAGCCCAGAACCCAGACAGTAGTAGGACTCCGCCAACTGTGACAGTGCATATGCAACAAGTAACATTGCCACTGCCAACTGTAGCAATGACCTTGCCACAAGTGACATTACCCTTGCCACAAGTAGCAGCAAGCTTGCCACTTATAACATTGAAGCTGCCAACTATGACGGAGCCTCAACCCGAAACCCTTGATATACAAAGGATTGAGGAACCGCCCAAATCTATTCCAGATGTTGCTCAAAAAAATTTCAAATCCCCCACAACTACTTCTCCAAATGATTTAGGAACAGTAGTAGTGGATGTTAAAAATTCTTTTAGTGAAGAGAAAACCGAAGACTGGTTAATAGGGATTAAAGCTCGCTTAAGAGAAATTCGGATTAGTCCAGAAAATGTTAAGTGGACATTCTCACAATTTCCCAAGAACGTAATAGAAGATGCGATCGCATATACGGGAGAGCAAAAATGGGCATTTAAACCAGCAGCCGTATATGTAAAAGCGTGTAGAGAGCAACAAAAACCAGAAGGAAAAGCTGAATGTGAGGATCAATTTTCCGCGCCACCAGAGCCTGATGAAGCCACTTTAATCTGGTTCAAGGAACTCAAGGATAAAGCCATTATCAAGGACTTTTATACCCAACCGTCAAGTAGTGGCAGATATCGAATTTTAGTTGTTGATACTGGGGCTTCTCTCCAATATTGGTGGGAAGTTGTAGAGACCTTGAAAAAAATAACCGCTGGCTAAAACGTAAATTTTAAAGCTTGTCAAAAATTAAATATTTCAGCATTCACTTTTTACAGCATTGGAGGTTTGAAAGTGGCACGGACTCGTATTGCCAAAAATCTTGATTCTACTGAATTATTCGATCGCATCGAAATGAATCAAACAGTACGAAAAGGCTTACAAACAGGAGTAGTAGTTGACAAATTTGCTCCGCCAAGCGCACCGCCTGAGATTTGGGTGCTGTGGCACG
>JBARVL010000273.1:0-10966 GCA_049646245.1 Crinalium sp. | reverse complement strand
GCTTATTTAAGAAATTTTACAAAAGTATAAACAAGTATATAAAAGCTTGACATCCTCCCCGCACGTCGCTGCGCTATGTACGGCGATTCCAAGCATCACTACTTGGGTTTCCTCTTTCCACGATTTACCTTATAAGGAGTGAGGAAACTCACTCCTTGCAGAGGGTATTATCTTCAGAGGCGTTTAACGTTCCTGCGTGTCCCGCAGTACGGAGTCCTATCTCAAGTATGTTCAACGCGGCGTTTAAGTCTCGATCTAATACCGTTCCACAATGATGACATTTGTGGGTTCTGGTACTCAGAGACTTTTTCACAATTTCACCGCAGCTAGAACATTTTTGTGAAGTGTAGTGTGGTGCTACTGGTATTGTTAAAACACCAAATACCTTTCCAAAATATTCCAACCATTCACGAAAAATTGTCCAAGACGCATCCGTTATCGACTTGGACAATTTTTTGTTTTTAACCATATTCCTCACCTGTAAATCTTCATAGGCTACCAAGTCTGCCGACTGGATTACGCACCTTGCCAATTTCACGGCAAAGTCTTTACGCTGCCTACTTACTTTCAGGTGTTTTTTACCTAAACGATTTCTCGCTGCTTCTCTGTTTTTAGAGCCTTTAGTTGTCCTAGAAAGTCTCCTGTTGAGTCGTTTTAAAACTTTCTCCGACTTTCTTAAATAGCGGGGATTTTCAACTGTCTGTCCATTTGAGTCAGTATAGAAATGAGCCAAGCCTACATCTAAACCTATGGTTTTGCCTGTAGGCTCTCTCTTTTCAACACGATTAATGTTAAGGCAGATTTGTACATAGTACCCATCGGCTCTACGAACTACCCTAACCCTTTTAATTTGATTGAGTTGGTAATAGTGTAGATCGCGGGTTCCCCACATCCGAAATGTACCAGCGCCAAAGCCATCAGTGAAAGTGATTTCACGCCTATCCTCTGATATTTTCCATCCGCACGTTTTATATTCAGCAGATGCGTGAGTTAACAGTTTACGGAATTTAGGAAACCCTTTTTTTCCTGGTTTTTTGGCTTTGCAATTTTCGTAAAACCTAGCAATGGCTGACCATGCTCTTTCAGCAGAAGCTTGTCTAGCCATTGAGTTCGGTTTCTTTGCCCAAGGATGCAATGAAGCAAGTACCTTGCAGTAGTTGTTGAGGTCATACTTGTTCTTGCCTGGATTATCCATCCAGTAACGAATACAGCTATTTTTAACAAAAAGGGCAGTCCGCAACACTTCATCAAGTATGCGATACTGCTTCTCTGTTCCTTTTAGCTTGTACTCAAAAACTAGCATGACCATTAACTATATTTATGCTTCGTATATTAGCATAGATTGTAAAACAAGTGGGTATCGAATTCACTTGTTTTACCACCTTTCAACGCCTGCGATCCACTACGTTTCGCACTCTTGTCTTCTCGGTGAGATAGATAAAAGTGGTTTTTTGACCAAAAAGAACTCAAAAGTTATTTGGTAGGAGTGTGACAGTGGCTCGAAAGTGTTGAGGCGTTGAAAACCAAAAAACGTTAAGCTCATTGTGGCAATAACTTTTTCAGCCGAAGAGCGAACTATGGGGACTTGGCTTTGTGTAAAGGAATGTGGAGCTTGCTGTAATCTTGACCCAACTGATCGACCAGATTTGGATCAATATCTGACTCCAGAAGAATTAGAACTGTATTTGAGTATGGTTGGTGAAGGCGGATGGTGTGTAAATTATGACCATACCAGGCGCGAATGCCGTATATATGAAGATCGTCCTCGCTTCTGTCGCGTAGAAGCAGATGTATTTGCAGATTTATACGGGGTTGAATTAGAGGAGTTAAACGAGTTTGCGATTGAGTGTTGTCGCCAGCAAATTGAGGGAGTTTATGGCGATCGCAGTTTAGAAATGGTTCGGTTTAACCGCGAAGTAGGCATTTAACTAAGAGAGAGAGGAGAGAGGAGAGAGGAGGGAGGAGAGAGGAGAGAGGGGTAAGGAGTGATTAATTATCAATGACCCATCTTGATATTTTTGCCACTTATCTGAGAAAATGAAAGAAATATGAAAATTTAGCGCAAAACATAATTGCTAGTGAAAAGTTCCACTTTGCCTTCTAGCCTGTCTATTTTGGAAATTACGGCTAACTATGAGTCAGCCACGCCAATTACTACAGCGTCATCTTCCCATGTGACTTCTACTCAAAGCCCAAAGCAGTCAGCTAAGGCAAAAGCGGGTGGAGTATGGGGTGTATTTACTTCCACATTCTTCACAATTTTTCTAGCAGAAATGGGAGATAAAACCCAGTTAGCTACTTTGCTAATGAGTGCAGAATCTCAATCTCCCTGGATAGTTTTCGCTGGTGCTGGTACTGCACTAATTGCTACAAGCTTAGTGGGTGTTCTACTAGGACGTTGGTTAGCTAAATGCCTTTCTCCTAAAACTTTGGATGCTTCAGCAGCAGCACTTTTACTCTTCATTGCGGTGACGCTGCTATGGGATGTGGTCAATTATCAATAAACAATTATTAATTATCAATAACTCCCAAACTTTCGCCAATCAACTTTGAAAATTACAGATTTTTTTGAGTTGATATAACTAAAGTTAAGGGCTGATAGGCTGTAATTGCTAATTGTTAATTGCTAATTGTTAATTGTTAATTGTTAATTGATTATGGATTGGCAACTTTTAGGGCTAAGTTTTATTACTGTATTTGTGGCAGAAATTGGAGATAAAAGCCAATTAGCGGCGATCGCACTTGGCGGTAGTTCCAAATCACCCCGCGCGGTATTTTTTGGTTCAGTGACAGCACTACTGCTGGCTAGCTTCTTGGGAGTACTGGCGGGTGGACAGATGGCAACTTTATTACCTGCACGTATCCTGAAAGCGATCGCCGCTATTGGGTTTGCTTTGATGGCTGTACGACTGCTATGGCAAGAAAAAGATTTACCAGAAGACGAAGATTAATAAAACTTACACATCTGAAGCAACAAAGAAGGCAGTGCGGCAATGGAGATTAGGGGGTAGGTTTACACTCCTGCCCCCTTGTTTTATCACCTATAAATGCGATCGCACAAATTTCTCTAACCTATCGATCCCCTTTTCAATTGTGGGTGTGTCTGTCGCATAAGAAAGGCGGATATGATCGTCAGCACCAAAAGCGATCCCTGGAATCACAGCAACTTGCTCTTGTTCTAGCAAAGCATCGCAAAACTCCAAAGATGTCATACCAGTCTTGCTAATATTCGCAAACAGGTAAAATGCACCATCAGGTTTAACAGTAATTAAACCTGGAATAGCATTAAGTCGATCTAGCATTACCTGCCGTCTTTGAGCAAAAGCTTGGCGCATCTGTTCTACACAGTCTTGTGAACCTGACACAGCAGCGATCGCACCATACTGAGCAAAAGTACAAACATTCGAGGTACTGTGGCTTTGAATAGTTGTCACAGCCTTAATAATCTCTGCTGAACCTGCCAGATAGCCTAAACGCCAACCCGTCATCGAATAAGCCTTAGCAAATCCATTACTGATGATAGTACGTGCAAAAATTTCCGATCCTAGTGACCCAATACTGATGTGCTGAGTATCGTCGTAGATAATTTTTTCGTAGATTTCATCAGAAACGACCATTATATCTTTCTCAACGACTACCTCTGCCAAAGCTTTAATTTCTGCTGGCGTATAAACGGCTCCTGTAGGGTTAGAAGGAGAGTTAAGGATAAATAACTTAGTTTGTGGCGTAATTGCTTGTCGCAGTTGATCTGGAGTGATTTTATAACCACTTTGAGCATCTGTAGATACAATCACTGGCTTACCACTAGCCAGCTTAACCATATCTGGATAACTCACCCAGTAGGGCGCGGGAATAATTACCTCATCACCTGGATCTAGCAACGCCAGCATCAAGTTGAAAAGGGAATGTTTGCCACCGTTAGTCACAATTACATTTTTGGCATTGTAGTCTAGGTGGTTATCGGTGCGAAGCTTATGAGCTATCGCTTCCCGTAGCTTTGGCTCACCTGCTGCGGGACCATACTTCGTTTTACCAGAATCTAGAGCCAGTTTAGCTGCGGCTTTAATATGCTCTGGGGTATCGAAATCTGGTTCACCCGCGCTGAAACTACAAATATCAATTCCTTCCGCCCTCATTGCCTTAGCCTTAGCGGAAATTACCAGTGTTAAAGAAGGAGTTACCTGACCAACTCGTGCTGCCAGCTTCATGCTTTATAAACCCAAGAGACTATATTTCGCGATCGCGCTTTGCCACTGTTACCACAAACACTGAATCGGAAAGTGCGAAACGGTAACGTCTAGGCATTTGCCAAATGTATAATTTTTCATAGAATCTCGCAATCCGGCTACTCATTGCTATATTTTTGACTTTTGGGCGACGATCGCTTAGATTTGAGCATTAATACTTAGTTTCTGGGAATATTCACCAAAGAAACTAACATATTGCACCTTGGTGGCGCTTACTCTGCAATCCATCTAGATTACCGCACGACAGTAGCCAGTTTGTGCCACGCCTATTGTGCAATTGTCTACTTGTTATGACAATTTTTGCGCTATCCATAACAGTCTGATCGCTGTCTACCAGTCTCTTCATAACTCGCCTAGCTTAATCTGACTAAAAGCCTTAATATCAATATTACGATTAGAGTCTTAATTTATCTGCTTATATTTACCGTCTAAATATTTACTCCTAGATCATCATTTTTGCTAGAGATAGTAATATTGTGTCTGGTTGATTCCCCATAGTTATGAATAATGCACCAAATCCCCTGGAAGCAGATAAATTGTAATTATGGTTAATTGACTCGACTATATCCAAATCTCTGCTTGCAGAGAACAGCGCCTTAAGTACATAACCTTTGGTTAAACTTGCATTTGATGACTAGCATTTATCCCTCAGTTTCTAGAACCCAATTAATCCAGCGTCGCCACCAGTTGCGGCGTGAACGTCAAATTAAGTCTTTGCAGTCGATCTGGCGGGCGCTGTTTCTCAGTAGTCTAGCTGGTAGTTTAGTTTGGGTAACAGCACAACCCAATTGGATCATTCGTAAGCCGGGGCAAATTGCTGTTGATGGTAATCAATTGCTCTCCGCTTCTTCCATTCGATCGCTTTTACCCCTGACATATCCTCAGTCATTGCTGCGTGTGCAACCAGACATTTTAGCTTCATATTTAGAATCACAAGCCCCAATTGCTGAGGCTACTGTCACCCGCAAACTATTACCACCTAGCTTAAACATCCAAATCAAAGAGCGACAGCCAGTAGCTATAGCCCTCTCCCCTAACAGCAATTTACGCAAATCTAATTTGGCTTCCTCGCACTCGCCATCTTTACAGGGACAGGCAGAATTGTTGGATCAGCAAGGAGTGCTGATCTCAATGGATAGCTATAAAGATATTCAACCACCTCATCAGTTGCCAACTTTAAAAGTTATTGGCTTTAGCGATCGCCAACGTCCATACTGGTCTGATATTTACCAAGCGATCAGTAATAGCCCAGTTAAGGTTTTAGAGATTGATTGCCAAAATCCCGCTAACCTAATAATTCAAACAGAACTAGGAAAAGTGCATTTAGGTCCTTACAGTTCCATGCTACCCTTCCAACTCAATGTGCTTGATAGAATGCGTGAACTCCCAGCGCATATTCAACAAAGTAAAATGGCTTATATTGATCTGAAAAATCCTGAGTCACCTTCAATTCAAATGACCCAAGGCAAGATCTAACCTCATGGGCAAATTAACTTAATGATTAAATTCTCAAGCTCATATTGCTACTTCTAGTTGAGTTACTTGAAAATCTCAATGCTCAGGCTAAAAAAAATTGCTCCCATCTGCCCCTCAAAGATTTTTTATGTTTTCCACAATGAGGGAATCAAAAACTTAATAATGAACTCAAAGTTAATCAACTGAGTACTCGTTTAGCCAATTACACACGCTTAACTCATATAAATAATCTATCTATATGACGAAATCCCGCTCTTCCAACCACCAATCATCAGGATATCCTATATCATTGATAGCACTAATTTTTAAGTTTGAGCCTAAAATCAATAATATAGAATTTATGTTTCAACCTTAATTTTGGTTAAAACCTTAAATAAATGTTTATTGTTGTTACAAAAATATATAACATAACATAGTTGACTGTTATCGCTCTTCTCAAACTAAAAAGTTGTTTATCTACTAATTTCTCTAGCAATGACGCTTAATAGTAAACTAGGGCTTAACCGTCAAAGTTCTGATAATTCAGGAAACGCAGGTCTTTCACTCACCGTGAACAACTCAAATCCGTTTAATAACTCTGGGTATTTAGGCTCCACTTATGATTCTAGAAACACCCCCATAGAAGAATCCAGGAGTGATAACATCGTGCCTAGCAGCATCGCCAAGTTAAAGGTCATTGGTGTTGGTGGGGGCGGAGGCAATGCTGTTAACCGCATGATTGCCAGTGAATTGAATGGGGTTGAATTTTGGACTCTCAATACAGATGCCCAAGCTTTATCCCATTCTTCTGCTCCCAGACGCTTACAAGTAGGGCAAAAATTAACCCGAGGTCTTGGTGCGGGTGGAAATCCAGCTATTGGTCAAAAAGCTGCTGAGGAATCTCGTGAGGATATTGCCGCAGCCCTAGAAGGTACTGATTTAGTATTTATCACTGCTGGCATGGGAGGTGGTACTGGCACAGGTGCTGCCCCAGTTGTAGCAGAAGTAGCAAAAGAGATGGGAGCCTTAACAGTTGGCGTGGTGACGCGCCCTTTTCTGTTTGAGGGTCGCCGTCGCACCAGCCAAGCCGAGGAAGGTATTGCGGCATTACAAGGGCGAGTAGATACTCTAATTGTGATCCCTAACGATAAGTTGCTATCAGTAATTTCGGAACAAACCCCAGTGCAAGAAGCATTTCGAGTGGCGGATGATATCCTGCGCCAGGGTGTTCAAGGGATTTCAGATATTATTACTATTCCTGGTTTAGTGAACGTAGACTTTGCCGATGTTCGTGCAGTAATGGCAGATGCTGGTTCTGCACTGATGGGTATTGGGATTGGTTCTGGAAAATCAAGGGCTAGAGAGGCGGCTATAGCAGCTATTTCTTCTCCGTTACTAGAGTCTTCTGTAGAAGGAGCTAGAGGAGTTGTATTTAATATTACTGGCGGTAGCGATTTAACGCTCCACGAAGTAAATGCTGCGGCAGAAACCATTTATGAAGTTGTTGATCCCAACGCCAATATCATTTTTGGAGCGGTGATTGATGACAGGTTGCAAGGTGAAATCAGAATTACTGTAATTGCTACTGGTTTTACTGGTGAAACTCAAGCGGCAGCACCCGCAGCTAGGGTAGCGCCACCTCCGAAGCGATCAATGGGCAATCCGCTCCCTTCTACTCCAGCGATCGATCCTAGACCTCCACAGGGATTAGATATTCCTGATTTTCTGCGGAATCGCCGACCTCCTCGTTAATGGAAAATTTGAGATTTTTAAGTTAAAATCTCAAATTTTTAGAGTTATCTCAGTATATGAATAGAACAAGTGTACCTGTTGCTCTGACAATTGCTGGTTCCGATAGTGGTGGAGGTGCAGGAATTCAGGCAGATTTAAAAACTTTTGCTTTTCATCGTGTACACGGTATCAGCGCGTTGACCTGTGTAACGGCTCAAAATACGCTCTTGGTAGCGCGAGTAGACGCTCTACCAGTAGACGCGGTGATAGCCCAGATAACGGCGGTAGTAACAGATATTGGAGTGCAAGCCGCGAAAACTGGGATGCTGTTAAATAAGCAGATTATTGAAGCTGTAGCCCAACAGATAGAAGTTTTTAAGCTACAACGGTTGGTTGTCGATCCTGTGATGGTATCGCGCACTGGCGCTCAACTGCTTGACGATGATGCTGTAGCCGCATTGCGTAATTTGTTGCTCCCCAAAGCAACAATTGTCACGCCCAATCGCTACGAAGCACAGCTACTAACTAATCTACAAATTAATACACTTGATGAGATGCGAATTGCTGCTCAACAAATTTACCAAATGGGAGCAAAAGCCGTCTTAGTCAAGGGCGGAGGTATGGAAGGTAATCTGCGTGGTATTGATATTTGGTTTGATGGTCAACGGCTAGAAACTTTAAAAACATCATTAGTAGAAACTGAAAATACTCACGGTACGGGTTGTACACTATCTGCTGCGATCGCTGCTAATCTAGCCATAGGTAAAGATAGCTTATCTGCTGTGCGACAAGCTAAAGATTATGTCACTACAGCACTGAAGCATTCACTTGATATTGGAAGCGGTGTTGGATCTGTCGGGCATTTTTTTCCAATTTTAGAAATATAATTGCCAAAGATATTAATATAGGCGTGACTATAAATAATATGTGTGCCAAGCCACTGGCGATTTATAATTTCTTAGCAAGTTGAAAAATGACTATAAGCTGACTTTAATTAAAATTATCCTTGCCTGACAGCAGTTCTGCTCAATTCATAACGTTTTATCCCAGTTATTCAAACAACCGATGCACAACAATACACCACCTGGTCATTCTAGACAGACACCTAACAACCCATACCGCCCTTCTGTACCAATTTCCGTTTACCGAGAACTAGCAGCAGAATTGCAAGCAACACAAGCCATGCTAGACTCTCTCAATGCTCAAAACCAGCAATTAGTTCAGCAAAATCAATTGCTGCGACAAGAAGTTGAAAAAGCTGTTCACTCGGCTATTTATATGCAGCAGGTTGTCGCTTCCTTAAAACCTGTTCGCTTCGGTGAAGCTTCCTCTAGTTACCCTGAAGAATATCGAGAATTAAATCAAGCTAGTCATAGCCTAGCAGTACGTCGTCAAGGGCAAACAGCAGCTATTACACCTCTAGACGCACCAGCACCCTTAGCATTTTCTGAAAAGTTATATACAGAACAGCAAGAACCTAGAAACCGTCGTCCTGCACCACCAGAAAGCACCTCAGAGGTTAGTGGGTTATGGTTAGCAGTAGCAATTGTGGCGATCGTACTGACAGCGTTTGGCACTGGGTTCTTGATTGTGCGACCGTTGTTGAATAGTCGTTAATTAGCAATGTTGATGTATAGCTATCTGCGTAGAGACGAGAAATTTCGCGTCTCTACATCATCCGCCAATATTCCCCAGTGTTTCAGAATTGATGAAAGTCAAGAGCAGCCTTTGCAGTTGCTATATATACGTTTTAACCAAGCTACTGGTAAATTCCGGTAGCTTGGTTAAAATTTTATAACTTTGATCAAATCTCAAACGTTTGCTTAGATAGACTTATTATTTCTATCAATTACTGATTGACCTTGAGTATCAATGTCTAACTCTTCTCGGCGTACTTGGTCATTGACTTGAACAACTTCTTGTTCTACTTCTTTTCTGATCTTAACTTCTTCACGCACAAAGGCTTGCTTTTGAACATCAGCCGTTTCTTCATACACATCAATGTGGGCAGTTTCCCCTTGTCCAAAGTTGACGGTGGCAGGATTTACAGCCGTGCCAGCATCAGTAGGGGTGATGCGCTCAACAATTACTCTTTCCTTCTCTACAGGAACAGAAACACGCGCTGTCTCGGTTTCTACGTGCTTACCAACGGTAACTTCACCAGCCTTGACTCGTTGTTTATCTGCTACTAAGCGCTCTTCATAAAGTTTGAGATAGGCATCGCGGGCAGCGTGTTTGGCTTTTTCCCAAGGTACACCGGAACTAGCGTACTTTTTCTCATAATCACTTTGTAGTTCTGGCTCAACTTCATCATAAGTTTTGTCGGTATCAGCATAGCGACTGAAACCTTCATATCCTGTAGTGTAAGCAGGTTGATAGGTATCATAGCTGGTGTCTGGCTCAACGTAAGGACGAGATGTGTAGTTATCTTGCCAGTATGTATCTTCTTCTGTAGGATTAACTGCTTCAGCAGCACCTTTGCCGACTAAACCGCCAGCTACTGAACCGATGACGCTGCCAACTACTGCTCCGATAGGACCACCAACTACACCACCAATTGCTGCACCCATTGCACCAGCGCCAGCAGCACCGATACCTGTACCTACTGGATGGGAACCTGGTTCACCAGAGATGGGATCGCGATTTGCGTCATGTTCTGAATTAGTCATTCTTTTCTCCTAAATTTTGATTGTTTGTGATCAAAGCTTTGTAATTAGCTCTGGTGTAGATATAGTTGTGAAATTATGTCTACAGGTGTATATTAAAAGCCGCACTCTGATATATAGCTTGGGTATATTGACACTTTATAATTAATAGATCTAGCCCTAAAAGGCTGCGATCTAAAAAAATGTTAAATGGCTATTTAGTCCGTCTTTAAATAGCTCGCGTCGATTCGCTAATTATGTAGCGAACTTTGATATACACAAACTAGATATCAATAGTCACCTGTTACTTTGACACTCTCACGTTTAAAGACACTGAGATTCTGCTGACAGAGCCATTTTGTTCTTACTATAAATAAGATTAACAGCTAAACAGTTGGGGTCTGTCACTCTTGGGAGAGAACCATCGTCTATCTGAAGTTGTAAAAATTAGTTTATAAGAGTTAAATCTCAAAATATTAAGTTTTTGAAACATTCTCCTAACTCTCTATTTGACATCTCCAAAAATTAAAGGTGCGTTACATATAACCCTTTTAGAGACTCGCTATGGCGCATCTCTACATTTTTTTTTTGATATCTATTCGTTAAGGGGTAGAAAGTCTCAAAATATTTTTTGAGGTTTTTTAGGCAATTTCTTCTGTAACTATTCGCCGGATAATTTCCGTTACTTCTGCATTCATTCTTGAATCAAGCTGTGCTAAATTATTACTTGCTCCACGTAAAGCTATGCTGAAGGTTCTGAGTTTAGCTGGTTGACCTTGAAGTTTAGGTATAAAATCGATAAATTGCACGAAAGCAACATAGACAATTTCATGCCTTTTATTGCTATCACTATAGCCGTTGCCTAATTTAGAAATAATAACTGGAGAA
>JBARVL010000272.1:0-6127 GCA_049646245.1 Crinalium sp. | reverse complement strand
GATAAGGGGTTAATCATTTCCCTCCACTCAGGTTGTCAACCCTGAGAGGTTAGAGTCGTTTTTCTTCGTTCCGTCCCTTAGATTGTTTTGATGCTTTAGGTGTCACCATTTCGCCTATCACCAACCCAAAGTTATGCAGCTAACCCATAAATATTGCTGCGGGTTTGTAGGTAATGGAGTCGGGATTTTAGGTTCAGATTCCCGCTCTGGAATAAGACGCTTTTTCAGGTGCTTCACTGTATGTTCACCAATAGCATCTCCCCCTGCTTCGCCAGTGTGCCTAATCTGATTCAGCACTGATTGCGCCCTGTCTCCAGCTTCGCCAAGAGTGATTAACCTCGGCGTGGACAGATAGGGCGTCACTCCTAACCTTAGAGGGGAGGGTTTGCACCTCCATCCAAGGAACAGTTATGAGATTTTCAAGGTTCTAGCCTTTCGCTCTCACCGCAGCTTATGTATTGGGCTGCGAACGAATCGCACTTATGGTTTCCATCTATATGATGGAGATGTACCTTTTCGTCGCTAAGCATTTTTAAGCCACAATATCCGCATGAATGGTTTTGCTTTTTGAGAGCAATAGAAGTTTCGCTATCATAGAGCTTGCTATTACGCTCACTCCAGTAGGCAATATCGCCGTCATAAGGTGATTTCTCGCCTCTGACATTAACGTGCTTGTTTTCGGAGCAAGGAACTGCGGGGAATGCTTTGTCTAGCAGTTTTATGCTAGTGTAGCGGTTCTGTTTTGATTCCTTGTTGAATACCCTGTAAGCCCTTGCTCTCATGTGATATAGCGAGTTTCTTGACCCGTCCATCTTGCAAAAGCGGTGGTAATTCCTCCAGCCTCTAACTACAGGGGCTAATTTCTCAGCCTTTGTGGTAGCACCATAATTCGAGTTGTTGACGATGTGTTTGACTTTCTGACGGAACGCTTTGTAATTGTCCTCTGAAGGAACGCATCTAAACTTACCGTTGTTTTGCACAAGAAAGTGCCAACCAAGGAAGTCAAACCCATCTGTCGTAGCGGTTAGCTTGGTTTTACGATCACTAATCTTCATCCCCCGTTCTGCTAGAAACTGGCGGATGCGCTCAAGTATTGCCACTGCATCGTCTTTAGGCTTTAAAATGAACACCATGTCATCCGCATAACGCACGGATTGGTGGATGTCCTCTATGCCATTGAGCGCAATGTTAGCGAGTAAGGGACTCACCACCCCCCCTTGCGGGGTTCCCTGTTCGGGGAATTCTGGGTTGACTCCTGCTTTAAGGCATCGGTAGATTCCGAGCTTTATGCCCGTAGGGGCAATGAGTCGTTCCATTATAGATTTGTGAGCAATCCTATCGAAGCATTTTTCGATATCGAGTTCTATAACCCGTTTTTCTATTCCATTTGCCCCTGAGTTGAGATTCTGGAACACGAACTTCTGTGCGTCATGCGCTGAACGTCCCGTTCTAAACCCGTAACTCCTGGCGTGGAAGGTTGCTTCGTGTGCTGGTTCTAAGGCGAGTTTTACAAGGCATTGCCAAGCTCTATCACCAATAGTAGGCACTTTTAAGATGCGGGTTGTCCCGTCTTTCTTAGGTATGGGTATTTCCCGTAGTTTCTGGTGTTTCCAGTTGCTACTTCTGGCTCTAAGTTCTTCACTCAGGATAAACCTTTCCTCATGGTTGAGTGAGGCTAAACCATCTATACCTGCCGTTTTTTTCCCAGCGTTTAACTGCGTTACCTGACGTATTGCCAGCATTCTGGCTGCGGTTGACTTGAGTATCAACCTAATCAGGGACATAGCCTTACGCTTGTCTCCAACTTGAATTGCTTTAAACACTCGCATGATTGAGGCGGAATAAATCTTTCTGGAATTTCTTTCAGGGTAGATTCTTCCAAGTTTCGCGCTTCATTTCTGCTGTGTCTAAACATACTCTTATCCAGTTCGTGTTTTCTGAACACCTCAGACCAATTACGGTCTGTCCTACCCGATTTAAAGGAATTCCGACGCTCGTCTGTCCTACTTGGGATTCGACATTCCCTTGACCCTTAAACCGTTTTTATTCGTTCCTTCGGTTAGATTGTTCGTTCCGTTAGGTGTAGCCAATTCAACCATTGGATTCCCTGGACTTTTGCCGCTATTGATATCGCATTCGGCGGGAATATCTCCAATGAAGTCAGGGTTTGATTGTTATGCCCTGCTTTGGACTGGGTCGCTTTTTTAGGCTCTGTTTTCACCATCGGAACCCCCCATTAGCGCCAGTGTCATCTCATAACAGATGTCTGGTTGCGCCTTCCAGCTTCACCCTCCAGCAACCGAGTCTGGTCAGTGTGGGCAGATAGGGAGTCATGCCTGAGTCTGGCAGAAGGGACTTGCACCCTTATCAGACCGAAAGTTCAGCCTTTGTTGACAGTAATCTGCTGTCGGGCTGGAAGTGTTATGTGTCGGGTAAGGTTCGAGAGTCGCCTCTCTCCCCTCCCCTAAGAACCGGACATGAGACTTTCACACTCATCCGGCTCAAGCCTTACTTCAAGCGAGTTTTTGACTTGGGTTTTATGCACCTGCTTGTGACACGTTTTGTGTAGATGCTGAAGGTTTTCCGTGTCGTCCGTTCCGCCTTCAACCACAGGTGCTATGTGATGGGTTTCGATTTCCTCTCCGTTGAATAGTGGTTCGCCACATTCTGGACACTTCCAGCCTTGGTTTTCTGCTATCGTAAAAAGCTTAGTGTTTTTATCGAAGCGAGTTCTTCCAAGCTTCTGGTGGCGTTTGTCCCAATACTCTCTTAACGAAGGGTCATCTGGGCTAGCGTCCCCTTTGACTTTTATGTGGCGCTCGATGGCTGTAGATGCAATTTGATATAGGACAAGTTCTTTATCCCTGCCCCGTCTGTCGCTTGTAGTGCCAGCGAATGTCCATCGGTTGCCTTTGATGGTCTTGAAATAACGCTTGCGAACCCATTTTGTGTTCTTGTTGGGATGTCTACGCTTCGCCCAACGCCAAAGGTATTGCCACAATCTGTGGGATATATAGTTGAAGGTTTCTTTGCTTACCACTCCTTTGTAGTAGTTAACAAAACCTCTGAGAATTGGATTGAGCTTTTTAATTAGAACTTCTTGTTCTACACTGCTGAGGTTTTTAATTTCTCCTCCAATCCGCTTACAGAAGGCTAGTACCTTCTTTTTGGACGGCTTTATTAGGAGTTTTCCGCCGTAGTGTCGGGAGTTGAACCCCAAGAAGTTGAAGCCATCTTCCATTGACGTGATTAACGTCTTCTCAGCACTGAGTTCAAGACCTCGCTTTGACATCCATGCTTGAATCAAGTTTTGGGCAACTTCGAGACTTACTTTGTCTCTAGCCGTAACAATGAAGTCGTCGGCATATCGAACCACACCAAGCTTAGGATTGGTGGCTTTAATGTAATTTTCTAAGCCATGCAAACCAATATTGGCTAAGAGAGGTGAAATCACCCCGCCTTGTGGCGTGCCTTGTTCTGTTGGGTTGAATTTCCATTGGAACACAAAACCCGCTTTTAACCATCCTTTGATGAGTTCCCGTTTTGGGAAGTTTCCCATCATGCTCAGAATGGATTCATGGGCGATGTTATCGAAGAAGCCTTTGATATCAGCTTCTAGAACCCAAGTATGTCCACCTGCTCTGTTAAACCCTACTTTGTTAAAGCATTGTCCAATTGCGTCTTGACAACTTCTCCCTGGTCGGAAGCCATACGAGTTTTGCTCGAATACAGCCTCCCATTCGGGTTCTAGTGCATTCTTTACTATTGCCTGTTCGATTCTGTCACGCACGGTCGGGATTCCGAGCGGTCGTTTCTTGCCGTTAGGCTTGGGTATTTCTACCCTTCGTGTCGGTTTGAGGTTTCCCCCATCCCATTTGTTTACCAGAATCACTCGCTGCTTTGGGGTATTGATGACTTCTCTATCAATGCCTGCCGTTGCTTTACCAAGATTTGTTTGGGTGATACGTCGAACTGACAATAGTAAGTTGGCGTAGCTACGAATCATCAACTTCTGCAAGCTTCTTAACTTACGGAAGTCACCAAGCTTTCTCGCACGAAAGATTCTTTGACGCGAGTAAATTTACTATTTAAATATTTTTGCCTTGATTTGCCTGTGTCAAGACTATATAGTAGTCATGTAAGCTCAAACATGATTATTCGAGGGAATGTCAAGGTCAGAAACACCTAAAACCAAGGAACTGCCGACTATTTGGCTTGTTAGCGACGCATTGTGGCAAGAAATTGCACCCTTATTAAAAATTCCGAAACCGCGCAAAATGCCTGGTTCAGAAGAGGGCTGATGATCGACGCATTTTTAATGGTCTAATCTATCTAGCGCGTACTGGTAGCCAATGGTGTGCATTACCAGCAGAATATGGTCCCAAATCGCTCCTCCTATGACCGTTACAGAGAATGGTTAGAATACGGGTGCTTAGAAAAAGTTTGGGCGACTTTATTACAGCAGTACGATCAAGTAATCGGTATTGAATGGGAATGGCAAGCTGCCGATGGATGTATTGTCAAAGCTCCGTTGGGCAAGCTAGGGGCAGAAGGTGAAACCGAGGCAACGGGTCGCAATCCCACTGACCGAGGGAAATCGGGTTGTAAGCGTCACTTGTTAACAGAGGGTAAAGGAATTCCTTCTTCTGTCGTGCTGAGTGGGGCTAATCGCCATGATATGAAAAAGCTAGCTGATTTATTAGATCAGGACTTACGCAAGCACGCTACAGATAGTGTGTGCTGAGACTCAATTTAAAAACCATTAACTCCGTGTAATACACGGAGTTAGGCGCAACTGTTACATCAAAAAGGATGTAACAGTTGCTATTTATGCTAAAATAAATTGCGTTGCTGGAATGTAACAAGATGTCATTCAGCCAATTAAATTACTGCCAATATCTGTTAAGTAGTCAAACGAACTACACTTTGACTAACTTATCAAAGCATTTACAAGAGTTTAGCCACGACACAATAAATCGTTACTTAAGAAAAGAAAAATTCACTCCTAACTCTCTCTGGCAGAATCTTCAAAAAGATATTCAAATAAGCCAGGATGCAGGAGTAATTTTTGACGACACAGTTTTAGATAAAAGGGCAAGCGAAAGTATTGAATTAGTACGTCGTCAATATAGTGGTACAGAACATCGAATTTTACGTGGTATTGGATTAATTAACTGTGTTTATCTAAATCCAGGAAAAAAAATTATTCTGGGTAATAGACTACCGAATATATGACCCCGATGGTGATGGTAAAAAAAAGCTAGATCACCTAGCTGATATGCTGAACAATTTAGTTTATTCTAAGCAACTTCCTTTTGCCAGAGTCCTTATGGATAGCTGGTACGGGTCTCAAAAACTTATGGCAATGATTGACGATTTAGGGAAGGTTTATTATTGCCCGTTGAAGAAAAATCGTTTAGTAGATGATACAGAGGGAGTAGAAAAATATAAAGCAATTGAAAAGTTAAGTTGGAATCAATCTGATGAACAATTAGGAAAGATAATCAAAATTAAGAATTTCCCTAAAGATAAAAAGGTGAAGCTATTTCGGGTTACTGTTTCTACCAACAGAACGGAATATGTCGCGACTAACGACTTAACTCAACAATCCACGCTCCTATGTAAAAGATGTCTGCGCCCAACGATGGAAAATTGAGGAATTTCACCGAGGTCTAAAACAATTGACAGGTCTTGAATTTTGTCAGTGTCGTCACGCGAGAATACAAAGAAACCATATCGCTTGTGCAATTTTAGTTTGGAATCATTTAAGAAAATTGGCGCATCTGACTCACAAAACAATTTATCAATTAAAAAATGAATTGTTATCAGACTATTTAGCTCAAGAGCTTAAATTTCCTTCTGTTCAGATGCAACTCGCTTGACTTTTTAACACTTTTTCTTTAATGGTGATAGCTTGACTTTATCTCATAGCGATTGCCAATTTTGATCACACTATATATAGCGTGTCTGCGTAAGTCCTGATGTAGATGGAAAGCATAAGTGCGATTCGTTCGCAGCCCAATACATAAGCTGCGGTGAGAGCAAAAGGCTAGAACCTTGAAAATCTCATAACTGTTCCTTGGATGGAGGTGCGAACCCTCCCCTCTAAGGTTAGGAGTGACTCCCT
>JBARVL010000271.1:0-6555 GCA_049646245.1 Crinalium sp. | reverse complement strand
GCGTCCAAATTCTGATAATAGATATACCCAGAAGCAGAATAATCTAGTTTCAGTACATCTGTGCCGCTGCCACCATCAACTAGATCATCTCCCCATCCTGGATCAATAATGTCATCTCCAGCACCGCCATAAAGAGTATCGTTGCCATCACCACCGTAGAGAATGTCGTTACCGTCAAGACCGCTTAGAGTGTCATTGCCTGCCAAACCAATTAAGGCATTATCTCTGGTATCTCCTGCGATCCCGTCTGCATTGTTAGTGCCGCTTACAGAAGCACTGAAAAAATTAGTAGTCCAATTGCTGGCTTCAATTAATATATCAGCCGTCCACTTAACAGCACCCTTGAGAAGCTCAATATTTCCGTTATAAATAGTTTCCCAAAAGTTACTATTGAACTGAGCCGCATTACCCCAGTCAGATTCTGACCAACTAGCAATAGTATTATTCCAAATATCAATAGTGAAAGTAGTAGCAGCGTTAACTGCATTAGTTACAACGGGCAAAGATGCAGCCTGTAGCAAGGCTTCTGATACAATGCCTGTACCTAACCTGAGTGCTTCGGTTGTGCCTCGAAAGAATAATGCTGCTGCAAGTGCTGGTCCAACAATAGATACTTTAGATATATTTAGTAGAAAAGCGAAATAGTCTGGATCTGTATAGTGGAATGAAGAACTACTCAGGTCATCAACGGACAATAATTGCGATGTAACATTAGGTTTGTTAATAACTTGTCTGTTATGTCTATCTTTAAAACTTTGCGAACTAAATTTCATTAGATAAACTTGCCCTGGGAGATATTTTTCGCCCGCCAGGGAAACGAAATCTCCGTCACTAATATAGTGAGTAACATTTCCTGCCCTAGTAGGCACAAAATCAGAAGCGTCAGGATGATTATTTGAGTTATTAATACCTGGAGAACTGAAAGTAACTATTTCTCCTAAGTAGCCTCCTTTTTGTGTGAAACCAGCAGCTATCAATTGTGCCAATGCGCCTCCTAAACTATGACCAACTATTGCAGGAGATTTCTGCGATGTACTAGCAGCTTTTTTTAACCAATTTTCAACTTCGATAACAGCTGTATTATATTGAACAACTCCAATACCTTCGGGAGTAGCATTGTCAAAAAAATCCACTAGAAAGTTAGCAGGGTCAGTACCACGAATTAGAAGAACTGGTGCTTCTCCATCATTAGAGGTTAATCCAACAGCATAAAAACCACCAAGACTAATTATCTTGTCAACTGTGTATGTGATCTTTTTGCCTTGAGTAACTTCTGGAGTAATTTGTTGTCCTACGCTCAAGGAATCACTATATACTCCTAACTCCTTAGACTTAGAAAGAATGTCATATATGTTATGTAACGATTCCGACTGCTCTATTCCAATATTTTGTCCATCTATAGTGATAGTTGCTGAATCGTCCTCAGTTCTCAAAAGCTGTAGTTGCTGCTCACCCAAAATCTTTCCTTGCACCAGCGCTGAAAAGATTTCTCCTTCATCCCCCGCAGCATCAAACGAGTTAAGGCGGGAGTCTACATAATGCCCAATTTCTTCCAGCAGAACATTAGCAATAGCTTGGGGTAGATTAGCATTAGCTCCCAAATAGTCTTGCGACAAATAGATAGTGTTGTTACTAGCAGCATAACCACCGTTGGCTCTCCCTAAAATTGAGCTACTCAATAACTCAATTACAGGTAAATCACTGAAGTCATCCGATATCCATTGCTGACGAATGACTTCAGCTTCTTTCTGGTCAAATAAACTGCCAAATGCTTTGGTAAGAATATCTGTGAAATCTGCGCTTTCGGCAAATGCTTTTAATAAATCTTCAGCTAACAGAACTGACTGGTCGAGGAGTGACGATTGAGTTGCCATAAACCCTCCAAGGGTATTAATGAAAATAATAGATTTAAAACTTACAAACTTGACAGGCACACTTACTATATATCCTGATTAAGTGTTTGCTAAATTACACTTATGCTGTACGGTAGAAGCAGCGTGTCAAGGTTTGTTGACAATACTAAAATATTCTTTCAAAAGCGCCTGCGGGTTTTATATAACTAGAGCGATCGCCTGCATAAATTGTGTGTCCTAGATTACATTAAACAAAGCTTAATGTAATCTAGAATCTTTTCAGTCTAAACCTCTGATGATACAAAAATTGGGAAAATCATGTTTCTTAATACAGCTAATATTAAGCTGCGTAGTCGCACTTTGATGAACATTTTCACTGATTTATTTACAAACCAAGTTATAAATTTAAAAACTGTGCGATAGAAATATAGCAACTGCCAGGGCGCTTAAGGCATGAGCCTTGGTATGCGGGATTTGAATGCAATAGTCCCCCTCTTGAGGGTGTGGGGGAAAAAGTGGCTGACATATTCCTTAATATGCTCATATAGCAACCGCCAAGGCGCTTAAGGCATCAGCCCGCGCAGGCGGGCTTTGTTTGTATAGCCCCACCCTTGAGGGTGCGGGAGAAAAAGTAGCTTAACTGCCTTGGCGACTGCTATAACAAAAACTATCGCTACTAACTTACTGCTGTAACAATCTAAGCTAAATTATATTTCTTAATAATTTAGCAGTTCTAAAGAAGATACTTACTTAATAACTGTTTATAACGAAGCAACTACAGGTTGATGTTTTAGAGTATGAAGCAGTTTGCCAGTAGATAGCTTCCATATCTTAATATGTTCATTTGCCGAGCTACCATTCCCACTAACAAGAAATTTTCCATTAGGACTGATGGCGAGACTACTAATATAGTCTGCATGACCCTTTAAAGTATAAAGCAGTTTTCCCAAATATAAGTCCCAAACTTTGATGGTACGGTCATCACTGCCACTAACTAATGTTCTTCCATCAGGACTGATAGCAACTGCCTCAACTGGTAGCGAATGTCCTTTTAAAATGCGAATTAATTTACCAGTGCGGATGTTCCATAGTTTAATTGTGCTATCAATATCTCCACTAGCTACAATTTGCCCATTAGGACTTACTACAATTGATTCAATACCTTCTGAACTTGCAGAAATAGTATGAAGTACTTTGCTAGTACTTAAATCCCAAACTTTAATTGTTCCATCCCTACTACCACTAACAAGCTTCTTTCCATCAGGACTAATCGCTAGTTCTGTAACTCTATCCTTATGAGCATTTAGAGTGTAAATTAATTGAGGATCTTCTGTAGTCTGAGTAATTAAATGACCGGGGATAAAAGTAGATGAGTTGGATGGAAGCCCAGTAATGGCAGCGACAATAGCAAGGGCTATTAAGACTCCCCAGGAAATTTGTTTCATAGATAAACGTTTCTATTTCCCAACTTGAAAATAATTTTTGACAATTTGCAAGATTCTTTCGGCTGCATGACCATCTCCAAACGGATTAATAGCTGTTGCCATTTCCTGATATGCAGATACATCACTCAATAGTTTATTTGCCTCAGTTAAAATCTGATTTGGGTTTGTTCCTACTAACTTAGCTGTCCCTGCCTCAACGGCTTCTGGTCTTTCCGTAGTTTCACGCAGTACTAAAACTGGTTTACCCAAGCTTGGCGCTTCCTCTTGCACACCCCCTGAATCTGTTAACAATAAATAGCACCTTTGAATTGCTCCCACTAATTCTGCATAATCCAAAGGCTCTGTTAAAAAAACTCTAGGATGTTTACCTAAAGCGGCTTGTAGTGGTTCCCTAACTGTTGGATTACGATGTAGAGGTAGCAACAAAGCAGTATCAGGAAATTTATCTAGAATTAAGTTAAATCCCTCTGCAATATCCCTTAGAGGTTCGCCCCAATTTTCCCGCCGATGCACAGTAGCTAGAATTACTCGATACTCGTCCCAATTCAAACCAGGTATTTTACATTCAGGTTGGCGTTTCGCAACTGATAGCAAAGCATCAATAACTGTATTACCAGTTTGATGAACTTCGCCAGTAACCCCTGAACTTTTGAGATGTTCTACTGCTAGGGATGTCGGCGCAAAGTTTAACTGACTTAACTGAGAGATTAAGCGACGATTAGCTTCTT
Organism: Crinalium sp.; assembly: GCA_049646245.1. Classification (GTDB taxonomy): domain Bacteria; phylum Cyanobacteriota; class Cyanobacteriia; order Cyanobacteriales; family PCC-9333; genus Crinalium. The sequence goes on along the minus strand of JBARVL010000271.1, from coordinate 2,529 downwards.
CTGGATAAGGATTAAATAAATTATCTGTGCGTAAACCAGCCTCCACATGACCAACTGGGATTTTTTGGTAAAAAGCTGCTAATGATGCCGCAAAAGCAGTGGTCGTATCACCCTGCACTAATACTAACTGCGGTTGTAGTTGCTTGAATACGTTTTCTAGCCCCTGCAAACTGCGACAGGTAATATCTGTTAGGGTTTGCTGATGCTGCATAATTTCTAAATCTTGGTTAGCACTCAACCCGAATAGCTGCATCACCTGCTCTACCATTTCTCGATGCTGACCCGTTAAAATCACATGGGTATCAAAATCGCTGGATTGCTGGAATTGTTGAATGACTGGTGCTAGTTTAATAGCTTCAGGGCGGGTTCCCAGTGTAATACAAACTCGGATTGGCAATGGTGTCATAATTAAGCTGCTATTTAAAATTCCGCCTAAGAATGGTTTTTATTCTTAGTTCAATCAGCCAACTTAACATGAAGTTTTACCAACTTAACTATTTTTACTCGTTTTGGCGGTCACTGGTCACTGTTAAAACTATCTAAAAAAATGAAAAAACCCGGCTTTTACCGGGCAGCGAGCCTTTTACAGAGTAAATTGTATTTAGCTGCTCGTAGAAAAGCCGATTAGAGCTTGGGATCGCAGGTTAGAGGGCAAGCTGCATATACTGAAGTATTAAGAGCATCAGCTTCACCATGTAGCCAGTTTAACCAACGAACTTCATGAGGATGAATACCTTTGGCAGTTAAAACTGCTGCACCTACGACAACTGCTAAAACATTTACTCCAATTAAAGCGCCAGCTACCAGTAATACTGCACTAACTGGTAAAATAGATTGCAGTGCGATCGCAAGTAGAGCGCCAACTGTCACCATTAACACTACTAACGGAAAACCAACTACTAGCAAGCAAACTGCTAATGTAAAAGTCCAAATTAAAAAGCTTTTGATCAACGATAAGGAGTACAATTTTCCTAAGCTAGAGTTTTGAGTTAATTCCATGACATTTTCTCCAAACTAAAAAAATAATTCAAAATTCTGAAAACGCAATTGCTCGATCCCCACGAATCGAGTCAGTTGAAAATCAGTATAAGTAATATCTCTAGATAAAATGAGCTAATCTTAAACAAAATTTACACTTATTTGCGTGTATTTATGAATAGTCCATTTTCGCAAATGGTCTATTACAAATAATCATTTGATAAATAATCTCCCTAAAGATAGAGTTTATTAGAAGCTTTACAACTTTTTGCATAACTTATTTTTCCTTCAGAGGCTATTTCTAGCCTCACACATTCTAATCTCAAAGAACCTTAACAATATCTGCTTAACATTTCTTATTGTTTTCTCATAATTCTCTAAAGCTATTGGTTTTTAACAAATTAATTGGAACATAATAATCGCCTTAGCAATTGATAATGAGTTTCCAGTTTTGGGAACAATACAATATATAAAAAGTTGTCAAATCACATTGCTCTACCACTGGTAGCGATTTATGCCAGAACCACAGCGTCCGCCCCTTTCACCACCACCACCACCACCACGAGTTCCACCTGCACCGCCACCAAGACCTGGTTTTGCTGGTGATATACCTGCTGCTGCTGGTAATAGGATGCCGCCACCAGGTATGCAAATTCCCTCTACCCCCCGACCTGGTGCTGTCGCATCGCCTCCTCCAGCAAGTGCGACAGCACAAAGAGCAAGTACGCCTCCAGTAGCCACCCCTGCTGCCGCAGCACAGAAACAAAGCAGGGGCTTAGGGCCATCCCCTGGACATCCCACATTAGAACACCTGATCAGAGAAGCTAATGAAAAAGGATTTTCTGACCTCCACCTGGGCGTAGGAGAAATTCCTCGCTTTCGCAACCGTGGGGAAATTGAAACAACTGAGTATCCTGAGACGGATAATCAGACATTTATGAGTTGGTTACATGAAGTACTGACTGATGAAGAAATTAGTCGTTTCCAAGAAACCTTAGATTTTGACGGTGCTACACAGTACGACTTTGCCCGTGTACGGATAAATCTCTTAGAGTCCCTCAACGGTCCAGCAATGGTGTTGCGGTTAATTCCATTGAAAATTTTAACAATGGAGCAATTGCGCTTGCCACCTGTTTTCAGGGATATCTGTCATTATCATAAAGGCTTGATATTAGTTACAGGACCAACAGGTTCAGGTAAGTCTACTACGATGGCAGCGATGGTGGACTACATCAATAAAGAGATGCCTAAGCACATCATCACCATCGAAGACCCAATTGAATTTATTCACAAAAGCCGCAAATCTCTAATTAGGCATAGAGAAGTGGGTATGCACACTTTGAAATTTGACAATGCCCTAAAAGCTGCCTTGCGGGAAGACCCAGATTTGATCCTAGTGGGGGAAATGCGGGATAAAGAAACAGTAAATACTGCGCTCAAAGCAGCCCAAACTGGTCACTTGGTTATGGGAACCCTACACACAAACAGCGCGGTGAAAACAATTGAGCGTATTCTCAACTTGTATTCAGCAGAAGAGCAAAGTGCTATGCG
>JBARVL010000270.1:0-11256 GCA_049646245.1 Crinalium sp. | reverse complement strand
GACATTGAAACTGTTAAGATCACCTCGTCTGTGTCTTCCTCTGCTTCGACAGTTACGAAATCTTCTTGCCACCAACTTTTCGATTTGGTGGTGGTGTCAGTTTCAGTTTCAGTTTCAGATCCAGCTTGGATCACTTTGATAATTTCTAATGCGCTCATAACTACTGCATCCTTGATTGATTTTCACAACCAATGCAGCGATAGCTGGATTATTTAGCAGTAGTAATTTTTTGAACAGTTATGATCTTTGCCATAACTTGGTGGATTCGCCACATTACGCCGACACAAGTTGCCACGTTGCCACTTTATGGGTCAAGTTATATTTACAGATTTTTGCCGAGTAAACTAACTCTAGAGATTTCTAAAGTTGCCCATTGTCTCGCTACAACTCCTTCAATTGCGGCACGAGTGATTAACTCTTTGTACGATAATTCTGTAGAGTCACCGTTAAAGAGAACGAATCTGTCATCAGGCAACTCCTTGTAATTTTTAGACACCCAACCGAGTAAAGCGTTGACATTCTCCCTATCGTAATCGCTGAATGTAGGCATTGAAACTGATGGCATTGTCAAGGTTAATTGCTAATATTTTGATTGCGGTCAGCGTTAGCTGACGGTTTGTTATTTTTATTCATCAAGAAGTAGTGATTCCATATCCTCTAAAATTTTTTGAAGCTGGTCAAGTTTTTCTTTATTTTTCCAAACTTTAGATTTTTTGAGGGCATTGTAGACCTTGTTCATCTCGCTTTTGAGACTTTCAGGTTTGTCAGGTTTATCAGGTTTTTCTCCAGCTTCATCTGTCTCTTCATCCTCATTTTCGGCATCTGGATCAATTTCAGCTTCGGTTGCTTTTTTAATTTCGGCAACCCTTTTTTTAATTTCTTTGAGGGATAATCCTTCAGCGATCGCAATTTCTAGTAATTCATTACGAGCTTCGGGATCTTTGATTTTGGCGATCGCTCTGGCTTTTGTATATTCAATCCGTCCTTGTCGTAGAGCTTCTAGTATTTCCTCCGGCAGTTTGAGCAGTGGCAGCCTATTAGTTGCAAATGACTCCCATCCCATACTGCTTAATTCATCGAACGCCTTAACGATTGTCTCTGCTTCTGGTTGAAGGATAACGTTATCCTTCTTTCTGGCAACATCATTTTTCATACTGTAAAGCAGCTTGGTTACTGCATCAGTAGAAGATGACAATTGTATAGCTAATAGTTCTAGAGTTCCTTCAGTTTCTTCGATGGGGTTAAGATCTTCTCGTTGTAAATTTTCAACTAAAGCTATTTTGAAAGCTTGCTCCTCTGTTAATTCGCGAATAACAACTGGAATTTCTTTTAATCCAACTATTTTTGCTCCTCGATAACGTCTTTCCCCAGCTACTAATTCGTACTTATCTTCTCCTAGAGGACGGACTAAAATTGGTTGGAGAACTCCGTTAATCTTTATTGAGTCAACTAATGACTGCATTGAGCGATCGTCAAAATATCTTCGCGGCTGTTTAGCGGGCAAGGATATGGCTTCAAGCGGAATAAAGTTCTTGGGAGTATCTTCGTCATCCCCAAATAAAACGCTTAAATTTGCTTTGGCTTTATAAGGTTGTTCGCTTTTGTTTACCATTTAATTTAGTTCCTCCATTTTTGCCGCTAATTGATCTAAGATTTTTACCGCCGAACTTTTGGGATCATAAACAGCTAGTGGTACTTGTTTTTCTGAAGCATCGGCAAAAGCCGTTAAGCGTGGAATAGGATCATAAACACTGCCAATTGCAGAAAATTGTTCTTGAATTGCTTTAAGAGTACGCTGATCTTGAGAATTGGTAGCTGCGTATCGAGATGGAACAAATCCAGCTATCTGTAAGGAACGGTTGCCTTTCTTTCTTACCCTGCCAACAGTTTGAAGTAGAAGATTGGTTCCTTCAAAAGCTTTGTAGTGAGTTTCAATAGGTACTAGGACATGAGTGGCAGCTATGAGACTGATATAGCTTAATAGACCTAAGCTCGGCGGGCAATCAATTAAAATAAAGTCGTAGTTGTCTTTTATAGGCGCGATCGCGTCTTTTAGGCGAACTTCCCGAAAATCCATATTCACTAATTGAAGTTCAGCAGCACTCAAGTTAATGTTTGTTGGCGCAATATCCATACCGTGAATGCCAGTATGAATTGATAGCGGTTCCTCATTGATAATGGCATCAAAAAGGGTGCTTTCTAAAGTATGGGATTCAATCCCCATAAATAGTGTTAGAGAGGCTTGAGGGTCTATATCTATTAAAAGAACTTTGTTGCCGCGTCTAGAAAGCTGGTAGCCCACGTTGAGCGCGATAGTAGTTTTACCGACCCCCCCCGCCTGGTTAAATAATGCGATGACTTTCTCTTTAGCCATAAACTCACCTTTTTGCAAAAAATTCTGTACTTGCACTGTATATCGAATACGAGTTTATTAGAACAGTCCTAAATATTTAATTATTTTATAGAAATATTCTGAACTTCCTTGGTTTGTTAACCTTTGCAGATTATTAATTTTTTGAAGCTGGAGCGAGATTTAGGACGTGAATCATGCTGCCCTTGCAGTCTTGGTATTACAGCAGCGGCGTAATTGGGTCGAAGTCACTGCTAAGTATGGGCGCACACAGCTTTTTGAAATTACAGAACAGGGAGAATCTGCTTTTCTTGCGTGTTGTTACGAAGGAGCGATGTCTACGACGGGCTACGCCTACGCAGTATATTCTTAGTATTAAAAAAATTATCAGAGATGGTGTTTGCTTTTAACTATAGTTTTGCAAGTATGTGAACCCAAAAATTGTCAAAATTTGTTTAGTAACGCGGCTGTTATTTAGATATAAGCCTAGATTTGTTGTAAAGAGCGAGTTGAGAATTTTAGCTGTTATGGAATCCGATATATCTCGACCTTTTCCAGAATCACTCTTGTTAGAGTCCTATCAAACAAAGCTTAATTATTTTAAAAATGTCATTGTTTCGCATAGAAATATTGAGTCAGCAATAGAAGCTTTGAAGAGCGAACATTTTTGAACCGTCTGATTGTCCAATAATTTTAGTGTTTGGTGTAACTGGAGTAGGAAAAACTACATTACGCTTCAGTCTTGAAAGACGTATCCTAGAAAAATTTCTTCCTTTATTACACCAAAATCCCGATCAAATTGCTGTATCTGGGATAGAAGCTATCCCAATTCCGTGGGGAAGATTTAGTTATAAGGATTATTATATTCGTGTCTTAGAATCGCTGAAGAAAGTATTGGTTGAATACAAAATTAATTATGATTTAGTAGAATCTAATTTTCTTAGAAAACAACTCTCAAAATTTGACAATAAAGATTCTACGAGCTTACGTCGTTTAATGGAAAAGATATTCTGCCATTGTCAGCTTAAAGCTTTTACTGTCGATCAGGCTGAGTATTTATTTATGCTGGCAAGCGCACGACAACTGTTCAATCAAATTGACTGGATTCAATCATTAGCTAAGACGACAGAAACAAGGCATATTTTATTTGGGGATTATAAGTTGCCTAGCTGTTTTCTGTTACGCGCACAGGCGGCGCGATTAAGCGAAGACATACATTTATTGCCTTATCAAGTCGATAATCCGGGAGATACTGTTGAACTTATTAAAGTAATTAAAAATTTTCAATTAAACCTTCCTTTATTACAAGAACCAGATTTAGTACAGCATTACCAGTATCTTTTTCATGGCTCGGTTGGTTGTGTAGGTATTTTAAAGAATTGGTTGGTTAAGTCCCTAGTAATAGCTCTAAGTGAAGAAGCTCACACTCTTACTATCAAGCACCTTGAACTTGGAGCTTTAGAATCCTCGCGCTTGATTAGAATTAGGCAAGAAGCAGTAGAAGGATTTAGATCTCATAGTTAGATGTGTTTGGTTATTAACGAATCGCAATTGCATTCAGTATGTTAAAAAATTAACCCATCAATTAAATATGATGGGTTGTGCGAAGCTTGTGCGTTGATTATGTGGCGATCGTCTACCTGCTCGTCCAATCAGACCAGGCGTTAATGATATCTAGCTTTTTCTTTTTGGCGTATTTTACAGTGTGGTATGTTCCCCCACTAGGATGTCTGTCCCAAAGAGCGAGGATGAGATCAGATTGTTCCACGATGTATTCATCACGCTTGAGCATCTTTGCACCGGAGTATGATCCAGGGCAAACGATAACAATCTCACCGCCATTTTTCTCAATTTTCCTTAATAATTTGTGGTATCTGATCTGTGATGGTTTGGGCCATGATAGTTCTTGTCCTTCAAACGGTACTGCTGCGACTACTGGAATTTCTAAATGCAGTGCTGCGAAGCTCTGCGAGCGCGCTTGCGCTATCGCACAAGCGGTATCCCAGGCAAGCGCCATCCCTGTGATCACTTGGCAGGGTTCTAATTCCCGCAAGTGCTTAAGTGCGACATTCATTAATGCCTTTAGCACCTCGTCTGAATAGGGATTTGTTACTTTTAGTTTTTTGGGGCGATGTCCAGTCACGCCCAAAATTCTCCCTGTTGTTATTTCTTTCATATTTGAACCTGTTAAATTCCCTCCCTATAGCAGCGATAGCAGCCTGATTTATACTTAGTTGTAGGAATAATAAAGATCTGGTTTATTACGATGCAGCGATTAGATTCTAGCTACATAGCAAGGACTAAGGAAATTGGAATTGATTTTTATCCTAAAATAGCGGCTGATAAATCTTTAGTAGGTGAAACCCAAGATTTTTATCAGGGATTGTTAGCCGGATTTCATGGTGCAATGAGATTAATCAAGGCGCTGCCAGAACAAGAAACTTTTGCCGCACTTAATTCCTTAGAAATTAAATTAGCTACATTAATTGATCCGAATAATGATCAGATAGCTTCAACACCTATCTCTACGCCAACGCAGAACCTTATTCAAAACGATATAACTGATTCTGTTATGCCTGTTCTATCGCGCCTAGATACAAATTTTATTGAGCAACTGAAGCAACATAGTCAGGATAAGCGCGATTATCAAGTTGTTGAAAATTTAATTGTAAGGAGTGAATCTCAAGATTTTTATCATGGCTGTCTTACCGCTGTAAATTTTGCTAAGGATATTTGCCATGAAAAACTAGCTTTTGTAGCTATCGGACTGATGGGCATTAATTTAGCGGGCTATGTTGAGTTAGAGAAAGAATTTACCCCCTTGCCCCCCTTGGAAAATCTAACGGCTGAAGACTATATCAAAAATATCTCCAAATATTCATCAGAGTCGGTAGACTCTGGCTTTATTAGGTATGAGTCGCCAACAGGTGAGGGTGTTATTGCTCGTTTTACGGATTGGGATGTGTTAGATGGTGGTGATAACTTACCATTTACGGTTTATTCCTACAATGAAGCTGATCCTACTTCCGAGTTAAATTTGATCGAGTATCTTTCCATACCAGACGCGGCAACTGATTTTATGGATCGCGTGCAACACCTGGAGGGCAAGGTTGATGATGTGCAATTTTTTACATCCGATCGGCGCAAGAAAAAACTGTACGCCACGCTTGAATCTGTTGAATTTGAAGCTGCTGAATTAGGAGACGAATTTGAAGCTGTTCGTAGACAACAAGTTGCGACTAATGAAGTTCGGATATTAGAAGATGAAAGTGAGAAGGAAATTTTACGTGCAGAGACGAGTGATTTAACAGGACTGGAGAATGACGGGTCTGGTGCGGAAGATATTGATTTGGTCGGAGAACAGGTAGAAGGTGAGGAAGAAATTGATTGGGCAGCCTTAAACGACCTTGATGCCGAGTTGTTGCTTGAAGAAGAGTTTGAGAAAAGCGAGCTTGCTAAAAGGATGCAAAACTTGCTAGCTGAATCGTTGTTGCAAGATATTCATTACTCATTAGCTGAAGATACTCAGTATAAATTTGACGTAGTTGCCGATTGGACTATTTATATAGAGGACGGTGAAATTAATGTGCTTTCCAGTACTGACAAGCATAAGGTTTTTGGCATGACGGTCGAGGGGGAAATTCTTAGCACTCTATCCTATACTGATGCGGTTGAACTAAGCACTCAGCTAGAGCAGTTAGAACAGTTAGAACAGTTAAATCAGGTAGACGAGGAGCAAGAGGTTGATCCTTCTTTAGTACAAGCTCTTTTAGATGAGGATGATTCTGATATCAATTTTGATAGCAATCCTGATATCAATGTTGATATCAATGTTGAAGATGACAATGTAGTGGCTGCCAAGAATGAGCCTACGGTTGTTGAGGAAATTATTATTACAGAAGGCGATTTAGAGTTTAAGGAAACATTGAGTGATGGTGTTGATGCGTTGGCGCAGCCTGCGCGGAGCGCAATCGAGGAAGAGCAAAAGATTTTAGCTGAACAAATCTTACCTATTGCAGCTAAATTTCAGTTAAGTCCAGAGGATATTGAGGATATTGTTGAGGGGCATGAGGTGCGATCCCGCGTTAGAGACTATGAATTAGTTTCTAGGAAGCAACAAGGTGTCTCATTGCACTTGGTAGTGGAGCCAGATGGTCGTGGGGAGCTTATTGAGGTTAATAATAATGGTGAAATAATCAGCGCAAAAAATTTAACTCAACAAGATGTTGAGCGTTGGCAGGAAATAAATCAACAGTTAGAAACTGAATTGAGGGAACAATCTGATCAACGGAAGATTGATAAATCTGACGCTGAATTATAGTTATTTTTCTTCAACTTTTGATTCTAAAATTTCTGGTTCTGGTTCTGGCTGCAATTCAATTTCATTAATCTTTTTGCGGTTAGTTTTTGTTCCTGGTAGTACACCTGTAATACTTCCTGTAATTGCTAGTAGACCTGTTATTACTGTTAAGGGTAAGCCAATTTTCTTTCCGGTTTCTTGTCCTTTTTGATAGCCTTGCTGATAGGAATTCTGTGGGCTATTATTTGTATTTGAGGTACTATTTACATTAAGAAAAATACTAATTCCAATTAATCCAACTGCCCAAAAAAATATAAACCAAATGATGGCAAAGCTAGTTTTTCTTAAGCCTATTAGTATCATCCGTCCCATAGTTTTTAACCGTTAATTATAATTTCTTATTTTACTTCTATTTCCTCCTACTGGATCAATAATTGATTGAATTTGAAATATACTACCCAAACATCGGGGTTTGGGTAATATATTTCATTCCTATTTATGTACCTATTTATGTAGGAGTTCTTGTGCTTGTTGGGTATGTTTTTTTTTCCTTTGTGCTATTTTCTCCAAGTTATCAAGCCCAAATAGATGCTCTGCTGTTTTCATTAGCTCTTCAGTTGTTAAGTCGCCGTAATCTTGTTCAAACTGGGCATTAAATTCTACCCAATCGAATTCTCCATCATCCTGGTACGCTCGCCGTAATAGTTCACGTCCGCACTCCTCTCGGACAACGGAGAAGCACATTAAGCGCACTTTCTCTGCATATGGTAAGCAGAGTACCAAAGCATTCTTGTACTGAGTCATTTTATTTCTCAACTATTAACTAAAGTTTCACTTTTTTTACTGCGCTAGCAGTTCTTCCTTTTTAGTATTTTTATTGTTTTAGTAATAAAAAAATAATGATACCCAAACACCGATGTTTGGGTATCATTATTTTACGCAACTTGGTATTTTACGCTTATGCGTTCATACTGTTCTTTATGCTGTTTCCTTTTGTTGCGAACTTCATCTAAATTGTTCAATCCGTAGTATTCTTTGCACAACTTCAATAACTCATTGATGCTACAGTTTCCGTAGTCTTCATTGAATCTTTCGTTGTATTCTTTCCAGTCAAACTTTGAGTCTTTATCGTTATAATAAGCTCTCTTTTTAGTCTCACGACCGGACTCCTCTCGGAGTACGCTCAAAGTCATAAGTCTAACTTTTTCTTCGTATGATAAACTGTTGTCAAGAGCTTTCTTGTATTGCTGTGTCATGATTTTTCTCAACTATTAAAAACTGACTTTTCACTTTTACTACTGCGATAGCAGTTCTTAATTAATCATCAAGTTCATGTAAACTTAATTTTAATTTAGAACTCAAAATCACTTCAGCGGTAGCTGCCTAAGTTTAATAATTTTTATTTTCGTAGTTATTATTCTTACCTAAATTAAAAACAATAACCTCACTTTGAAGTGAGGTTATTGTTTTTTAGCTCTAAATTAGATCGTCAATGTCACTAATTTCATCTTCAATAATTTCGTTGTCTTCATTATTAAGATTGGCATTTCCGAATTTAGCATTACTCATTTCTGTGCGTCGCTTTTTATGTTCAACGCGGCGCTCACGAACTTCATCCAATGATTTCAGACCGAAGAATTTCGCCGCCAATTTGAGTAATTCGCGTAACTCACAATCGCCGTAGTCTGCGCGGAATTGGGCATTGTATTTCGACCAATCAAATTCCTCACCAGCGTGACGTGCTTTTCTTGAGAATTCGTAGGCAGATTCCTGTCTAAGAACCTCCATCACCATCAGTCTTACCTTTTCAGAATATGGTAAACAGAGTTCCAAGCACTTTTTACGTTCAACAACTTTAGTTTTAACAACTTCAGCTTGAGGAACTTCAACAGTTTCAACAGGAGCTACAACAGTTTCAACAGTTTCAACTTGAGTAGCAGTTGTTTCAGATCTTTTCTTAGCCATGATGTTTTACTCCAATTAATTAACTAATTTTCATTTTTACTACTGCGATAGCAGTTCTTAATTAATCATCAAGTAATGTTTTTTACTTAATAACTAATTTTCACTTTTACTACTGCGATAGCAGTCTTGATTTGATTAAGTAATATTTTTACTTGATAATTAATTTTTACTTTTACTACTGCGATAGCTGTCTTAATTTAATTATTAATTAGTGTTTTTTCGCTTTTATTATTTTGTTTTATAAGAGTGCGTTCTTCTTGCGCTGACTTGTCAGTTCGCGCTCTGGGACTTCGTAGTAGTTAGAATAGTGCGTTCGCGAAGCGTGCAGTCGCGCAATCGGGAGGCACGTTTATGTTATTCTATAAAAAAATATAGCCCTACTCATTAGAGCAAGGCTATATCAATTATTTAAGAGTTAGTGTTATTATTCATCGTCGTCATCTAGATCATCGTCGTCTGAGTCCAAGGTATCCTCATCCTCATCATCTAGATCCAAATCGATCTCTTCCAACGCTTCATCGTCGGTTTCAGGCTTTTGGCGGCTATTAAATGACTCCTGATTGTAGGCAATCAGATCTTTAATTGCTTCCTCAGCTTCTTCGCTAATCCCGTCGAATAATCGTGCTATTGCTAGTGCGATAACTTCGGCTGAATACTTGAGTTTGACCTCTGTTTTGCTCAGATCACCAAATAGAGCGGGGAAGATGCGGTTATTCCACAATTCCCAATTCATTTTGCCATTTTTCTTGGCAACCATTCGGGCGATCGCCCTTCCGAGTTTATCTTTAGCTCCGTATGCCAAAGATTTTAGCTGTTGTTCTTCCCTTGTGGGCAATAGCACTTTAAAGTGTTTGTACACTACTGACCGAATCTGTTTCGCTAAGACTTGTGCTTCAGCCTTTGTATCTATTTCGCCAGTTTTTGCAGCAGGTTTATCAGTCGCAACCGCGTCAGTTCTCACCTTTTTGGTTTTTGCTGGCGCTGGTTCTTCTGCTTCTTCTGCTTCTGCCGCCGCAGCAAGAGCTTCTGCTCTTTTTCTAGCTGCTATTTTTGCAGCTTTGGCTGCCCTTGCTTCTGCATCAAGATCCGTTGCAGCAGCTTTAGCAGTACCATTTTTGGTTGTTGAGGCTACCATCTTTTCTTTTCCTAAAAACAACTAATTTAACTCTTAAAAACGGCAGCGATAGCTGCTCCAAAAATTCAAAAATTTGGTTTTTATCACTTTGATCACTTTTAACTTTAGCTATAAGTTCAACAACTCAATAGTTCATTAATGCTGAAAAACAAGTACTTTTCAAGGCTTGTAAGTAATGACTATGCTCTTTAATCTGGAGAGTAATATTTGGTATTGTAGATACTATTAATTCTCGACAATCTTGTTTCTTCGTTCTCATACTTAATGGAGATGTCAAAAATTATTGAAAAATTAATATTATTTTGAATAACTAATTATTTAGGATACAAAACAGTGAGTTTTTCTGATTATCTTGAAGAAACCGAAGGATATTTTGGGTGGAGCCAAAAAGAAGATTACAATTCCTGGTGTACGAGAATGCGTCGTTTTCGAGACGACTTTGTGCGTTCAACTCAATCAGATAGCATCAGTGGCAGAGTTCGAGAAAGCAATAATCAATCTCCAGCCCTGTACGGAGAACGACAAGGATTGCGTAAAATCATTACCAAAGAGCCAAAATAGCTGCATATCATATCACATAAAAACTTAATTTAGGGAGGATATTGCTGTGCAAAAGGGTTTAAATCTAGATTGGAAGCAATGGATTTCCTTAAAAAATCCGATTGCGGCTTTGGAATATCAATTGTGCGATCGCACTGAAATCCTAACTCAGTTTTGCGCCTGGGGACAGATTGAGGAGTTACCTGTTCACTACTGGAATCCTGGCTATCGCTCGTTGCAGCAGGTAAGTTACTCCAATGGTAAATGTATGCTTACCCCGGCAGACGTTATACCTGCTGGTGGCGATGATATTTTGCAGGCCCTGTTAGAACGCAATGATGCTGGTATTTACCTGTTAGAAGGGGTGCTAGATTTCGATGTTGCTCAAGGACAGTTATCATCTGCACGTTCTTTTCAACTGTCTAACGCCTTCTACCGTGGTATTGAAAATCAGTATTGGGTGCTATTAGACAGCTATATTGAATTGCCTAGAGATCTACAGCCATTAGTTTCGACTTTCTCGAAGCCGCTGCCAACTCGGTTAGAAGCTCAAGATATTGTTTTTGAGTTTTGTTCTCGCTCCGGCTTGAGTGCGTCGGAGGCAGAGCGATCTGCTTTAGTGCGGGCTTGCCTTGGATTACCTGCTGGTGAAATCAAGCTGGTTTTGAATCGCGCTGTTACATCAACAGCTTCCCTCGATGATTTGGCACAGTCAGTTTTGCAACATAAGATGGGCAAGCTACGGGGGCGCGGTCTTGATTACATCTCAGCACCCGATGTCCAAGGAGCGGCTGGATTAGACCTACTAAACCAAGAAATAGACAAACTCAAAGCATTGCTAGATCCTACGGCTCTACAACATGGGTTGCAGTTTCCGAAGGGCTGGTGCTTGTGGGGGCCGCCTGGTACTGGTAAGTCGCTGAGTGCGAAATTAACTGCAAGCTCGTTGGGATTACCATTGATTGC
>JBARVL010000269.1:0-4842 GCA_049646245.1 Crinalium sp. | reverse complement strand
TATATACTAAAAACAAGGATTCGCTACCGCTCAATTTATATTTTTGGTCGCAATTCCTCACCCGTTAAATCAAAGATTGTAACGGGTGTCCCCTTGCTCCATTTTCGATGGAACTAGCGATTTTTTTCTACAGGTAATTTTGCCGCAGTCCAAGCGATCCACGAACCAGGAACATTAACCACCTTCTCGAAGTCATGTTTTTGTAGTAAACTGGCAGCAATGGAAGCGCGATAACCACTGCCACAGTATGTTGCAATAGTTTGATTTTTGTCTAACTGATCTAAATGTTCTTCTAAATGCGGCACGTAAATGTGTTTAGCACCAGGCACATTACCATTTTTAAACTCATCATCTCCACGTACATCTAGCACCGTCACATCAGGATGATCTTTCTGCTGGTTTAACTCCTGCACAGTCCATTCACCGAGATGTTTTAAAGGCAACCCTGCATTCTGCCAACTTGTCATGCCATCGTGAAGATAGCCAGCAATATTGTCATAGCCAATTCGGAATAATTGCTGAGAAGCTAAACTAATACCCCGTTCACTTTCTAGCACCAGTAAAATTTTCTTTTCTGGGTTAATCATCCAACCTACCCAATTAGGAAATTCTGGACGCAAAGCGATGTTAATTGCGCCTGGTATATGTCCGCCACCAAAAGCAAGAATTGAACGGGTATCAATTACTACTGTGTTTTCATCTTGCATCAACTGGTGAAAATCTTGAGGCGACAATGGCGGTAAAATCGGTACATCACCTAATACTTTTGCACCTTTGGCATTTACTTTCTTTAAACGTGAGTAGTGGGTGGGTGGTTCTGGCATTTCACCTAATACCCATTCGACAAATTCGGCTTCGGTACGCTGTTTAAATACTGGGCTAAAAATTCGTTCATTACCAATGGTACTTTGTCGCCGATCGCCGATTGATTTACCACAGGATGAACCCGCACCGTGAGAAGGATAAATTTCTAGGCGATCGCCTAACGGCACGAGTTTATCAAACAATGAATGATAGATTTGTGCTGCTAGTTTCTTCTCCGTTCCACCGCCTATTAAATCTGGTCTTCCTACATCCAAGTTAAACAAAAAGTCACCAGTAAATATAGCAAATGGTTCCTTGCCCTGTTTTGCGTCAAAAATTAGCAGCGAGGTGTGTTCTGGCGTATGTCCAGGGGTATGTAGTGCGCGAAGGGTAACGTTACCAATTTCTAATTCATCGCCCTCATTTAGCTGCTCTAAATCAAATTGATAGTCATCACTTTTTCCACCATAGATCAGTGCATTTGTTCTCGCTTTTAGTTCGTGTGAACCTGATACAAAATCCGCATGAATATGAGTCTCGATAATGTGGGTAATTCTTACACCTATTTCTCTGGCTCTTTGGATATAAATATCTACATCGCGGCGGGGGTCAAGCACTGCTACTACCCCTGCTTTATCGTCGCCTATTATATAGGACAAATGTGCTAGTCCTTCAACGTTTATTTGCTCTAAAACTAATGCCATTGTGCTTTCTCCATATAACAGTAATTTCTTTCAAGAAAGTCAGGTTATAATCAGAACTATTTATGCACGAACCTGACTTTATTAAGTAGTTGAAAAATTTTAAACAGTTTTTGAGTGTTTAGAAATGTAGCTCTCCAAAAATTGCTTCATCTGTGGTTTAGAATCACAGTCAAAGCCAGCTTCATTTGCTTTCTCAAACACTTGCTCTGCTGTCATACCTTCTCGCGTTGCTACGCTCATAAATGCCATTGCACCTGCACGCATTGAACTCGCACAATGAATCAGCGCGGGTTTTGGTAGTTGATCGATTTGCCCTAAAACTTGATCTGTCAACTCGTCTGTCATCCCGTCTGGCTTGACTGGAATGTTGACATATTGCAAGCCTGCGGATTCTGCCTGTTGCTGCTCATCGTGCATGAAGCCTTCCTCTTCAGGCGATCGCAAATTCAGTACAGACTTGTATCCCTCTGTAGCAGCTTGTTGCAACTGCTCTGGTTTTACCTGTCCGGCTACAGATAGCTCGGAGTTAATCTTTTTAACGTTTTCCATTGTGATCTTGCCTATTTAACTTATCTACCATATTACTATTTGGTAATATGCTATCTACTATATAGAGTAGGATGTAATTTTTAGGTTTGTATGCTAAAGCCGTCTCCTCAAGCCCTGGCTCCGGTTGCCGAGTTTTTCAAAGTGTTATCTGAAGTGAGTCGGCTGCAAGTTTTGTGTTGTCTGAAATTAGGAGCTAAAAATGTCACAGAAATTATCGCAGCAACGGGATTGGGACAAGCGAACGTTTCCAAGCATCTCAAGGTGCTAACCCAAGCTGGGATGGTGACTCGTCAGCCACAAGGAATCAGTGTTTTTTATGAAATTGCCGATCCGATTATCTTTGATTTATGTGAACTGGTGTGCGATCGCTTGGCAATTCAACTAGAGGAACAAGCTCAAAATTTAGAGGAACTTAAAAACCTGCGCGAGTGAACTTGACATTAGTGTTAATGTCAATGTTTAAAGTAACGTTGAGCGGACTACGTTTACTAAGAAACTCAAAAACCAGGGAAAAAAATGCTTAAAGTAGATTTATGCAAAGTTAAGTAGCTGGGTATAAATCAACCAAACATTCAGGGAAGTCATGGATCATTGATAATTGTTAATTGATAATTGTTAATTGTTAATGTATGAGTTCAACAACAGGAAATAGAGATCAGCAGCACCCTCAATATCAGCGCGATCGCGAAATCGTTAACAAACTTTTGGAAGGTGATCCAGATGATTATAACTTGGCAGAATTTGCGCGACTGAAAATCCGCTATTGTGATTTTCCTGGCGCGAGAGATATTCAGCAAGACTTTGAAAATGTTCTGGAAAAGTGGCAATTAACAGAAGAAAAACTATTTGAAAAAACTCGTCAGCTACATAGCGTTACTCAAGTGTATAAAGTCCGTAACAATCAACAAGAACAAGAAGATTGGACTTAACTTATTGAGAGTCAGCACCAAAGTAACTAACAGAATTACTTTTCTGTGCGCGTTGCTGAAACTCTACTACATTTTGTCTAATCGTCATGTCATAGCTGCTAAAAAAATCTTGCCCAACCACTCCTATTTCTAGGTCTGGCTGTCCAATCCATACAGGAATATTTTTTAATACACCTCCGCCTACTTGAAGAGATTTAACCATTCCTACCGATAAATTCGTTACCCCATTACCTGTTTTGGCGCGAGAACTACCAACCACTGCTACTGCTAGTTTCTGCGCCATTGCTTTGGTTATGACTGTATAACTGGCTCCAGTATCAAGTAGCATGGCAAACTTATGTTTACCATTAAAGGTAGCTTCAATTACAGGAACTCCTGATTCTCTACGTGCGATCGGTATAGAGAAAAAACTTGAGTTTAATGTTGTACTTGGTAGGTTAATAGTTGCAGTTGCCACAACTTGTGGCTTCTTAGGAGGAGTTGCCGCTTGTTTCTGAGCATCAGCTAATTTTTGCTGATACTGAGCAATCATTTTCGAGGCACGGTCATGGTTACGGCTGCCAACAGGTACAGCTTTTAACAACTTAATTGCCTCCCGCCATTGAGCCGCGACTAATAGCCAATCATCGGCGCATGAAGCAGATTCAGAGATAGTTAAAGCAGCAGTTGCTTTATCAAGTGCCGGAAAGTATGTATCAGCGCCTGTTAAGGCTGATGAATTGACTAAGGTTGCAGGTTTAGATGGAGCAATAGCAGAATTAGCAGCAGTTGCTGGTGCAGGAGTCGGTGATTGGCTGGCAGTGCTGGCATCATCATTGCTACAGCCAGCAGTAACCAGCCCTAAGCTGCCTGAGATAAAAATTGCTATGCCACCACGCCAAGCAGATTTCCACATAGATGCTTTACCCAAATCCAAATGTTATTTTCTAAAATTTACTTAATTTTATGCTTGATTAAAACGAAACGTAGTTGCTTAAAACACAATTAACAATTATCAATTATCAATTAACAATTATCAATTAACGACATTTCTTACCACAAATCCGAGAAAAATGCTCAGTTTTTTACTTCACATTAAGGAACAGATTTAACCTCCGTCTCGGCTATAACAGGTTTTACCTCTGGTGCGGTTTCTGGTGGCTTTGTATTGGTAACGCTATTTTTTGCTGCTGCTTTCTTCAAGGTATCACTGACTGGTTCTAATACTTGAGCCATTTCTACCTGCTGTTCTAGTTGCTGTGTCGAAGATACCAAATTACCCAGCCCGTTGACCAAATTTTTCAAATTACTACGGAAAGCAGGGTCTCCGGTGAGGTCGTCAAGGTCTGAGGTGATTTTTTGGGTATTTTCAAATGTTGCCCTAGCAGAGTCAAGAGTTTGCTGTAATACTAAGCGATTTTTAGGATCGTTGAGGTTGCTAGAAAGGTCGCGCAAGTTAGCAGATGCTTGGGCTGCATTGGCGGAAGCTAGAGCCGCGTTATCAGATAAAGTTTCTAGGTTCCGCAGTAGTTTTTCTGAGTTGAGTTTTTGAAATGTGGAGTTAACCTGCAACAGTGTTGGTCTTAATCCGCCTACGCTTCCACGTAGCTGTTCACTAGCTTGGCTCAAGTTGTTTAATGTACTAACTAAGGTAGAGCGGTTTTCTACCACTAAGCTATTGACTGATTGACCAAGTTGATTAAATTGAGCGGCAGTTCGGCTTAATTCATTGGCTGTATTACCAAATTGATCGGCTGTGCTACCGAATCTATTGGTAAGAAGACCAACTTGATAGGATGTCTGATTAGCAGCATTGCTGACAGAGTTAGCTGCACCTGAGAAGGTTTTTAGCTCTTGTTTTAGTGAACCAGATAAGC
>JBARVL010000268.1:0-2706 GCA_049646245.1 Crinalium sp. | reverse complement strand
TGCCTTTGCAGGCTTTTTTAATTAATGTTTGATGTTAATTAAAAATCTAGCCCGCGTAGGCGGGCTTTGTTAGTGTAGCTGCACCCTTCAGGGTGTCAGCGTTATATAAAATGAAACAGCCCTGCTTAACAAGGGGGGCAGGGGGGGATCGAAGGGTTTGAAAACACGCCCTGGCAGTTGCCATACTAATAAATAGTAAATTACTTGGAATAAAATTATTCCAATAATTCATAATTATGACAGGAATTACTATCAAGCTTCAACCAATCATTGAGCTTAACGACGAAAAAATTTATCAACTTTGTAGAAAAAATCCTATCGTTTTCTGTGTAAAATATTAATTAGCAATGTTAAAATATTCTCAAAAATAAAACTTAATATTTTTTTCGGTTGAATCATGCTACAATAAAAAATGCTTGTATTTATAAAAAACATGAATCAAACTATTGCGTTGCTAACAACACTTTTTGTAATAAGTAATCCTTTATTTTTAAATTTAACTAATCACAATTATACTGCTAACGCTATAGAAATTAAAGATTCAAACAAAATTCCAACAACAAAGTCTCGTAGCGATCGCGCATTCAAAAAAGAGTTAGTTCGTCTTATTGCCACCAGCAAAATAAGTAGTCAAGAAAAGAAAGAGTTTTTAAGTTCCATCAACGACCCTTCTTTTCCTATAGCAATAGATTTGAATTGTTGGGGTGCTAAAGAAGCAGGTTCTTGGGAAAAATATATCCAAGCCTTAGAAGCGGATAGGAAAGAGAGAGAGCCAGGTTCAAGCCTTTCTAGTGCAGAAAGGAATTTTATATCTCAATATTTTAAATTAATTAAAAAATATTACTGTCCTAACACTAAGTAAATTTTTTCAACCAACCTTGGCTCGTTTATCTGTGGTTGATTTTAATTTATCTATTTTGTTTTGGGAAATGTCTATTGTGCTGAAATCGCTAATAGAGTGCATTCCCAAACTAAACGCGGTTGAGCATAATTTAATAGGTTTCGACGAGTTTTTTCGAGATATTCTAAAAAATGAGATTGACGGTATTTTTGCCAATAACTGTACTGTAAATAATCAACTAACCATAACTGCGTTTCACTATCTAAATCTTTGTCAATTTTACGCGCAAGTTCAAGGGCGTGGCGGGGTGTTTTAGGAAAAGAAGTAAGCTGAGTGAGTAAGTCTGGAGGAATAATTTGGAGTTGTTCCCAAGCTGCTAGAGCAATTCCAGGGCTACCTTGTGCGATCGCCAATAACGCCTCATGTTGTAAAATCTCTGCATATCCTGTCTGCGTCAACACTTGTTCCATCCCTGCTTTATCTAACCCATAAAAGGGAATGCGCTGACAACGCGATACCAAAGTAGGCAATAAAGATTCAACTGCTGGCGCGATTAAAATCAAACTTGCTTGTCCTGGTTCTTCCAAAGTTTTCAGCAAGCTATTCGCCGCACCTTCCGCCATTGTCTCAGCGTGTTCTAGCACAACAAGCGATCGCATTGATTCTAAAGCAGAACGCCCCAAAAATTGACTAATTTCCCGAATTTGCTCAACCCGAATCTGTGGGGGCGCTTTGCGTTTAACACCCGCCTCCGCCGCTTCCTTTGCCGACAAACGTTGACCTTGATGTAAATAAGTAGGCTCTATCCATAATAAATCTGGGTGATTTCCTTGTTGTAAGCGTTTCTTCACCCCTGCTTGTTGCGACTCCGAAACACCCACACAAAATAATAATTCCACAAAGCAACGAGCAGCCAAACTCCGTCCTACGCCTTCAAGTCCCGTAAATAGATAAGCTGGTGCAATGCGGTTTTGTGCAACAGCTTGAGTAATTAATTCTACTGCCTGTTTTTGTCCAACCAGACGTTCAAAAAAATTGATCATTAGACATTTTCCTTCTCCCTCACCCTTAAGGGTGGGGCTATACAGACAAAGCCTGCCTACGCAGGCTTTTTTCATTAATATTTGATTAAAATTTAGCCTCGCCAGGCGGGCTTTGTTAGTGTAGCTGCACCCTTCAGGGTGTCAGCATCAAATCAATCCCCTCCCCCCTCCTCCCCACCCGCAACTTTTCCAGCAAAATCTCCTGAATTTGAGCTTCTACTTCGTCTTGACTCCTACTAGCATCTACCCGCACAATCCTCTGAGGATAAGCTGCGGCTAATTCCTGATAACCCTGCTGCACTCGTCGATGGAAAGCTAAATCTGCTTGTTCCATGCGGTCAACTGTGCCTCGCTGTCGCGCCCTTTCTAAACCAATTTCCACCTCAATATCTAGCCACAAAGTCAAATCACTTTCTAAATTATCTGTGGCTAATTGGTTAAGCTGATTAATTAAACTGAGGCTAAGACCACGACCATAGGCTTGATAAGCTACCGTAGAATCGGTATAGCGATCGCACAAAATTATCGCACCCTTGGCTAACTGTGGCTTCAACACCTCCTCAACGTGCTGAGAACGATCGCAAGCATACAACAATAATTCTGCGCGATCGCAAATCAAATCTCTATGCCCCTCCAGCAATAAGCGACGCAACCCCACACCCAATTCTGTACCCCCAGGCTCTCGCGTCACTACCACAGATGTCCCACTCAAGCGATCGCTATTTTGTAGCCACTCTTGACATTTTTGTATTTGTGTGGTTTTTCCAGAGCCTTCAACTCCCTCAAACACAATTAGCTTCCCATCCATAGATTTACCTGTTT
>JBARVL010000267.1:0-8044 GCA_049646245.1 Crinalium sp. | reverse complement strand
TTGCCCACTCCAAAAGTCAGAGCCACCAATTGAGCGCCATTGGTTAAAGACAGTGAACCAGTAGTAATATTAATGTTGCCAGCATTTCCTATGGCTTCAGGGAATACACTGCTAAATATCACAGCACCTGTGGGTTAGTGGGAACTGAAGCACTAAAAAAACCTTGATTTCCAAACCCAATAGCATTAGCTGTTGTAGCTACAAATGAACCACCAATGTTTAATTGAGCATTAGTCCCAAAAATAATGCGATTGGGATTAATTAAAAATAGATTAGCAGTACCATTTGTTTGAAGAATACCATCAATATTAGATATAGAAGAACCTGTTACTCGGCTCAATATATTCTTAATATCAAAAGCATTGTTGAAAA
The DNA here is from genome assembly GCA_049646245.1 of Crinalium sp. GTDB lineage: Bacteria > Cyanobacteriota > Cyanobacteriia > Cyanobacteriales > PCC-9333 > Crinalium. The sequence continues at coordinate 7,672 of JBARVL010000267.1, read as the reverse complement.
AAGCTGTGCTACCAGTAGAAATATCAAACTGGCTAAAGCTGTGGAACAAGTTACTACCTGTTTTTGTTCCACCTTCAATTAGAGTGGTAGAATCTTGAGGTTTTACAATAGAATTAACAGGTAATGTAGCATCTGGAATAATTTGTGCCACTGTGGGAGGAGAAACTAATAGGCAAAAGAATATACTGATTTTTAAATTAATTTGCTTGGGTATGTTTTTATTTAGTCTGAAATATATTGGTGTGTAGGTACTATTAAAAAGCTAAATTTTATAGATTAAATTAAATATTTAAACTTTAATTTTATGAACAAAAGTTTTAGGTTTTTTTTATAGTTGAAAGTATCAAAAAATAATCAGCCTGAGCAGATGAGTAATAAGTATATTTTCTTAAGGCGATCGCTCTTTTTTACTAATCAGACTTGCGCGAAATTATTGCATCTAACCATCTCTAGAAAATTACAGCAGATTTTAGATAAAAATATACATATCTGCAATACAACTACTCTACGCTATACTCCGTTGGAATCGCTACGCGATCGCATTATGTCACCTAAATTAGTCTCAGTAGTATCTTCCGTACCGACAGCGTGATTACTCACGTACTAAAATAGAAATATAGATTGTATAGTTTTGTATCAACTCCTTTAGAAATATAAATAATCATGGCTCCAGCCGTTTTAATCCAACAGCTTCAAAAGCACTACGGCTCAGTCCAAGCCGTTAAGGATGTCTCATTTCAGGTAGAACCAGGTGAAATATTTGGGCTACTTGGTCCCAATGGTGCGGGAAAAACCACCACAATTAGATGTTTGTGTACTTTGGCGAAACCAGATGCAGGTAAAATTGAGGTAGCTGGTATCTCTGTAATTGATAATCCCAGGGCTGCGCGGCAAAAGTTAGGTTATGTAGCTCAAGAAGTTGCTTTAGATAAAGTCCTGACTGGGCGCGAACTCCTAGAATTGCAAGCAGCACTTTACCACCTACCTAACAAGGTGGCGAAACAAAGAGTTGAGGAGATGCTGGCGGTTTTAGGCTTGCAGGAATACGCAGATAAAAAGACAGGTACTTATTCCGGTGGTTTACGCAAGCGTTTAGATTTAGCTGCTGGCTTGTTGCATCAACCCAATGTTTTAGTATTGGATGAACCAACAGTAGGGTTAGATATTGAAAGCAGAGTTGTAGTTTGGAACTTCTTGCGCCAACTGCGAGATGCGGGTACGACAGTTGTAATTACTAGCCACTATTTAGAAGAAATTGATGCTTTAGCTAACCGAGTAGCGATTATTGATCAAGGCGTAGTGATTGCTAATGGTACACCATCTGAGTTAAAAGATCAAGTCGGAGGCGATCGCATTACTCTCCGCATCCGCGAATTCTCCCCTACGGAAGAGGCAGAAAAAGCTAAAAATATGCTTTCATCCTTGCCATTTGTGCAAGAAGTAATTATTAATACTGCTCAGGGCAACTCGTTAAACTTGGTGGTAAAGGCACAAAACGATGCCTTGATGCAGGTTCAGCAATCTCTTAAAGATGCAGGTTTACCGATTTTTGGGATTGCTCAATCTCGACCTAGTTTAGATGATGTTTACCTTGCTGCTACAGGTCGTACTCTGTTAGATGCAGAACTAGCAGCTAGTGGGAGTCGTGATTTGAAGGCAGAGAAAAAACAAGCAATGCGATAAATGTAATTTTAGAAAGTGCAAAAATGCGAGTATCGCACCCCATCTCGAACAGAAGGACACAAACAAAATAAAAGATATGAGCCAAACTATTACTCCTGCATCAAAGGTTAGCTTGCAACCACAGTTAACACAGCTACAAAGCGGTGGTACACCTAATGCTGTTGGTGAGTTTATTCAAGAAACCCTCGCTTTAACAAAACGTTTGTTTATTCAATTGCAACGCCGTCCTTCCACATTAATTGCTGGTGTAATTCAGCCGTTGATGTGGCTGTTTTTATTCGGGGCGTTGTTTCAAAATGCCCCCCAAGGGTTATTTGGTAACGATTTAACTTACGGCAAATTTTTAGGCGCTGGCGTGATTGTATTTACAGCTTTTGCTGGCGCTTTAAATGCAGGTTTACCTGTAATGTTTGACAGAGAATTTGGCTTTCTCAACCGCTTGTTAGTTGCGCCTCTAGTATCACGATATTCAATTGTCGCAGCATCAGCAATTTATATTATCGCCCTCAGCTTTATTCAGACAGCCGCAATTATAACAGCGAGTGCCTTACTTGGTACAGGTTTACCTAATTTATTAGGTTTAGGGATGATTGCTTTAATTATCTTATTGTTAGTTGTGGGTGTTACTGCATTAAGCCTGGGTTTAACTTTTGCTTTACCAGGTCATATTGAGCTAATTGCAGTAATTTTTGTAACGAATTTACCACTTTTATTTGCTAGTACTGCCCTTGCGCCTTTATCCTTTATGCCCCAATGGTTACAAATTGTAGCCACTTTGAATCCTTTAAGTTATGCGATCGAGCCTATTCGCTATTTATATACCCATAGCAACTGGACATTGGGCAGTGTCGTCATGCAAGCACCTTGGGGCGCTGTCACCTTCGGGGGTTCCCTACTGGTACTGCTAGGATTTACCACAGTAGCGTTAACCGCAATTCAACCACTACTACGCCGTCGATTCGCGTAGGATAAAATCATCATAGCTTTTACAAAACTTGGCTATGACGATGAAAAACCAACCCATCTTAACTAAATTGTTTTCTAGAACATCTTTAAGTGTCCTAGCGGGTATAGGAGTTGCATCCTGCTTGCTGCCTCAAGTATCCTGGGCGCAAGCAACCTACCCTACATATCCTACCCAAGTAGATGAATTTAAAACTCAGGAACAAGACCCCTTAACAGGCACAAATAATGGTGGTTTTAATCCCTTAGATTTGATTCATCGTGCTAATTTGGGTACTCTCCGCACTTATGAGGAATTTTCCGCAGAACAAAATACCAATCTTAATAGCGCGGCTGATAGTTTCAGGAAGCAACAATTAGAAATGATTCGTAAGATGAACCAAAATTCAGCCACCGGATCAGGATCTTCTGTGCCACAAAAAAACTAATTAGTAGGGCTAAGGTTATCCCTAGCCCTACTTTTACAGCAGTTTTAAATTCGATTAAATACAGGCAAACTGTAGGGGCGGGTTTAGCAAATATTTGTTGTGGAAACAACAAATTAAGTAACTCCACATTAAAAAAGAGAAAACCGAAAATCTCCCCCTCCCTGTGGACGGGGAGGGGGCAGGGGGTGGGGTTTTACGTTTAATTAGGTTGACCTACTTATTGACAAAACCTACCCCCATTTTAATTAAGCACCCACAGCAGCTAAAATATCGCTGGCATGGGTCTCAGTTTTGACACTGGAATCAACGTGAATAATTTTGCCGTTTTCATCAACTACATAGGTGACGCGCTTGGCATAACCGCCACCGTCAACGTCATAAGCTTTGATGATACTGCCATCAACATCGGCAAGTAGAGGGAAAGGCAGATTGTATTTTTCGGTAAATGCTTGGTGAGAGGTTTCATCATCTTTGCTGATACCTAGCACCACAATATCTTTGCCTTGATATGCTGAATAATTATCTCGAAAGCTACAAGCTTGTTTAGTACAGCCTGGTGTATCATCTTTGGGGTAGAAATACAAAACTACTTTTTTACCTGCAAGATTAGATAATGAGACGGTGTTGCCGTTGGTATCTTTGGCTGTAAATTCTGGTGCTGTCGTGCCAACTGTTAATGCCATTGATTGTGTTTCCTGGTTTAAAATTTTTGTTTTAGCAATTCTAAATTTTACATGGTTTTAGAATAAGCTTGGCTCTGATATGGTGGTTACTACTCAATACTGGTAGTTTCCATGCCTGAAAATAAAAAAATTAGAATTTGCCAGACTTAAGAAAGACTCAGTTTTAAATTACTAACAGTTCACATGATTTCTACGCAGCCCAAGAATCCGCAATTATTTCAATATTCTAGTCGCACTGTAGCACGGGCAGAAAAAGCGATGCGCTGTTCACCTTTCGGGTTGTATCTATTTGCTTGTATGGGTTCTACGAGTGTGCCAATTCAGGCGATCGCATCTGACTCCGGTGTGCAGCATAATTACACTAAACGCCCTCTATCTGAATTAGCGGCGGAAAATGCTTTAGTTTGGTTAATTCAAGTAGGCATTTTACGCCGTGAAGTAGATGGACAAGGCATTACTGATAGTTTTCGCCTCACACCGTTAGGTCGCCAGCTAGTAGAAAAATATGAACAGAAGGGTGGTATTATACCTGCTCCATCTTTATTAGACCGCCTGTCGAATACAGTAACTCGCTGGTTAAGGCTACCAATTTAAGATGGTAAATCAACAACTTTCATCACTCACCCCACAGCAAAGTCTTTATGAGGAAGATTATTCCCTGTGGATCGAAAAAACAGATAACCAAATTCGCTCTGGAAACTTTGACCTCGTTGACTGGGATAATTTAGTAGAGGAATTAGAAAGTTTGGGTAATTCCGATAAGCGAGAATTAGAAAATCGCTTAACTGTTTTGTTAGAACATCTGCTAAAAATTGCTTATTGGGAACCTGAAAGAGAAACTAATGCTCTTAGTTGGTTGCTGACAATTAAAGAACAGCGCCGACAAATTAAAAAATTACTTAGAGATAGCCCAAGCTTGAAATCTTATGCAGAAAAAATTTTTATTGAATGTTATCAAGATGCTTTAGAAGATGCTGTATTTAAGTCTAAGCTGGATATCTTGCCTATTGAGTCCCCATTTACTTTAGAAGAAACTTTAAATTCAGATTACTTGCCAACATATTGATCTGAGAAACAATCATATTTAGCCTATAATCAGCTATGTTATAAACTTGTTATTTACTTAAAAAGTATCAAAGCTGATAGTTAAAAATGAAAGCAATTATGGTAGTGGGGACAACTTCCCACGCAGGAAAATCTTTACTTTGTGCTGCTATTTGTCGGATTTTGTCGCGGCGCGGCTGGCGGGTGACTCCTTTTAAAGGGCAAAATATGGCTTTAAATGCCTATGTTACTGCTACTGGGGGAGAAATTGGTCACGCCCAGGCGGTGCAAGCTTGGGCTGCTGGTGTCACACCAACAATAGAGATGAACCCAATTTTACTCAAGCCCCAAGGAGACATGACTTCTCAGATAATTCTCAAGGGGAAAGCTGTGGGTACAGTTACGGCTGTTAATTATTATGAGAAGTACTTTGATTTAGGTTGGCAAGCAATTCAAGACTCACTACAAATTTTATCAGAAAAGTTTGATTTAGTTGTTTGTGAAGGTGCGGGTAGTCCAGCAGAAATTAACCTTAAACACCGCGACTTAACTAATATGCGTGTGGCGCGGTATTTGAATGCGCCGACGCTGTTAGTAGTAGATATTGATAGAGGTGGATCTTTTGCTCATGTTGTCGGTACTTTGCAGTTGTTAGAACCAGAGGAACGAGCTTTAATTAAGGGTGTGGTAATTAATAAGTTTAGAGGACAGCGATCGCTCTTAGAATCTGGTATAACTTGGCTAGAAGAATACACTGGTATTCCCGTTATTGGTGTAATTCCCTGGATTGATCAAATTTTTCCATCGGAAGATTCTTTGGATCTCTTAGATCGCCGCTCCCGCAAAGTTAATACCGACCTTACTATAGCAGTAATCCGTCTACCAAGAATTGCTAATTTTACTGATTTTGACCCACTAGAAGCAGAACCGAGTGTTAACCTGAAATATATTGCCCCCAAGGATACTTTAGGACATCCAGATGCAGTAATTATACCTGGTTCTAAAACTACCATTGCTGATTTAATGGTATTACAAGAAACTGGCATGGCAGAACAATTGCAAAATTACATTGCTACAGGCGGTACAATTTTGGGAATTTGTGGCGGTTTCCAAATGTTAGGTAAAGTGATTTCTGATCCACAAGGAATCGAGAGTGATACAAAAGTATGCAAGGGTTTAGGATTGTTACCATTAACAACTGTAATGACAGTTGATAAAGTTGCTCGTCAACGCTTAGTAAAGTCTCAATATCCCCAGGCAGATTTACCTGTTACTGGGTATGAAATTCATCAAGGTAACACTGAGTTATTACCGGAAAAAGTAGTATCATCCAATCATTATCAATATTTGTTTGATGATAACAATTTAGGAATTGTCGATCTTGATAAATCAGTATGGGGTACTTATTTACATGGTATTTTTGATAATGGTGCTTGGAGACGTACTTGGTTAAATTATCTCCGTCAGCAGCGAGGATTAAAAGCTTTACCTACAGTGGTTCCTAATTATGAGGAACAACGGGAAGAAATTTTAAATTCTTTAGCAGATACAGTTGAAACTTATTTAGACCTGACTTTATTTGTACCACATTCTAGATGAATGAGAAATATAAAAGGTTATTGAATGAGTACTTTTTAGTGTTATAATACTAAGATGTGTTTTTTATATTTTTAAATTGATTAAGATTTACGCAGAGATCCCCCTAAATCCCCCTTTTTAAGGGGGACTTTGAATTTCCCCCCTTTTTATAATTGCTATGTAGTTAACTAATTCTAAATAGTATGAGCGTTTCTATAGAATTTTTACCTGATGAAGTAATAATTGAAGCTGAACCAGGAGAACCGATACTTAAGGTTGCTCAACGTGCTGGTGTGTGCATACCTACGGGTTGCTTAATGGGGTCTTGTCACGCTTGCGAGGTAGAACTAGATAATGGTGAGGCTATATGTGCTTGTATTTCATCCGTACCCGCAGGGCGATCGCATTTAACTATCAACCTCTATTCTGATCCAACCTGGTAGAAATTAATTCAGATTCAACAAGCATAAATTATCTAGTTATGATCGCAGAACAATTACTGTTAGAAGAAGCTGAACACTTACTCGAAAAATCTATTATTTATTATCAAAACCGTCCAGTTGGAACAGTTGCGGCTTGCGATCAAGAGCTAATTGCTCTTAATTATGATCAATGTTTTATCCGCGATTTCATTTCTTCAGCACTGTTTTTTTTAATTAAAGGTAGAACAGAAATTGTTCGCAATTTTTTAGAAGTAACATTACAATTACAACCAAAGGAAAAACAATTTGATTCTTCTAAGCCTGCGCGAGGTTTAATAGCAGCTAGTTTCAAAGTAGAATTAGTTGATGGAAAAGAAAAGTTAAAAGCTGATTTTGGTGAACACGCGATCGCCAGAGTTTCCCCTGTTGATTCTTGTCTCTGGTGGATGATTTTATTACGCGCTTATGTACAGGCAAGCAACGATAGTGATTTAGTTTATCGAGATGATTTCCAAGAAGGGATCAGATTAATTTTGGATCTTTGCTTAGTAACTAAATTTGATATGTACCCGACGCTATTAGTCCCAGATGGCGCGAGTATGATCGATCGGCGGATGGGAATGTATGGCTATCCCTTAGATATTCAATCTTTGTTTTACGCTGGCTTGTGCGCTGCCCGTGAATTACTATATCCTAACAAGGATAATCAAAAAATACTTAAAGTACTACATAATCATATTAATTTATTACTGCACCATATTAGGGAGAATTATTGGATAGACCCTCAACGTTTAAATATAATTTATCGCTATAAAGTTGAGGAGTACGGAGAACACGCTCTTAATCAGTTTAATATTTATTCCGATTCTAT
>JBARVL010000266.1:0-24538 GCA_049646245.1 Crinalium sp. | reverse complement strand
AACTTGAATCTGGGCGTTTAGTTGCGAGTCTGCAATAGCTTGTGCGATCGCTTCAAAGTTACTCCCACTCCCAGAAGCCATAATTCCTAGCTTAATAGGGGAGTCTGTTAAAAGTAAATTCGGTGGAACGACAGGCGAAATTAAGCTGGGCGTAGAGTCGGTTAGTGTTGAATTCAAAATCATACTCTCCCTATTTCCCCATCTCCCGATCAGCTATAAAATACAAAAAATATTATTTTACTACCAAACGGGAACCTGCTGGACAGATAACTTGCACTGAACCCTTTTTGGGAGGTTTTGGCATTGCTGGAAGTTTGGATGATGCTCTAGCAGTTTCACAAACACCTGAAATGGTCAATCGGTTACGATTAACTGTAGTTACAAACATTGCTGCTGTATAACTTTTAACATCATTTCGCTTTGCTTGAGCAGTCATCATTACTTGGCGAGGCAGTTTTGGGTTAGTAACAATTCGGTAGCGATAATTCTGTGTATCTGGCTTAACAGTGGAACCCAACTGAGCAATACTTGCAGCAAATTTTCCCTTTTGACCGTAGTAAATTTGTTGGGCTTGGTTCAGATTACGCAAGGAAAGTTTAGCTTCAGAGGCTCGCGCCTTATCTACGAATCCTATCGGGGCAAATTGAGCTAGTAGCGGTGGCATTAAGGCTGTAGCTGTGATAGTTACACCCAACGCACTAACTAGCCCAATAAATATGCTGGATTTAAGCAGTTGGCTAGTTTTGGGAAAATTTAATTGTTTGGGGGATAAATTCAAAAAATTGTTACTCATTTAGTGATAGCTTTGAGGCTAATAAGCTTTCGGTAGTTGCATAAAGTTAGAATACCCATACCTCAACATGAAAATGCCAACACCTAATTTATGACTTTTTGGCGTTCTTCTAAAGGTAACTTACTAGATAATCAAGCGTTAGCGCAGCTTTCCCTTCGCGCCGCGTCTCGTAGAGAAGGAATCGCCGCGTGGATTTTTCTTGCTCCTGCACTGATTTTTTTGGGTACTTTCCTACTGTGGCCGATCGCATACCTATTTTATCTCAGCTTTACTACTGGTAGTTTTACCCTAGCGGGTGTCCACTGGGTAGGTGGAAAAAACTACTTGCGCTTACTTTTAACTCCTGACTTTTGGCAAGTTATCACTAATTCTGTCTATTTCACCGTTGCCACAGTTATTCCCAGTTTAGTGATCTCTTTAGGGTTAGCAGTATTACTCAATCGTTCTTTTGCTTTACGAGGACTGTTACGCACTGCCTTTTTTATTCCTTCTATTACTTCCCTTGTAGCTGCTGGTTTAGGGTTTCGTTGGTTGTTTCAAACTGAAGGTTTTGTTAATTGGCTGCTAAATTTTTTTGGAATTGAATCAATTTCTTGGTTAGGCAGTACGGTTTGGGCAATGCCAGTGCTAATTTTATTGAGCATTTGGAAGCAGTTAGGTTTTAACATGGTAGTTTTTTTAGCAGGTTTGCAAGCAATTCCTGTTAATCGTTATGAAGCTGCTGAGTTAGATGGTGCTAATTCTTGGCAACAGTTTTGGCATATTACTCTGCCTGGACTAAAACATACTTTGGTCTTTGCTACGGTTACTACTGCTATTTTTACATTGCGAAGTTTTGAGCAGGTATATGTAATTACGGGTGGTGGCCCGTTAAATTCTACTAATTTACTGGTTTACTATATTTACGATCAGGCTTTTGCACAATTCGATTTTGGCTACGCTGCTGCTGCTGCAACTGTTTTGTTAGCTGTAACTTTATTGCTGGTTTATTTACAGCTAAAAATTGGGGGTGAGGAGGGTTAAAAGCCTATCCGAAAATAGATTTTAACCTTTGATTATTCTTTTTTTTATTAAACCGCCAAGACGCAAAGGACGCGAAGGAAGATCAAGAAGGTTTTGGTATAATATAGTTGATGATTTTAACTTTGCGCTCCTTTGCGCTTACCTTTGCGATCCTTTGCGTTAAAAAAAGATCTAATTCAAACACAACCGGATTTGATATAAAACCCTAATTTAAACTTGTAAAGGTTTAAATTGACGCAAACGTAGGGCGTTACTAACTACAGAAACGGAACTAAAAGCCATTGCCGCACCAGCAATCATCGGGTTGAGTAACCAACCAAAAAAGGGAAAGAGAATACCAGCCGCAATAGGTATACCAGCGACGTTGTAGATGAAGGCAAAAAACAGGTTTTGGCGGATATTTTGCATGGTGGCGCGACTTAATTCAATGGCGGTGACAATACCTTGTAAGTCGCCGGAAATGAGGGTAATATCACTAGCGGCGATCGCCACATCAGTACCAGTACCAATAGCAATTCCTACATCGGCTTGTGCTAGCGCGGGTGCATCATTTATACCATCGCCTACCATCGCCACAATTAATTTTAAATCAGAATTTTTCCCGTGTGTTTGTAGAGATTGAACGATCGCAGCTTTCTTTTCTGGGCGTACTTCTGCATATACGCGGCTAATTCCTACTTGTTGCGCGATCGCTTCTGCTGTTGGGCGATTATCTCCAGTTAGCATCACTACTTCTAAACCTAGCTTTTGTAGTGCTTTTACTGCTGCTGCTGAAGACGGTTTTAATGTATCTGCAATTCCCATTAAAGCTTGAATTTCCCCATCAACTGCAACCCAAATTACCGTTTTACCCGCAGTTTCCCAAGCATTTTTATAATCTTGTAAAGATTTGCTTGACAATGTTGCTACATTAGTATCAATTTCTAACTCTTCCATCCAGCGTTGAGTGCCAATTTGTACCAATCTGTCTGAAACTATAGCTTGAACACCACTGCCTGCGATCGCTTCAAATTTTTCTGCATCTACTAAATTTACTTGCTGAGATTGAGCATATTTAACAACCGCTTCTGCTAAAGGATGTTCAGAATTATGTTCTACTGCTGCTGCTAAACCTAAAAGTTTTATTTCATTACGATTAGCTGTTCCATGTACACTTATAAAGTCTGTAACTGTCGGTTTTCCCTCAGTTAAAGTGCCAGTTTTATCTAAGACAATTGTTTGAATTTTATGAGCAAGTTCTAAACTATCTGCACCCTTAATTAAAATACCGTTTTCTGCACCAATTCCTGTTCCTACCATTACAGATGTAGGTGTAGCTAAACCCAAAGCACAGGGACAAGCGATAATTAATACACCAACGGTAGTAATTAAAGCCATTGTGAGGTTGCCCATCAAATCAAACCAGATAATAAAAGTGGCGATCGCGATCGCAATTACTACAGGCACAAACCAACCCGTTACCCGATCTGCTAATCTTTGAATAGGTGCTTTAGAACCTTGTGCTTGTTGCACTAATTTTACAATTTGTGCCAAAACAGTATCTTTACCAACTCGTGAAGCTTGAAATTTAAAACTCCCCGTTTTATTAATTGTTGCCCCAATTACTTCATCTCCAGGCTGTTTTTTAACAGCTATACTTTCACCTGTTACCATTGATTCATCAACATTAGAAACCCCTTCAATTACTTCACCATCAACAGGAATTTTTTCCCCAGGGCGTACTAACACCACATCCCCAACAACTACTTGTGCGATCGGCAGATCTATTTCTTCGTTACCCCGAATTACACGCGCAGTTTTCGCCTGTAAACCCATCAGTTTACGGATGGCATCTGAAGTTTTTCCTCTAGCACGGTTTTCTAGTAAGCGTCCTAACAATATTAAAGTAATAACAACCGCAGCAGTTTCGTAATATACATCGCTTTTCAAACCTAATATTGTAGGGAAAATAGTAACAAACAGCGAATATAAATAAGCCGCACCTGTCCCCAGCGCAATTAGAGTATTCATATCAGCAGCATGACGTTTAAAAGCTTTCCATGCTCCTACGAAAAAGCTTTTCCCACACCAAAACACTACAGGTGTTGTTAAAATTAATTGCACCCAAGAGTTATGTAACCATGTAGGTATTAACGGAATATGTAGCTTAGTCATTGCTGGTATTGAACCTATTACTAATACCAAACTAATAACCGCACCAAATATTACTTTTTGCTTTAATTTTTGCGCCTGTTGACGTGCATCTGCTTCAGGATCGTCACCTGTCACTATATCTTCTAAAGGTTGTGCAGTATAGCCAGCATCAGCTACAGCTTGTTGAATTTCTTTTATATTTATTTGGCGAGAATTATATTTAACTGTTGCTTGTTCCACGCCAAAATTAACATTACATTCAACTACACCAGGAACAGATTGAATTGCTTTTTCAATCGAATTAGCGCACGAAGCACAACTCATTCCTTGTAATTTCAAGGTTGTTGTATCCATATTATTTAACCAAAAAATAATTACTAAACTTTTTTACCCTTAGCTTTGCTGAATAAAAACCACCAGAGTTCTAAGCTAATTAAGCCTAATCCTACTAAGGTTACTCCTGCTTTTAGTGCTAAAGGTTGCTCATTTTTTTGAAACTGTTGAGTTTTGTTATTTGGAATATCAACAGCTTTGACATTTGTGTTGATTCCACAAAAAAGTCCCAAACTAATCAAACTACTCCAAAGCTGTTTTTGAGTTATCATTTAAACTCCTCCAATATCAATTATCAATTCAATATGATTACCTACTACGGAATTTGTGAGATAATTGTTAACTGTTAATTGATAATTGATAATTGATAATTGTTAATTGTTAATTGTTAATTGTTCAAGAGATTGGATAACCAGCAGAGGCGATCGCATCCTTCACTACCTTCTCTGGTTGTTGTGTTTCCACCTTAACTAGCTTTGTTTTAGGATCAGCCTCTACCTTAGCAGTAGCGTCAATTCCTTGTATGGCGTTTGTAATTGTCTCAGCGCAAGCAGAACAAGCCATGCTGGGAACTGTTAGTTCTAATGTCATCATCTTTTCCTTTGAGTAAATCTAGCTCACATTTATAGTTTAAACACTCCATATAAGTGGAGAGTCAAGGGGGAATTTTGATATTTTGTAAAATTTAAAACTTATGCAGCGAAAACCTGAAACCAAGATCCCCCCTGAAAAAGGGCATAAAATTCAAAGTCCCCCTTTTTAAGGGGGATTTAGGGGGATCTTGGCGTAAACCTAATTTTGTAAAATTTTCCAATAAAAAACTCCTCTAAAAACATTAGAGGAGTTTTTTAACTTGAGAAAAACCCAAATTTTAAGCTTGTACCATACCGCCAGCAGCTTGAAACCTTGCTCTAGCGCGTTTTAAAGCTTGAGTTGCTTGAATTTGTTCTTGGCGATTACCACCACTTTGAACTTGATTCAAGCGAGATTCTGCTTCATTGTAAGCAGTACGGGCTTCTTCAAGATTAATCTTGTCGCCACGTTCAGCACCATTAACGAGAATGGTAACATCATTGTTTTCGATTTCTGCAAATCCACCCATCAGAGCGATCGCTACCCAATTTTTGCCATCGCGGACACGCATCACACCAGTATCTAGCGCAGATAACAAAGGTGCGTGACCTGTAAGGATACCCAGTTGCCCTGTAGTGCTAGGTAAAACGATTTCTTCCGCAGCAGCATCCCAGACAGTTTTGTCAGGAGAAATTACACGAACAGTTAATGTCATAGATTATTAGTAATTGGTGATTAGTGATTGGGGAGTGGTGATGGTGAGCCAAGAAAAATTTTTCAAGCCTCACCAGTCCCCAGCCCCTATTCCCCATTAGCCTTTGAGCTTTTCTGCTTTAGCGATCGCTTCGTTGATATCGCCAACTAAGTAAAAAGCTTGTTCTGGTAGAGCATCTAGTTCACCAGAAAGAATCATTTGGAAGCCTTTGATGGTGTCTTCCAACTTCACATACTTACCAGGAGAACCAGTGAATACTTCTGCTACAAAGAACGGCTGAGACAAGAAGCGTTCAATTTTCCGCGCACGAGCTACAGTTACACGGTCATCTTCAGACAATTCATCTAGACCGAGAATTGCAATAATATCTTGCAATTCTTTATAACGTTGCAGGGTTGATTGTACTGCACGAGCAACTTGATAATGCTCTCCACCCACAATGGTTGGTTGAAGCATAGTAGAAGTCGAACCCAGAGGATCTACCGCAGGGTAAATACCCTTAGATGCCAAACCACGAGACAACACCGTTGTTCCATCCAAGTGAGCAAAGGTAGTTGCAGGTGCAGGGTCGGTTAAGTCGTCTGCTGGTACATATACTGCTTGTACTGAGGTAATTGAACCTTCAGTAGTAGAGGTAATGCGCTCCTGCAAGTCACCCATATCAGTTGATAGAGTTGGCTGATATCCCACCGCAGAAGGCATCCGTCCTAGTAGTGCGGATACTTCAGAACCAGCTTGTACAAACCGGAAGATATTGTCGATGAACAGCAGAACGTCTTGCTTGTTGACATCCCGGAAGTATTCAGCCATCGTCAGAGCAGAAAGACCCACACGCATTCTAGCTCCGGGTGGTTCATTCATCTGACCGTAAACTAAAGCGATCTTTGATTCATTGAGATTATCTTTATTAATAACCCCAGACTCCATCATTTCGTTGTAAAGGTCATTGCCTTCACGGGTGCGTTCGCCCACGCCACCGAATACGGACACACCGCCATGATTGGTAGCGATATTGTTAATCAACTCCATCATGATTACGGTCTTACCAACGCCCGCACCACCGAATAAACCAATTTTTCCGCCACGTCGATAGGGAGTCAGTAAGTCAATTACTTTAATCCCAGTTTCAAAGACGGAAGGCTTTGTTTCTAAATCTGTAAATTTGGGAGCCGAACGATGAATAGAGAAAGTTTCTTCACTATTAACAGGTCCTCGGTTGTCTACGGGTTCACCGAGTACATTGAAGATCCGACCCAGGGTTGCTGGACCAACAGGAACGTTAATGGGAGCGCCAGTGTCTACCACTTCCATACCGCGTACCAAGCCATCGGTAGTACTCATGGCAACTGCACGCACTGTGTTGTCACCTAGCAGTTGTTGTACTTCACAGGTAACGGATACGTCTTGTCCGGCTTCGTTCTTGCCTTCAATTTTTAAGGCGTTGTAAATCTGTGGCATCTTGCCAGCAGAAAATTCAACGTCTAAAACGGGTCCAATAATTTGGGTAATACGACCAATATTTGTTTTTTCTGTGGTGGTGACCATGCTTGCGCCTACGTTGTGAAGCTATCTTTCCTGATAACGGAAAACACTCTTAACATTTAGAAATGCTATTTTACAGCGTACCATTAAGGGAGCGCATCGGACTGGCTTGTGGCGGGATTGAGGGCGATCGCACTTGAACAATTAACAATTAACAATTATCAATGACCGATGACTGGCTGGTGATGAGCGATCGCCAGCCATCAGGTTAAATTTATCCCTACTGGGCATCCTGCTTAATCAGTTGCTTTTAGGTTGACTTATATAGAAGGATCTTGGTTGATATCAGGTACTTCTTCCGATCTGAGAACTATAGATATATCATCATTAATTTCAGATGCTTGTTGCGATCTAATTGCTGGAGGAATGTCATTGCCAATTCCTGATGCTTGTTGAGATCTAATTGCTAGAGGAATATCATCGCTAACTTCAGATGCTTCTTGCGTTTCATTTTTAATCCGGCGGATAGGTACGTTAGCTATTAAGGCGGTTGACCTTTGATTACTGTCGAGGGAAAACTCTAAGCCTTCGCTATCTATTTCCACATAGCGAGAGACAACTTCTAGGATTTCTTTACGCATCGCCTCCATCATCTGCGGTGTGAGGTCAGCACGATCTTGAGCGATCACCAGTTGGAGGCGACGCTTAACTTTTTCGCGGCTGGTATCAGCCTGAAAGCGAAGAAGGAGCCTTTCTAGAAGTTCACTGATCATTAAAACAGGCACAGGTGCAGTTTAACCAATCTTAGACCACAAAAGTTTGCGGATTCGCGAAAAGAAAGAATCATTACCAGGTTCGAGGTTAATAAAATCAACCCGTTCTCCTTTGAGGCGATGAGCAATATTAGTAATTGCCATTGCTGGTATGGAGGTATTTTCAGATAAAACTAGGGGTTCTCCTTTATTAGTGGAGACAATCACTTTCTCGTCATCGGGAATAATCCCAATCAGAGGAATTGCTAGAATTTCTTGAACATCCTCTACTGACATCATGTCATTAGCTTGCACCATAGCAGGTCGCAAACGGTTGACAATTAAGTTAATTTTCTTGATGTTGTTGGCTTCGAGTAAGCCAATAACGCGGTCTGCATCTCGGACAGCAGAAATTTCTGGGGTGGTGACAATTAAAGCTTCTTGGGCGGCAGCGATCGCATTTTTAAAACCCATTTCAATCCCGGCGGGACAGTCAATCAGCACGAACTCATACATCTGAGCCAATGCCGTAATCAACTGCCTCATGTGATTTGGGTTAATGGTTTCTGCCCTGCGGTTTTGGGTTGCTGGCAGTAGTGCTAGTCCTGGCTGCCGTTTATCTTTCACTAAAGCTTGTTCTAATCGGCACTCACCACTGATGACTTCAATGGCAGTATATACGACGCGATTTTCTAGCCCCAGCAGTAGGTCTAAATTTCTCAAACCAAAATCCGCATCCACCAGGACAACTGAACTGCCCAATTTGGCTAGTGTCATTCCTAAATTAGCTGTAACAGTGGTTTTCCCCACCCCTCCTTTACCGGAGGTAACAACAATAATGCGACTCATGAGTTAGATAACAAGTGGGTCTTAGAAAAATCTGTGGCTCTAGTGATGCGAATTCCTTCATTGGTAACGTAGGCAACCTCTGGATGAAACTGAGATGGCGGTTTTTCTGGCGCTCTAGCAACATAATCAGCAATTCGCAACTGTGTTGGCTGCATCTGTAGCGCCATAATTCTACACTCTGAATTGCCCTCGCTACCTGCATGGGCAACCCCCCTTAAACGCCCCCAAACTAATATATCCCCACCAGCTACTACGATTCCACCTGGATTCACATCTCCCAGAATAACAACTGTACCAGGATGGTGTATTTCTGCCCCTGAGCGTACTGTTGTTTCTAAATACAAAGGATCTTTTAAGCGAGTGTCAGGCGTTGCCTCGGCAGCTTTTAAAGACGAGAAAACTACTTGCTGTTCGACTGCATAACCAGCAGTGGCAGCAGCAACGGCTGTTTGCCGTCTGTTGGTGTACACTCGTTGCAGTTGCAGTTGAGCATTAGCTAATGTATCTGCGATCGCTTTAAAATGTCGTCCATCTAAAAGTCGGTCTTGAGCAACCAGATGTACAGGCATTTGGGATTGCCAAAAGCGATCGTTTCCTTGTAAACGATTTTTTAACTGCTCACAAAATATTTGCCAATTTATCTGGGCAGATATTTCGGCTTCTGTTGGCAAAATTAACAGCAGCTTCCCCTGCTCAGTTTTTAATTGCACTTGCAGGGGACTATTTTCTGGTGGAGGATTTTCCGTAACTTTTGGTTGAGGTAACGGAAGGGCAGAATCAGAATTCATATTAATTAGATAGGGCTGATCCTTGCGAATCGACTAATTATACTGTACATGGTGACACATTGCTCATCGGTCATTGATAATTGTTAATTGATAATTGTTAATTGTTTATTAGTCTCCGAAAAGCTGTTGCTAAGGCATGAGCATCACCTACATTACCTGGAAACAGCACTACTGGCAAATTAGGAAATTGTGGGTGGTTGGCGGGTGTGCGTACGATCGAACATCCTGGTAAAATTTGACCGAGAAGCCGCGCCGATGTTAAAGCAAGTCCTGTACTCAAGACATCATTTGAAGTAATTCCGCCTTTACTAATCAAAAAACCGATATCTGAGGGTAAACCCTGCACGATATCCATTAATAAAGCTGAAACTGCTACCCCAAACTGTAGGCGCGTTTCTACGTTGTCAAATGTTAGTTCTTGGCGGCTGGTATAAACTACGGGTGTTTTACCAGAATTATAGGCTTTATGAATACTTTCTAGGTTTTGTGATAGTAGCTGTGTGCGTTGTGCTGGGGAATTATCCAGTAAATGAGCAACATCAATTTCGATGCCTACTATACCTGGCTCTTGTAGTAAATTTTCTAACTGTTCAGTTGTCTTTTTAACATGGGAACCGACAATTATTGCTCCTGGTTTACCATTTCGCACATATTGAGACATCTCCTCAGCAGCTATTGGTTGCTGTCCCAAGTTGGCAAGTGAGGTTAAAATGCTGGCAGCACTACGGAATAAAAAGCGTTTGCCTTGACTTGCTGCTGCGATGATATCTGCTGCAAAGGTGTCTAAGTCGGCTTGAGTTTCACCATCGACTACGCCACATTGGTTATTAGTCAGTTGTAAAAGTCGTTCTAAACTACCTGCGCGAATATCTGCAAGTAAAAAGCGTTCTACTGTGTTAGCTGGAATACTACCTTGGGTTTTTTCTGCTACATAGTCTGGTAAGTAACTGTGATGATAGCCGAAGACGGAATCACGGGCAAATTCTGTCTGATTTACAGGTGTGGGGACACCGTTGACTATGAGGTAGTGTATGCTGTCGCGGGTGAATCGTCCACCTTCAAAGAAAGCGGGGAGTTAAACTAAGCGATTCCCTCACGAGAACCGCTCGTCTTCAGAACCGTGCTTGAGACTTTCACCTCACACGGCTCCTCAGTAATAAGGTCATTGTCATTGATACCTCTGTTACCCGATTTAACGGGCTTAGGTTTGGCACTATTGCAGCCAGATTTTGTACCGAGACTACCATCACTAGCAGTCTTTTTATCGTGGCAATGACGGTGAAGTAATTGATAGTTTTTGTACTCATTCTTTCCGCCTTTCGACTTAGGAATGATATGGTCAACTTCCATCACCGATTGTTCTGTAAAATGCAGTTTGCAGTGGGCGCATTTCCCTTTCTGATTCTTTAACAGTGTTGCCACCGTCGTAGATACTTCAGGGTGTTTACCCATTCTTGTACTCCAGTAAACTAGGTTGCCGTCATAAGGACTAGCTTCGCCTTTAACTTTTGCATGACGAACTATTTCAGTTGCTTCATGCTTTAGTAACCGCAGGGGGTTTTCTCCTTCCTGCCTGGTTGCGAATACCCAATTATCTCCACCGATGGTTTGCCAGTATTTGGCTTTAACCCATTCCCCCGATTTGTTGGGATGGCGGCGTTTTGCCCAGCTTTTTAGCTTTTGATACACTTTTGTGTTGAGGTCTGTGAATATCTCAGAACTTACAACTGCTTGGTAATAGTTAGCCCACCCTTTAATAACTGGGTTTAAATGGGCGATTAACGCAGCTTGAGGTGCTACTTTATGTCGGTCTATTACTTCAACAATCCGGTCATAGTGTACTTTTACCTTTTCTTTGCTGGGTTTGATGAGTGTCTTAAATCCAAGTGGTTTCCCGTTGGTGTTATAACCCGTGCTATATTTCCCCTTTGGGTACTGCCTGACGTTAAAGCCAAGGAAGTTAAACCCTGCGTCTTGCCCCTCATGTTTGTACAGAGTATGGGCAAGGCGTGTTTTACTTGGTTTTAATTCTAGACCCATGCCCATTAACCATTCCGAGATTATCTCTTTACATCTTTGAACAACGGTTATGTCTTCGTGCAGTATCACGAAGTCATCGGCGTAGCGGATTAAGCTAAGAGCCTTTCTCTTATCTCTCTTAGATACCTTGTAATACGGAAGTGTTTCAGCATACTTCTTAACCCGTTCTTCCATTCCGTGAAGGGCAATATTAGCTAGTAGCGGAGAGATAACCCCGCCCTGTGGCGTACCCTCAGATGTGGGGAACAACTGCTTGCCATCCATCACTCCCGATTTAAGCCATGCTCCTATTTGGCGTTTTAGGGTTGGGAATGTGTTTAGCTTTTTGAGTAGTTCCTTGTGGTTAATTCTGTCGAAGCATTTAGCAATGTCAGCATCAAGCACATATTTTGCTTTGCACTTAATTGCGTCAAAAATTGCCCCGACTGCATCATGGCATGAGCGTCCTGGTCGGAATCCGTAGGAGTTAGGTTCAAATTTAGCCTCCCACTCTGGTTCAAGTGCTAGTTTTACTAACGCCTGAAGCGCCCTGTTGTACATCGTGGGAATACCCAAAGGACGTTTTTCGTCCGTTCCTGGTTTATCTATCCATACCCGTCTAGTGGGCATAGCCTTCCCAAAGAGCGCAAGTTTCTTAACCAAGGACAGCCTTTCTACGGGTGTTAAAGATTTAACCCCGTCAACCCCAGCCGTTTTCTTCCCCTGGTTATCTTGTGTCACGCGACGTACCGCCAGCATTTTTCCTGACCAAGACCTCATCAAAGTCTTTTGGAGTCTGCGAACTGCTTTAACATCACCACGACTAGAGGCTCGAAATATTCTTTTTTGCAGCTTATAAACACGGATTTCTAGCTTACGCCAGTCCACCTTGCTCCATTCCACCGTCTGATTACTCAGCGTATTAGACATATACACCACAAATGTTCGACTATTTCTTCCTTATCACCGTGTATCTGTCAGCGTATACGGGTCATTACAACTACGTCATTTGCTTCTGATACAATCCCACCACCTCGCAGCATCCGGTTAGCACCTACTCTCGGTCTTCGACCTCCGAGAGAGCATACGAGGGGTTACTTCGTTCCGAGTGACCATCCTTAGAATCTTTAGAGTCCCACTTTCCACCGGGTTTATTTGGAGATGCAATTGGTCGCTCTTCGACACGCCAATCTCTTATCCTTTGCCTTTTGGCTCCAGCTAATCAGTCCTTTTTGCTGGTTGCTCATCACGGTGGTTCAGTCGTGGATTCAAGCGTAATGCTTTACTCATGGATTCTTTTGCTTGCCCCGCACTACCTTGGACTAGGAGTGTGGAAAGGCTTTCACCCCCGCTTTACGGATTGATGGCATCGCTACCGTAGGGGACGTAGTTTTTACACCACGCTCTGTGTGCTTTCACCTGGCATCTACAGGGGAGGGATTCTCACCCTCAAGGTTCACTCAGTTGTCATAATTTCAGTCGATACGACAGACTGATTTTATGCGACTAATCCTCCAAAACCCTTATGGATGTTGGCTTCTAGTCAACGAATCGCACCTAAGAAATGAGCATCAAATCCACCTAATTCTTGGGCGATGACATCGGTTTCCACTGGGTAATGTCCGCGCAGGGTGGAGTCGGAACGGCTGACTATGAGAAAATCTTGGGTATTGGTGGATGCGATCGCACTTTTCAAATTACGACACACTTCCCGCGTCACCTCAGCCGCTTTTTCTGGAGTCAGCGCCCTAGTATTCGTCAGCACAAAGAAAATTGGCGAGTCATCATTTAACCCCAAACTTAGGGTATCTACATCCCACCGCGTCAGCAGTAGGCAACTGTGGACTGTTTGTGAACCAGTTGGATCATCATCAAGGACAATAATTTTGGGTGTGCTTGTCATTTTTTATGGAGACGCTGACAAGTGCAATTGTCTCATCTCAAAGAAAGCATCACAACAGCAGCTTGAAAAACTTTCTGCAAATGCTTTATCTTTGTGAACGAGTGCTGATTGGAGCCAGTGCAATTAATTCTTCAATATTGCGCCTGATCGTAGTACAAATAACATCCAAGGGCAGATCGTTAGGATCGTGACCAAAGGGTTCTTCAATTTCAGAGCCAATTTGTTCAATACTTAGCAAGGTAAAAGAAACAAAGGCTGTTAATACACCAGTCCACCACTGCAAATCGCTGACTATTTCAAAAGGTAATACCAAGCAATAAACTAATACCAGTTTTCTGAGCAGGATAGTGTAAATCAGTGGAAGTGGTGTTTTTAAAATTCGTTCGCATCCTCCCAAAATATCTACTAATTCATCTACTAACTTATGTAAACCAGTTAATTGATAAATATTAAGGCGGTTAATATCATTTTGATGTTGCAAATAATCACTAATCCAAAAAGCAATCTGTAATGCAGGATGCTGGGTATCTCTAATTCGTAAATATTGAGTTTCCGGCATCAAAGATG
This sequence comes from Crinalium sp., assembly GCA_049646245.1. GTDB lineage: Bacteria > Cyanobacteriota > Cyanobacteriia > Cyanobacteriales > PCC-9333 > Crinalium. The sequence continues at coordinate 10,608 of JBARVL010000266.1, read as the reverse complement.
CTAATTGCTGATTAACAGGCTCGGATCTGAGGTGTAGTTTCATTGCCACAGGAAAAGCAATAATTAATCGTAAGATTGCTTCTTTTTCTTCTCTGTCTTTGCGGTCTTTTTCTTTAACTACTATCCAAATGTCACGAGCTAAATTACGGGAAGCATTAACTAAAGCCCCCCAAAGTTGACGACCTTCCCAAAACCTTTCGTGAGCCGTATTTGTGCGAAAAACTAATAACAAAGTTAAACCAATGTTAAAACTTAAAACTGCTTGAGTAACAAAACCGCTTTCATCAGGCAAGGCTACTGGACAATTTATATAGTATAGTAGAGATATGAAAAAACCATAAGCTCCACAAAATATTACCCAAGATAAAATATTGGGGATGATTGCTTTTAAAAGGCGAAATATTAGTGGCATCCAATGAACTTTTTCTCCACTGTATAGATGATACTTGCCTATAAAAGAACGGCTGGTATTCTTGTTCATATATTTTTCAGATAAATGCTGAGATGGTAAGAGCTTAATAGGAGTAGATAAAATTTTAAGGAAAATGTTTCTGAAACGATTTAGCTGTTGTAACATTTGGTCGCCTCCAAGATTTCAAATTTACGATGCTTCTGGATCTCAATTTCCTTTGGCGTTGGTAACTGATACTTGATTTAAGACCAATAATTCAATGGCATTCCGACTATTGTATAAGCTGAACGTTAAGATTAGTTTACAATTCTTAATAGTTTTAAGTTTTGCTTAAATACTTGAGCTATGGCATCATCCTAATGTCAGAGTAATGATGAAATTGCAATCATCTTATGGCTGATATTTGAAATGTTAAGAAATCATTATATTGCGGTTATAAAATAAAAGCCCACACCCTGAAGGGTGGGGAACCATACAAACTAAGCCCGCCTGCGCGGGCTTTATATTTCCCATTGAGATATGAGGTTTTTTTGATTATGGTGTGCTGCTTGGTTTCTAATATAGTTAGCAATTTGATCTAGGTTATTTTGACTAACAGTAAATACCCCATAACCTCCTTGCCATTTAAAAAATTCATTTGGTTTAATTTCATGGGTGATGAGATGAGAGGAACTACCTTTAGCTTTGCCGATAAGTTCAGATATAGTTAAGGTTGGGGTAAAGCTAGTTAGTAAATGTATGTGATCTGCTATGCCACCAATGGCAATTACTGTGCAGCCTAATTGTTGGCATTGTTTGATAATAGCTGCGTATACAATATCTTTAATATCTGGTGTGATTAGAGGTAAACGATCCCAGGTTGCCCAAATACAATGTAAATATAATTGGGTGAAGTTTCTTTGCATAATTTTATCCTCGCACCCTGAAGGATGGAGCTATACGAACTAAGCCTGCCTTCGCAGGCTTAAAATAAATTTTAAGATCAAATTAGCCCGCGCAGGCGGGCTTTGTCTGTTTAGGTGTGGGTAAATAATTGTGTCAATTCTATATTGAATTGATAAAATTTCTATTTCTCACATCCTGAAGGATGGAGCTATACGAACTAAGCCTGCCTTCGCAGGCTTAAAATAAATTTTAAGATCAAATTAGCCCGCGCAGGCGGGCTTTGTCTGTGTGGTTCCTCACCCTTGAGGGTGTAGGCGATTGAAATTAATGCACTAACTCGATCGCACGTTTTGTCAACGCCTCCGCAGTCAACCCATTAAACGCCATTAATTCACCTGCACTTGCGGTAGTTTCTCCACGTTTCCAAGCGAATGTATCCCGTTTACAATTACTCCGTAACATCACAGGTTCTAACATTGCAGATGCGCCACCTGTAACACCAATTAAGGCATCACCATCAAATATTTCTGCAAATTTGGCATCGTCTAAAAAGTCGCCATCAGGTTGAGAACAGGTATCCCAAGCAACATCATGGGGACGATATAAACGACGGGGGTTAACAATAGAAACTATCCGCACTCCAATACCTTCGGTTTCTAAAAATGCTGCTGCTTCAAATACAGGTAATAGTGTCATATCCCCGATAACAGCAAAAACAACTGTTCTATCACCTGGAATTTCATGCAATACTATTGCACCATCTTGTAAGGCTTGATGCGCTTGTTCAAAAGTTGTGCGAATTGGTAAAGGTGATTTACTTGCAGTAATCACAATTCCTTTATTCTTAGTACTTAATGCCCAGTCGTAGCAAACTTGAATGCTATTTGCATCGGGTGGGAATAAGGGGAAAATATTACCATTCCGCATCATGGCAGCAAAATATGCTTCTATTTCAGGACGTTGATGTGTCCAACCGTTGCGCCCTTGTTCTAATGCACCTGCTGTATATAAGGTAATAGTTGAAGGAGTCTGACGGCGCAATTCTGCCATTGCTTGCGTGACAGTTTGCCATATTGGTAAACCGTTGATGGCAAATGATTCGTAAGAACACCACAAGGTTCTAGCACCCATTAAGGATAAACCAACGGCTAAACCAGCACAAGCGTCTTCACTTAAAGGTTCGTAAACTTGTCCGTCTGGTGTTTGGTTATAAAGTTCGTCGCTAGTGGGGTGGATAATTTTTAAGGCTTGGTTGATGTTACCAATACCAGATGCTTCGTTACCGTCGGCGTTGGTGACGATGAAATTGTTATCAATTTGTCCTACTTTACCAACTAACCGCCCCATTTCTGTAGTGGAAACTTTGGCTTCTCCACCTACGGGATATTCTGTTAAACCTAATTCGCCTAATTCTGGCAATGGTAACTCAAATTCGGTTACTGCTGTTTTAGCAGCAGAACCTCCACCAGCGCGAGTGCAGTTTGTGCGGACAAGTTCCCATGCAGCAGGTGATAAGGCGCGTGTTTTTAAGGCTGCGGAAATGTGTTGACTATCTAAAGTATCTTTAGGATAAAGGTTATGGGATTTTGCTCCTCTAGCGTGAACACCTGCACCTTTAAGCTGTTTGATAATAAATACTGTCAGCTTACCATTTAAGGCAGAACGCGCAGCTTGATCAATTCCCACTAATACAGCTTCGGTAAATGCAAGTCGCTGTTTGAAGGAAAAGGCTGTGCTATCAATATAATCTCCTGGTTGGTTTTGGTCGTCAAAGTCTTTGGCATTTATTAGGACAACTTCTTCAAAACCGTTACCACGCCAATAAGCAATCATTTCTTCATTGGTTTTGGTGGAAACCATGCTGTGATGTTCTTGGCTGAAACCATTCCACACTAATACGGGTAAAAAGTTGGTCGCGCTAGGATAAGCTGTATGGAAATGCGCCATACTGCTCATAATATATGGTTCGCCTAGTCCACCGTCGCCTAATGTGAAGGGGAATAATTTATCTTTATGTAATAAGGCTGCTGCCATTGCGAAGTGTTGCCCTTGTCCAAGTGGACCAGCAGGAGCGAGAATACCAGGGATATAACCGGAGAGGTGTCCGAGAAGTCCGTGTTTTTCGCGGTAGCGATCGCGCAATTGTTGTACTGTATTTATGCCCATGTCTTCGAGCGATCGATCTAAGAACATAGCACTATAAAATCCAGGGGCGTGATGTCCTACTTCAGTAAGGATATTCTTATACCCCAGCATTACTAAAGCAGCATAAGCTTCAACAGAACTTGCAAAACCGCCTGGGTGTCCAGATGCTTTACTAGCTGTGATTTGTAGCGTTAGATAGCGTAGGGCATCTGCTGCTAGTAAGGTTTGAAAAACTGCGCCTACGTCAGTTGGATCTGCGATCGCTATTTTACCTTCTACAATTGCAGCAGACTTACCGTAAGTCTCAAAACCTGGTAGCGGTTCGCCAAAATATTGAATTCCTTCACAAAAACCCTGAGCTTGAGTAACGGTAGTCATTACGCCAGATACCTCTATCAATGATCAATGATCAATTATCAATGATCATTGACTAGCCCTGATGTTACGTTTATTTCCACCCAGCTACTTAGCAATTTATTTCATCTGGTAGACACTTATACCTGTTAAGGTTTTTAACCTAAGAGAGACACCCTTTAACAGAGCATTATTAATGGAATCATACGATGTAATCATAATTGGCGCAGGTCACAATGGGCTAGTTTGCGCTGCTTATCTCTTAAAAGAAGGTTATAGTGTGCTGCTACTCGAAAGACGTTCTATTCCTGGGGGAGGAGCGACAACCGAGGAAGTAATGCCTGAAGAAGCACCTGGTTTTAAATTCAACCTTTGTTCTATCGACCATGAATTTATTCATCTTGGTCCTGTTGTCGAAGAATTAGAACTAGAGAAGTATGGATTAGAGTATCTATACTGTGATCCTGTTGTTTTTTGCCCACATCCAGACGGTAAATATTTTTTAGCACACGGTTCTGTTGAAAAAACTTGTGCAGAAATTGCTCAATTTAATAGCCGTGATGCTGAGAAGTATGCGGAATTTACTAACTTTTGGCAAAGAGTTATCGGTATGATGATTCCAGTATTTAATGCTCCGCCTAAGTCTGTAATTGATATGGCTGGCAATTATGATCTTGCCAAACTGAAAGATTTATTTTCTCTGTTGGGAGGTCCTGATAAAACATTAGATTTTATTCGGACAATGTTCACCAGTCCTCGCGACGTTTTAGAGGAGTGGTTTGATTCGGAATTTCTCAAAGCTCCCCTAGCAAGGTTAGCTTCAGAATTGGGTGCGCCTCCTTCCCAAAAAACTATTTCTGTTGGTGCGATTATGATGGCAATGCGTCATAATCCTGGTATGGCAAGACCGCGTGGTGGTAGTGGAGCATTAGTCGAAGCGTTACTTAAACTGGTTAAGAGCAAAGGTGGTGTAGTTCTTTGCGATCATCCAGTAGAAAAGATATTGGTTGATGATGGTAAAGCTGTAGGCGTTCGCGTTGCTGGCGGTAAGGAATTTCGAGCAAAGAAAGGTGTAATCTCTAATATTGATGCCAAGCGCCTATTCTTAAATATGGTGGATGCGGGTGATGTAGATAAGGCGGATTCGGAATTACGGGAACGTTTAGATCGCCGGATTGTTAACAATAATGAGAGTGTTGTTAAGGTAGATCTAGCTTTATCTGAATTACCTCGATTTGAACACCACAACCATCGAGATGAGTATCTAATCGGTTCTGTGCTGATTGCTGATTCTGTCAATCAGGTAGAAGTAGCTCATAGTGATCCGACTGTGGGTAAGATTCCTGAAGATCCATCTTTATATGTAGTAGTGCCTACACTGCTTGACCCTTCAATGGCTCCAGAATGTAAGCATACGATGTGGATCGAGTATTTTGCACCTTACCAGATTGCAGGTAAAGATGGTACAGGGATGAAGGGGACAGGTTGGACTAATGAGTTAAAGGAACAAGTAGGCGATCGCATTATCGACAAAATAGCAGATTATGCACCAAACCTCAAAAACTCAATCATCGCTCGTCGTGTCGAAAGTCCCCCAGAACTAGCTGAACGTACAGGCTTTCTCAAGGGAAATCACTACCATATTGATATGACATTAGATCAAATGGTGTTTTTCCGCCCACTACCAGAATTAGCTAATTATAAAACCCCAATTGATGGGTTATACCTCACAGGTGCTGGAACACATCCAGGTGGTTCAGTTTCAGGTATGCCGGGACGCAATTGCGCTCGTATCTTCCTGCACACCCAGCAGCCAATTAGTCAAACCATCAAGGATGCTAAGGAATCTTTAACATCAACAGTAAAATCTGTTTTTGGAGCTTCTTAAAGCGATTTAAGAATTAAAAAATTAGTAAGTTGAGGCATTTTCAACGCCTCAACTTTTTCTTTTTGTCTAAGTTAAGGTAAACCAATTATGTTGTTACTACTTACTTCTAGATCCCCCTAAATCCCCCTTAAAAAGGGGGACTTTAATTTCCCCTCTTTTTAAGGGGGGTAGGGGGGATCGATGTTTCAGCCTTTAGGAGCGTAAGTCCTGATGTTGTCAGGACTTAGTTAGCACTTGGCTAATTAACTGTAATAGAAGTAGTTGATCTGATTGAATAAAGAAATGATCGCCAGGTAGCAGATGTATAGAAAAGGAATTACTTGTTTGGTTGCGCCAAGCTTCTAGTTCATCTACGCTAGTTTCAGTATCTTGTAAGCCACCAAAAGCAGTTACCGGGCAAAAAAGCGGGGGTTCGGCTGTGTAATTATAGGTTTCACAAATAGCAAAATCTGCTCTCAGAATAGGCAAAAATACTTCCATCAATTCAGCATTTTCTAAGACTTGCTTAGGCATACCATTGTATCGGCATAGTCCTTGTATAAAATCTGGTTTTGGGAGAGTATGAATAGGAGGATGGCGATCGCTCAGTTGGGGTGCGTGGCGACCTGCTATTAAGAGGTGGGCTGGAAGTAAACCGTATCTTTTATTGATCAGGCGTGTCAGTTCAAAGCTAATGACTGCGCCCATACTATGACCGAAAAATGCAAAAGGTTTATCTAGGTAGGGAAGTATTGAAGGTGCGATCGCTTCTACAAGTAAATCAAGACGAGTAAAAGGCGCTTCGATAAAACGAGATCCTCGCCCTGGAAGTTCAATCGAGCAAACTTCAATACTTTTTGGTAAATTATTAGCCCAAGTACGAAAAATTACACTGCTGCCACCAGCGTATGGGAAGCAAAATAAGCGTAGATTTGCTTGAGGATTTGGTTGAGGAAATGTTACCCAAGCGCCAACAGTGGATTTGCTTGTATTTAACATTTAAATAAGGATATTTTTAATGCTAAGGTATGCTGAAATTGATTACCCACATTGAGTTTTTGATATTTATTCATTTAGAGAAGTATCAGCCATTTTCTTTTGAAGGCTTAAAGGTCTCATATCAGTCCAAACTTCTTTGATATAAGCTAAACATTCAGCTTTTAAACCCGTTTTGCCCGCGTCATGCCAGCCTAACGCATTTTCTCTGTCAGCCTGCCAGATTGAATATTGACCTTCATCATTTACAACGACCTTATAAATTGTCGTGTCTTCTGTGTTTTCCCTGTCCATATTGTCTCTCTAAAAAAAAATACTGCCTTAATAAAAATTTAAATTAAGTAATTGATTATTAATAGACAAAATGTGATTCATCTATTATAGACTAAGTCATTATTATAAATATAATCATAAGCGATCGCCTTTTCTTTGTCTAGCCGTAGCCAGATATGTTCAGCCATTTTTTATTAATTCAACCTTGGTAACAAAGCCGCATGATGTAGAGACGCGAAATTTCGCGTCCCTACAGATCAATTTAAAACCAAGGCCATTCATTCATCCAGTAACCATCTGGATCACGTTGAACAAATGTTGTTTGATTTTGCTTGATAATTTTCTTGTGTCGAGCTTTCAGCTTTTGACGATGCCACCACATTACTAACCCTGTAAAGAATAAGCCTGTAGTTGCTATCCCTACAAATATATGAATAATCCTTGAAATCACACCACCATATCTACCAATATGTAGTGGGTAAAGTGCGCCTAAAATTCTAGTTGCTAAGGGTGCTTCTAAAACATTTTCAACTCGTAAGATTTTCCCGCTAAATTGGTCAATATAAATATAATTTTCGCCAGTAGGATGAATTTCATCTACAAATTTTTTACGGATTTTTACAGGCTTAACAGGGCTGGATGGCAAAGACATAAAAGTAGTTTTTGCACTTGGTAAAACTATATTGGCTTTTTGTAATATCTGATCTACAGATAAAGGTTTGAGACCAGTACTAGGTTGTGAAGTTGGTGGAGACGGCAGTGATGTACGAGTCAACGAATATACTGTTGGCTCAACAAATGAATAAAATGCGATCGCGGAACCAGTTGAAGCAATCAACAACAAAAATGCTACAGAAAAAATCCCAGCTACTTTATGTATATCAAAATTAAGCCGTCGCCAATTACCTGACCATTTAATTGAAAAACCTTGACTAAATCTTCTCCAACCAGACCAGACAATAACGCCAGTAATACTAATTAATATTAGTAGCAAACCAACAATACCAACAATCGTCATGCCAGTATCACCAGCTAACAAGTAAACGTGCAAATTAAATAAAAAATTTATCAAACCTTCATCTTCTAAACGTGAGCCTAATACTACTCCTTTATAAGGGTCAGCATAAACATTAACTGCACTACTATTACTAGATAGCATTCGCAACTCATATACATCTGTAGGTTGCTGAGGCAGAGTGATACTTTGTAATTTTAGATCTGGATAATAAGAGCGAATATTATTTAGTACTAATTCGATAGGTACTCGCTCCCCTTGTGGTGAAATTTTAAATAAATTGGGGTTGAGAAAATGATCGATTTCGTGACCAAAAACTAATAAGCTTCCCGTCACTCCCATAATTACTAAAACTATTCCCAAAAATAGCCCCAAGTATTGGTGTAGAGTAAATGCAATCTCCCTAAATTTCATAGTAATAATCCTCAAAAATAACTATGAGTGATTAGTAATTAGCGAGGTGAAGGAAGATTAGCATCTTCAATGTATTCTCTTCCTCCCTACTTCCTCTGCACAAAAATTGCTACCAACTCAAAGAGTAGCCAAGGCGGAGCGATCGCCCTCTAGCTGGTACATTTCCAGAATCAAAATCATAGCCACCATTGTCTTGTGATTGCACAGGGAAATATTGTTTATTCAGCAAGTTTTCTACCCCAACTTGTAGCATTCCGCGACCTAATTTAATGCTGCTGATATAATCTACGGTGACATAACCTTTAATAGGTAAAGGTTGAGTCCCGTCTTCAAAAGCACGATTGCGATCGCCTACATATAAAACCTGCAAACGGTTACTCCAACTAGAAGTAGTTTTATTTTCCAAATACGCAGTTAACTTAGTTGGTTGTACGCGGAAAACATCGAAAGCTAAATACTCTTTTGTATCTCCATCACCATCATTATCATCTACGTCTTGAAATTTACCCTCTGACAAAGTAGCTGTTCCACCTACTTGCCATCCTCCTCCTACCTCGAAGTCTACAGTTCCTTCCAAACCATAAAATCTTTCGGGTGTTCTCTGTACCTGTAAAGGACTTTCTGGATCAACTACTACTAACCTTGAGCCTAAATCTGAGTTGTTATAAAAAGCAGCTAAAGAAGCTTTGATAGAGCGCCAGTTACCGCGTACACCTATTTCATAACTATTAACCTTTTGTGGTTCAGTTAAATTAACAGAAGTTCCAGCATCAACAAAACTGTCAGGTGGATTCCGTAATACACGACCTAAATCTGGAATTGAAAAACCTTGGGAAAAATCAGCAAATACACTAATTGTGTCAGTAGCATTATAGGCAGTACCAACATTAAAAACAGTTGCACTCACATTCCGCGAACCACCTTTAATATTTGCACCAAATATACTGGTATAATCGTCAACGCTAAATCCAATATTTTCGTTACGAATACCACCATTCAAAGTTAATTTATCACTTACTTTTGTTTGTAGTTGAGCAAACAAACCAACATTGTTAACATTATACAGAGGAGTAAAAGTGCGACTTTCACCCGTTGCACGTAGAAGCCTATTGCCACTATTGGTGTATAACTCTTTATCTAACATATTGTATCTTTGGGAGTTATCTTCAGTAGAGTAGTCTATCCCCCAAAGTAAATTAATAGCATTAGAAACAGGTGTTTCTATTTGTAACCGTGCGCCCAGTTTTTCTGATTCTAGTTCACCTTGAATCAGTCCTTCAAACCGTTGTGTTCTTGAAAGGTTACGAATATTTACGTCGCCATATTGATCAAAAGTTGTTTGTGTACGATAGTATGCTTGCGCTTGTACTCTACTACCAAAGATATTTCGGTGCGAATAGTCTAAATTAATGTTGTTAGTTAAATTACCTGGGAGATCAGTATTAACATACTGAAGACCGTCGATGCGAATAGCACGGGCTTTTTCTGGGAATATTTCATTACCATCAAGACTGGTATCTGAAATATATTCACTAAAAGTAGAATCTTTAAAGTAATTAACCGAGAGTTGCAGGCGTTGCTGTGGATCTAAGTTAACTCCTAATTTTCCTAATATATTGTAGTTTTCGGTATTATCTAAGTTAGAGCGCCAATTGGGAATGCGATCGCCATTTGCATCAAAAAAGCTACCCGTATCTGTACGCGCCAAACTCAGAGTGTAGTCAACATTCCCACTTTTACCAGATAAAGATTGTGTGATCGAATTACCTAAACTATCGGCAAAATGGCTTAAAGAACTATTAACAGAAACATCAGTCTGAAAAGACAGCTTTTGCTCAGTTGCTCTGCGTGTAATGATATTAATCACACCACCTGTCGCTCCATTCCCATAGGTAGCACTAGCACCACGCACTACTTCAATTCGTTCAATAGCACTCGGATCTATAGTTCTAAGTTCGTTAGCAAAAGCAGTCGAAGTATTAGCATTTTGAGGAATTCCATCAATCAAAATTAACGCGCTACGACCACGCATTGATTGATAATTAGTTTCAGTAGTTTGTGTTGGCGCACCTAAACCTGGTACAAACTTCCCAAGAACATCAGTTAAATTTCTAGATAAATTTGTTTGTTGTTCAATTTCTGCACGGGGAATTACAGTTACAGAACGCGAGACATTTCTTAAAACTTCTGGTCTACGACTAGCAGTTACTACTATTTCTTCAACATCTTCATCATCATTTGAAGTTG